>JBFIJC010000007.1:0-35905 GCA_041600915.1 Nitrogeniibacter sp.
ATCCAGTACAGATACTTCCACCACTGGGGCAGCGGATTGTTGTACTCCGCCAGGGTCTCATCCCACACGTGTCCGTGCAGTTCGACCTTTTCGCCCTTCTTGGTGCCCTTCCCCTCGCCCATATTGGACATGAGAACGAATACACAGAACGCGATACTCAGGGTCACCAGGACCATGACATAGGCGTTCCAGAAGCCATTCAAATCAGCCATTTTCTTATCCTTCCTTCCGCTGCTGATCCGGATCGTTCCGGACCGGCAAATCGTCATCGGTGAAGGGCAGTTGCGCCGCTTCGTCAAACCCGTTCTTGGCTGACTTGCTGTATGCCCAGAAGCAAATGCCCAGGAAGCATACCAAGCCCGCGACTGTCAGGATTGATCGCAGATCGTTGATTTCCACGGCGCTACCTCACCCCGTCACTGCACGTTCTGAAGCGCAAGACCCATACCCTGCAGGTACGCGATCAAGGCATCCATCTCGGTCTTGCCTTCGAGGGCTGCCTTGGCGCCGGCAATCTCCTCGTCCGAGTACTTGTGCAGACCAACCTTGTTCAGGGCACGCATCTTGTCTTCGATGTCGCTCACCGAGGCAGGACGCTCCAGCCACGGGAAGGCAGGCATGTTCGACTCGGGCACCACGTCACGCGGGTTCATCAAGTGAATGCGATGCCACTCATCCGAGTAACGGCCACCCACACGGGCCAGATCCGGCCCGGTGCGCTTGGAGCCCCACTGGAAGGGGTGGTCATAGACGAACTCGCCTGCGACCGAGTAGTGACCATAGCGCTCGGTTTCTGCGCGGAAGGGACGAATCATCTGCGAGTGGCAGTTGTAGCAACCCTCGCGGACATAAACGTCACGCCCGACCAGGCTGACCGGGTCGTAGGGCTTCACCATTTCGTTGGTCGGCGTGGTCAGCGACTTCTGGAAGAACAGCGGAACGATTTCCACCAATCCACCCACACTGATCACCAGCAGCGTCAGGACGATCATCCAGCCGACGCTGCGCTCGATAAAATCATGCTTCGATTGAGCCATTTTCGTCTCTCCGGATTATGCGTGTGCAGCCTGCGGCGCGACCACCGGTGCGCTATAGGCTTTCTGACCAGCAATCGTCTTCATCATGTTGTAGAACATGAGGAACATGCCGCTGAGGAAGAGCACACCGCCAAGCAGACGGATCGACCAGAACGGATAGCTGGCCTTGACCGACTCAACGAAAGAGTAAGTCAGCGTGCCGTCCGGGTTGGTGGCGCGCCACATCAGGCCCTGCATCACACCGGCAATCCACATCGAGGCGATATACAGCACCACGCCGATGGTCGCGATCCAGAAGTGGGTCGTGATCAGCTTGGTCGAGTACATCTCGGTCTTGCCATACATGCGCGGCAGCAGGTAGTAGATGGCGCCGATCGACACCATGGCCACCCAGCCCAATGCACCCGAGTGCACATGGCCGACGGTCCAGTCAGTGTAGTGCGACAGCGCATTCACGGTCTTCACCGACATCATCGGACCTTCGAAGGTCGACATGCCGTAGAAGGACAGCGAGGTAATCAGGAACTTGAGAATCGGATCGGTGCGCAGCTTATGCCAGGCGCCCGAGAGGGTCATGATGCCGTTGATCATGCCGCCCCACGACGGTGCGAGCAGGATCAGCGAGAAGACCATACCCACGGACTGGGTCCAGTCCGGCAGCGCGGTGTAGTGCAGGTGGTGCGAACCGGCCCACATGTACGTAAAGATCAGCGCCCAGAAGTGAACCACCGACAGGCGATAGGAATAGACCGGGCGATCGGCCTGCTTCGGCACGAAGTAGTACATCATGCCCAGGAAGCCCGCCGTCAGGAAGAAGCCCACCGCGTTGTGGCCATACCACCACTGAATCATGGCGTCCTGCACGCCCGCATAGGCGGAGTAGGACTTGGTCAGGCTGACCGGAATCGCTGCGCTATTGACGATGTGCAGCAAGGCCACCGCCAGAATGAACGCACCGTAAAACCAGTTGGCGACGTAAATGTGAGACGTCTTGCGCTTGGCGATCGTGCCAAAGAAGACAATCGCGTAGGAAACCCACACCACCGCAATCAGGATGTCGATCGGCCACTCGAGCTCGGCGTATTCCTTGCTGGAGGTAATCCCCAACGGCAAGGTAATCGCAGCAAGCACGATGACGAGTTGCCAGCCCCAGAACGTGAATGACGCCAACTTGGGTGCAAACAAAGGCACGTGATTCGTGCGCTGCACCACATAGTAGGACGTCGCAAATAGCGCACAGCCGCCAAAGGCAAAAATCACGGCGTTAGTGTGTAGCGGGCGCAGCCGACCAAAGTGGAACCACTCGGCGAAGTTCAGTTCGGGCCATACGAGCTGTGCTGCGACGATCACGCCGACCAGCATGCCCACAATCCCCCACACCACCGTCATGATGGCGAACTGGCGCACGACTTTATAGTTGTAAGTCGCTTGCGATTGCATGTGAGTCACCTCTTAGAATTAAAACCTGGAACCCCCCTGCATACCGGCATGGCTGCCGAATATGCACCGGACGAAGAATACGCTTAGACCGGGATGAGCTTTTGATACAGGTCAATATTGTATTGCACTGCAAGATGCGCGCAAAGCCTTGACGCAATGGGGGTTAAGGGTATACGAGGCGCAAAAAAAAGGGTGCGTTTGCACGCACCCCCAACCCCAACAGAGAGACTTGAATTCGTTCGACCGACACGCCAGCGCCGCTTCGGCGCGGCCCATGCCAATACCCATGTGCGTAGTATGACTTTGCCGAAAATGGTGGCGTTGACATGGATCAATCTGGAAAAATAGTGGCCCAAGACGCCGTCAATCGGCGTCTTTTTCGGCTTTTCCAGCGCGGGCTTTCTCCGCCGAGTCACCGGCGTCTCTCTCCACTGGCGGCTTGTCATCGTCCATCATCAGACGATAGGCCGGGCCTTCAAGGTCATCGAACTGCCCCGAGCGCACCGACCACCAAAAAAGCAGCCCGATCACGAACACCAGCACGACAGAAAGCGGAATCAACAGATACAGGCTATCCATGGTCACTCACGGGTCGATCGCCCACGCTGCAATCGCAAGGCGTTGAGCACGACGAAAAGAGAACTGGCCGACATGCCGATTCCGGCCATCCAGGGGGTCACCCACCCTGCGACGGCAAGCGGGATGGCCAGAAAATTGTAGCTGAATGACCAGAACAGGTTCTGCCGAATGATCTTGAGCGTGCGCCGCGCCAACACCACGCCATCGGTCAGCGCCATCATCTGGCCGCCCAGAAGAACGATGTCGGCGTGCGTCCTGGCCAGCTCGGTACCCTCGCCCATCGCAATCGACACATGGGCCTTGGCGAGCACCGGCGCATCATTGACCCCGTCTCCCACCATGGCGACAATACGCCCCTGCGCCTGAAGCGCCTCGATTGCCGCATGCTTGTCCTGCGGCGACAGCCCACCCGAGGCGTTGATCACGCCAAGCGCCCCGGCAAATGCCTTCACGGTCTGCGGCGCATCACCGCTCAGAATGCCGACAGCCAGACCATGCGACACCATCCACGCCAACGCTTCCTGCGCCTGCGGCCGGGTCACGTCCTCAAGCAACAAAACCGCCAGCCAACCGTTCTCGCCCCCGAGCAGCACCGGGGTACGGGTATCGCCCTGAGCCGGACGAAGTGCATGCGGGAGCGGCGAGCGGGTCAGTTCTTCAACAAAATCTTCGCGACCAATGCGGTATCGCACGCCATCGATCAGCCCCTCGACACCTCGCCCGGTCTGCGCCATGACGGCCATGGCCTGCTTGCGTGCGCCTCGCGAAGCGGCCCGTACGCCGGAGGCAATCGCATGCTCCGAGCCCTGCTCCAGCGCCGCGGCAATCGCCAGCGCCGCCTGTCGATCAAGGCCCTCGATCGTGACGATGTCGGCCAGATGCACCGCACCCTCGGTGAGCGTTCCGGTCTTGTCGAACATGATGGTGTCCGCGCTCGCCAGCGCTTCGATCGCATGCCCGCGGGTCACCAGCACGCCGTGTCGGGCCAGCGCGTCAGACGCGACGGTCAGCGCAGCCGGTGTGGCCAGCGACAATGCGCACGGACAACTCACCACCAGCACCGAGACAAATACCCATAGCGCCCGGTCGGCATCGACCAGATACCAGCCGATGCCCGCCGACACGGCGAGCACAATCAGCGCCGCAATGAAGTAGCCCGCAATCCGGTCAGCCTGCTGCACCAATTGCGGCTTTTCGGTGGCGGCACGTTCCATCAGTCGCAAAATGGCCGCCAGGCGCGTGGCATCGCCCACTTGCTCGACTTCAACCACGAGCGGGCTGGCAATGTTCAGGCTGCCGCCGGTGACGACCGCGCCCACCGCTTTAAGCACGGGCCGGCTCTCACCCGTCAGCAAGGACTCATCCGCCGCGCTGTCGCCCTCGACGACCCGCCCGTCGGCCGGAATGGCCTCGCCCGGCTTCACCCGGACACGATCCCCCGCCACCAGGGTCGACACCGGCACGCGCTCGTCACTGCCATCGGGCAACACGCGCTCGGCAAAAGCGGGCAAGACCTTGCCCAAGGCTTCGACGCCGCGCACCGCCTTCTGCCGCGCGATCATTTCGAGATAGCGGCCGCAGAGCAAAAAGAACACGAACATCGCAACGGAATCGAAATACACCTCGCCGGAGGCGATCACCGTGGCGTAGCAACTGGCGGCAAACGCACTGCCGACCCCAAGGGCCACCGGCACATCCATGCCCAGGCGTCTCAGACGGATGTCTCGCCACGCCCGCTGAAAGAACGGCGCGGCCGAGTACAGCACCACCGGCACCGTCAGCACCAGGCTCGCCCAGCGCAGGAGCTGGTCGATATCGGCGGTGATGTCGCCCTCGCCCGCCACATAGGCCGGGATGGCGTACATCATCACCTGCATCATTCCGAAACCGGCGACGAACAGACGCCACAGCGCGCCGCGGCGCTCACGCCGGGCGATCTCTTCCGAGCGGGCTTCATCATAGGGATAGGCGCGATATCCAATGGCCTGAATGGCGCCGAGGATGTCCGACAATTTGACGCGCTCGGCATCCCAGCGCACCCGCGCACGCCGCGTCGCGTAGTTGATCTCGATCGCCTCCACGCCCGGCAGCGCCGCCACATGGCGCTCGTTCAACCACACGCAGGCCGCGCAGGTAATGCCTTCAAGCAGCAAGGCCGCCTCGCGGCTGTGCTCGCCGAGCGGGCGCACAAAGGACTTCTGGAAATCGGGGTGATCGAACAGGCCAAGCTCGCCGAGCGCCTCGGGCAAGGCCTCCTTGCGCGACTCGGGCAGGGCATCACGATGGCGGTAATAGTCGGTCAGGCCGGTGTCCACGATCGCCTGCGCCACCGACTGACACCCGGCGCAACACATATGGCGACGCTCGCCGCCGATCACCACGTCGTAACGCGCCCCGTCGGTCGCGGGCAGGCCGCAGTGATAGCACTCGCCGCCGTCATCAGTCGCCACGTCGGATCGATCAGACACCATAAACCTCGATGAAAAACCCGGTGCACATTGCGCCGCACCAACCGACGCCTTGTATCACACTTGGGCGAGCGCCCCAAACCGCCCAACCATAAAAAACGCGGCCACCCGGACCGCGTTCTGGTCTGGCAGCGCCACAGACTTACTTCGGCGCCATGCGGATCGAACCGTCCAGTCGAATCACCTCGCCGTTGAGGTAGCTGTTCTCGGCAATGTGACGCACCAGCGCCGCATATTCAGACGGTTTGCCCATGCGCGAGGGGAAAGGCACCATTTTGCCGAGTGCGTCCTGCACTTCGGCCGGCATGCCCATCAGCATTGGGGTTTCCATGATGCCCGGGGCAATCGTCATCACCCGGATGCCCGAGCGTGCCAGTTCGCGCGCCACCGGCAGGGTCAGCGCCACAACGCCGCCTTTCGACGCCGCATAGGCCGCCTGACCGATCTGACCATCAAAGGCGGCAACAGACGCGGTGCTGACAATCACGCCGCGCTCACCCATGGCGTTCGGCGTGTTCTGGCTCATCGCTTCGGCGGCCAGACGAATCATGTTGAAGGTGCCGACCAGGTTGATCCCGATCACCTTGGCGAAAGAATCCAGACGGTGCGCACCTTCGCGCCCGACTACCTTCTCGGCCGGCGCAACACCGGCGCAGTTCACCAGACCAGTGACCGGACCGAAGGCTTCGACCGCGGCCGCAAACGCCGCACGGGCGCTGCTCTCATCGGTGACATCGGTCTTCACGAAGCGTGCGTTGGCACCCAGCTCGGCGGCGCGCGCCTCACCGGCCTCAACGTTCACGTCGGCCAGCACCACACTGCCACCGGCCTCGACCACCATCTGTGCCGTCGCGGCGCCCAATCCGGACCCGCCGCCGGTCACCACAAATACGCTGCCTTTCAGATCCATTGTCCTGCCCTCGAGAAAGTTATCCAGAATACAATATGCGACGTTGACGTCAACGTCAACACCAAACCCCGCCACCGATGGATCAGCTCACCATGCCACGCGTATCAGGCACTGTCGCGGCGCGGAGACGACCGGTCATCGCCGCCCGGCCCACCGCTATCGCACCGCTGTGGTGTCCGAGACGAGCGCAGCCGCTAGAATAGAGCGCTTACGTCGCCCACATCACAACAACAGGACGCCACATGTCACGCCACACCAAGATCGTCGCCACGCTCGGCCCCGCCTCTTCCGACCCTGTCGTCCTTGAAGCCATGGTGCATGCCGGGGTCGATGTGGTGCGCATGAACTTCTCGCACGGCACCCCCGAAGACCACATTGCCCGCGCCAACGCCATTCGCGAGGTCAGCGCACGAACCCGGCGGCCGGTCGGCATTCTGGCTGACTTGCAAGGCCCGAAAATCCGCGTCGGCAAATTTGCCGATGGCAAGGTCACACTCAAGAAAGATGCCGCATTCATCCTCGACGCAACCTGTGAGCTGGGCGACGAGAACCGTGTCGGCCTCGACTACCCCGACCTGCCCGGCGACGTCGGCCCGGGCGACATCCTCCTGCTCGACGACGGACGACTGAAAGTCGCCGTCGAAAAGGTCATCGGCACCGCCATTCACTGCAAAGTGCGGGTCGGCGGCCAGCTCTCAAACAACAAGGGCATCAACCGCCAGGGCGGCGGCCTGTCTGCCCCGGCCCTGACCGCCAAGGACATGGACGATGTGCGCACCGCGGCCAAGATCGGTGTCGATTTCATCGCCGTCTCCTTTCCCAAGAGCGCGGCCGACATGTACATGGCCCGCCAGCTGATGCGTGCGGCCGGCGGCAAGGCGCTGCTGATCGCCAAGATCGAGCGCACCGAGGCGGTCACCAATCTGGAAGAAATTCTCGACGCCTCGGACGGCATCATGGTGGCGCGCGGCGATCTGGCGGTTGAAGTCGGCGACGCGGCCGTGCCGGCGCTGCAAAAGAAGATGATTCGCGCCGCCCGCGAAAAAAACAAACTGACCATCACCGCCACCCAGATGATGGAGTCGATGATCACCAGCCCGGTGCCGACCCGCGCCGAAGTCTCCGACGTGGCCAACGCGGTGCTCGACGGCACCGACGCGGTCATGCTGTCGGCCGAGACCGCCGCCGGCAGCTTCCCGGTCGAAGTGGTCGAAGCCATGTCGCGGGTGTGCCTGGAAGCCGAAAAATCCTCCGAGGTGACGCTCGACCGCGATGTGCTCAACCGCACCTTCACCCGCATCGACCAGTCCATCGCCATGGCCGCCATCTGGACCGCTCACCACCTCAAGGTCAAGGCCATCGCGGCGCTCACCCAGACCGGTTCGACCGCGCTGTGGATGAGCCGCATGAACAGTGGTGTACCGATCTACGCACTGACGCCCGAAAAATCGGCCCGCAACCAGATGACGCTGTATCGCGAGGTCTATCCGCTGCTGATGTCGCAGCCGCACCAGGACCGCGACATGCTGTTGTGGGAGGCCGAGCGCATCCTTATCGACCAGGGCGTGGTCACCTATGGCGACCTGATCGTGCTGACCATCGGCGAGCCGATCGGCAGCGCCGGCGGCACCAACACGCTGAAGATCGTCAAGGTCGGAGAGCACGCCGCGCCCGAAGCGCACTGAGCTTGACGCCGTATTCACGGCCGCCGCTCTGTTAGACTGGCGGCCGTTTTTCATGTCGCTTTCCGGTGTCCGTCGCAGGACGGAAGAATCGGGAATGCGGTGAGGCGCCGGGCTTCGCCCCGACCGCCGAGTCCGCAACGTGCCCAACGCTGTGAGGGGGATGTCTGCCGCAACATGCCACTGCCCGACCGGGCGGGAAGGCGCGGCAGACGCTGAACCCGAGTCAGAAGACCGGCCGGAGAGCGTTTAACCCCGGCAGCCAGGCCCGGCCGCCGGATCACGCGCTTGAATCAAGGGGACTCCATGCAAGCGACCGAAGGTCATCAGACCATCCATCAATTCAGCGACGCCGACCGCGCCGTCATCTACCGCAACATCCTCGCCCGCCGCGATGTGCGCGGCCAGTTCCTGCCCGATCCGGTGCCGGACGACATGCTGGCGCGCATCCTCACCGCAGCCCACTTCGCACCCTCGGTGGGCTTCATGCAGCCGTGGAGCTTTGTGCTGGTGCGCGATGCCGCGGTCAAGCAACGGGTGCACGAGGCATTCACCACAGCCAATGCCGAAGCGGCCGACATGTTCGAAGGCGAGCAACGCGAGACCTACAAAACCCTGCGGCTCGAAGGCATCGTCGAGGCGCCGATCAACCTGTGCATCACCTGCGACCGCGACCGCGCCGGCCCGGTGGTGATAGGCCGCACGCACATCAAGGCGATGGACATCTACAGCTCTGTCTGCGCGGTGCAGAACCTGTGGCTCGCCGCACGCGCCGAAGGCCTTGGCGTGGGCTGGGTAAGCATCTTCAAGCAATCAGCCATCCGCGAGATTCTGCAACTGCCCGAGCGCGTGATGCCGGTCGCCTACCTGTGCATCGGCAAGGTCAGCCATTTCTTCGACAAACCCGAACTCGAAGCGGCCGGCTGGCGTCCGCGTCTGCCGCTCGAAGAGCTGCTGCACTTCGACACCTGGGGCGGCACCGATGAAAATGCCGATGGCCTGAACACCGAAATCCGTGCCTGCCAGACAAAAGCCTCGCAAGGCATTCCGCCCATGTGACGGCTGACGCACCGCAACAGCGGTGCACGCTGTAAAATAGTCGCGTTTTGCCGGCGCCCGGTGCGCCGGCACGCTTCGACCCCATTCAGGAGACACCCATGCCGCTCGTATCCATGCGACAGCTTCTCGACCACGCAGCAGAACACAGCTATGGTCTGCCCGCGTTCAACGTCAACAACCTGGAGCAAGTGCAGGCGATCATGGAAGCGGCCGCCGAGCTCGACAGCCCGGTGATCATGCAGGCCTCGGCCGGCGCCCGCAAATATGCCGGCGAAGCCTTTCTGCGCCACCTGATCGACGCCGCCGTCGAAGCCTATCCGCACATCCCCGTCGTCATGCACCAGGACCACGGCCAGTCGCCCGCCGTCTGCCTGGGGGCCATCCGCTCCGGTTTTTCATCGGTGATGATGGACGGCTCGCTGCTCGAAGACGGCAAGACCCCCTCCTCTTACGACTACAACGTCGAAGTCACCCGCAAGGTGGTCGAGATGTCGCACGCCATCGGCGTGACGGTTGAAGGTGAGCTGGGCTGCCTCGGCTCGCTCGAAACCGGTGAAGCCGGCGACGAAGACGGCCACGGCGCCGAAGGCACGCTGGATCACTCGCAGCTGCTCACCGACCCCGACCAGGCCGCCGACTTCGTCAAGCGTACCGACTGCGACGCCCTGGCCATCGCCATCGGCACCAGCCACGGCGCCTACAAATTCACCCGCAAGCCCACCGGCGACATCCTCGCCATCGACCGCATCAAGGCCATCCACACCCGCCTGCCCAACACCCACCTGGTGATGCACGGGTCGAGCTCGGTGCCGCAGGAGTTGCTGGCGATCATCCGCGAGTTCGGCGGCGACATGAAAGAAACCTACGGTGTGCCAGTCGAGGAAATCGTCGAAGGCATCAAATACGGCGTGCGCAAGATCAACATCGACACCGACATCCGTCTGGCCATGACCGGCGCGATCCGCAAGTTCATGTTCGAGAACCCGTCCAAGTTTGACCCGCGCGAGTATCTCAAGCCGGCCCGCGAAGCCGCCAAGCTGGTGGTCAAGGCCCGCTTCGAAGCCTTCGGCTGCGCCGGCCAGGCCAGCAAGATCAAGCCGATCTCGCTCGACAAGGTCGCCGCCCGCTACCTGTCCGGCGAGCTCACCCAGGTCGTGCGCTGAACACCGCGACCACAGCGACATCAACGGCACCTGCGGGTGCCGTTGTCGCATCCGGCCCGGCATGAGCACCCCAAGCGCCTGCTTCACTTACGGCTCGCTGATGTGTGAAGACATCTTTCACGCCGTCACCGGCCAGCGCTGCCCGTCCGAACCCGCACGGCTGAGCGGCTACCGCCGCCACCCGGTACGCGGCGAGGACTACCCCGGCATCCGCCCCGCCCATGACGCGCACATCGACGGCGTGCTCTATCAAGACCTTGGCGCTACGACGCTGCAGAAACTCGACGTTTTCGAGGGCGGCCAGTATCTGCGCGAGGCGGTCGACGTCCTCACTCAAAACGGCATCACGGTCAGGGCATGGGTCTACGTCTTTCACCCCGAACACGCCCACCGCCTTGGCGCCGGCGACTGGGACCCCGGGCACTTCCTGCTGCACGGCAAGGCCCGCTTCATGCACCGCCATTTTCCGACCGACCGGTCAGACGTGTAACCCGCACCGTCACCGCCCTACCCGGGCGCGAATCAGGCTGCTAAAGTAGGCCGCTTCCGGCGCTACGCCGCTCGCATTCCGGTGCCTACGCCCATGACCCTGTTTGAAGAACACCCCCTCCGGCAGAGCCTCAACGACGAAGTCCACTCACGCCCGCCGATTCCGCTACGCGGCCCGACCCGCATCAGCTACCTGGCCTTCGTGCACGACAACGGCAGCAGCGATCAGGAACACCACCACCTCCAGCAACTCGCCCGTCAGCTGCAGATCTCGCTGCCCGAGACCGCCAAGGGCCACCTCCTGCTCGACGCCGGCGACTTCCGTCTCAAGTGGGAACGCCACAACGAATTCTCGAGCTACACCTTTCTACGCGATGTCGACGACGCCGAGTCCGAAGACAGCACGGCCCTGCTCGCCGTCCCCGCCGCCTGGCGCAAGGCCATCCCCGGCAAACTGATGGTCGCCTCCAACGTGATCGTCCTCTCGGCGGGCCAACACCCCGCCGAAGCACGTGCCGCGCAACTGGCGGATCCGGACCGCTCGATCATCGTCTCGCGTTTTTCCGACGGCGCCGGCTGGGTATTCACCGACTTCCAGATCCACGACGGCTTCTCACGCTTCACCATCATCGACGACGGACTCGACTCCCGCCAGGCCGGCCGCAACGTCCAGCGCATTCTCGAAATCGAAACCTACCGGATGATGGCCCTGATGGCCTTTCCGGTCGCCAAAGCCATCAGCAAAACCCTCAAGGCCGCCGAAGACGAACTGGCCGACCTGATGGACGCCATGGCGCAAACCGCCACCGTACCCGACGAACGCGACATCCTCACCCGCCTCACCCGTCTGGCCACCGAAGTCGAGCACGCCGTGGCGCGCACCACCTACCGCTTCGGCGCGGCCGCAGCCTACTACCGGCTCGTCCAGCAACGCACCGCAGAACTGCGCGAGACACGCCACGCGGGCTACCCCAACATCACCGACTTCATCGAACGCCGTCTCGCCCCGGCCATCAACACCTGCGCCGCCATCGCCCGCCGGCAAGAAGAACTCTCCGCCCGCATCGCCCGCAGCAGCCAGCTGCTGCGCACCCGCGTCGACATCGCCCTGCAGCAGCAAAATCAGGCGCTGCTCGGCCAGATGAACCGCCGCGCCAAACTCCAGCTCCGCCTGCAGGAAACCGTCGAAGGCCTATCGGTCGTCGCCATCACCTACTACGCCTCGCAACTGGTGAACTACGTGGCCAAAGGCGCCAAGGGCTACCTGACGCCAATCACCCCCGAAATCCTCACCGCCATCACCATCCCCATCATCGCCACGGCCGTGGCGCTGGGGATGCGGCGAATGCGCAAGGCACTGGCAGCAGAGGAAGGCGATCACTCATGACATCTAGGTCGTGATGCATATCACCGACCTCAATGCCGTTAATCGTTAGGGTCGCTCTTTGCCGCCAAACTGAACGGCTCTTCAAAACCATCTGATGCTATTTACCAGCGCCCTCTTCGCCGGCCTCTATTTGCCGATTGTCTTGGTGGTTTTCTTCTTGCTGCCGTCACATCGACGCCACCTCGGAGCCGCCTGGCTCTTCTTCGCATCGGTGTTTTTCTACGGCTACTGGATGCCGGCCTTCGTGGCGCTGCTACTCGGCTCCATCGTGTGGAACTACTCGGTGGGCCGACGCATTGCCACTTGCGGCGCAGGCACGCCATCCGCCCGCCGCTGGCTGATTGCAGGCATCACCGTCAATCTGCTACTGCTCGGCTACTTCAAGTACGTCAATTTCTTCGTTGACAGCGTCAACGCCGTGTTTGATGTCGGTTGGAACGTCGGCCACGTACTGCTGCCCATCGGCATCTCCTTCTTCACCTTCACCCAGATAGCTTTCCTGGCAGACGCCTATCAGAAAGGCGTGCGCGAGTTCGCTTTCACCCACTACGGCCTGTTCGTCACCTACTTCCCGCACCTGGTTGCCGGGCCGGTGCTTCACCATGCGCAAATGATGCCGCAGTTCCGCGATGCGGCGAATTACCGCTTCAACACCGGAAATTTTGTCGGCGGGCTGGCGATCTTTGCCCTCGGCCTGTTCAAGAAGGTCATCCTTGCGGACGGCATTTCGCCTTATGCTGACACCGTATTCAATGCCACCGAGGCCGGCGCCCAGCCCGACATGATCGAAGCGTGGATCGGCGCACTGGCCTACACCTTCCAGCTGTATTTCGATTTTTCCGGCTACTCCGACATGGCCATCGGCTTGTCGTGGATGTTCAACATCCGCCTGCCCTACAACTTCAACTCGCCCTATCGCGCGCTGTCGATTTCTGACTTCTGGCGTTGCTGGCACATGAGTCTGTCGGCGTTCCTGCGCGACTACCTCTACATCCCGCTCGGCGGCAGCCAGAAAGGGCCCTCACGGCGCTACGCCAATCTATTTATCACCATGCTGCTCGGCGGCCTCTGGCACGGTGCCGCGTGGACCTTTGTGGTTTGGGGTGGCCTGCACGGCCTGTATCTGGCGATCAACCATGCCTTCAGAGCGATGGTGGCTCGCCACGCGCCCCAATGGAGCGCGCATCTGGCCTACCGCCTGAGTGCCTGGGCGATCACCATGCTGGCGGTGATCGTCGGCTGGGTGTTCTTCCGGGCAGAAAGCTTTAGTGCCGCCGGCCGGATTCTGGCCGGCATGACAAGCCTCTCCCACCTGTCGGACAGACCTCATGTCTTGCTGTGGAACGCGGGTCTCGACACGGCGCGAGGCTGGACATGGTGCGTCGCGCTCGGCGCGCTGGCCTTTCTGTGCCCGAACAGCAACCGCATTGGCGAAGCCTTGCTGGCTCGTTGCCGCGCACAACCCATGCTTTGCGCAACGCTAGCGGGGATTGCCCTCAGCATGGCGGCGCTACTCGTTTTCATCAACGAAACGCGCGAAGCTGCCAGCGCGTTCATTTACTTCAACTTCTGATGAAAACTCTACGCCCCATCCTCTACCTGCTGCTCGGCGCCTTAGTCACGCTGACCGGCCTCGAACTGGCGCTACGTCTCTTCCCGGTCTCAAGCGCTACCCTGGTCGACTACCACGTCAGCCCGACCATTCTCACCTATCCGCCACGGCATGACTTCACCGTATCCACCGGCTGGGACATGAAGAACGCGCAACACCTACGCAGCAACAATTTCGGTTTTGTCGACACTCAGGATTTTGTGCCCAACCCGGACGCCATCGCCGTCATTGGCGACAGCTTCGTCGAAGCGAATATGCTTCCCCCCGACCAGCGCGTCGGGCCAGCGCTGTCGCGCGCGCTGCCCAACACCACCGTCTATTCACTCGGCGGCCCAGGCTCAAGCTTGCTGGACTATGCCGAACGCGCCCAACTGGCCAGCCAGAAACTCGCCATTCAGCGCTTCGTATTCGTCCTGGAAGTGGGCGATGTGCGACAAGCCCTTTGCGGATCGGGCAACCACCATGGCCCCTGCATCAACCCCAACACCGGCACCCTGGAATCCTTCCAGCGATCATCCGCCAGCGGGCTGAAAACTTGGGCACGCCATTCGGCGCTGGCGCAGTACGTTTTCTCCCAACTCAAATTCAATCCTGCGGCCTGGCTCAAATCGCTCCACAGCAAACCATCGACGCAGCGCCCCGCCCGAATCGAATCCGATCCGGTATCGCCGCAACTTGCACGGCAAATCATTACCCGGTTCCTCAACGCACTCCCGCCGACCGCGCAAGCGCCGGTGATTCTGATCGACGGTCCACGCGGCCGAAGCAGCATCGAAATGGGCTGGAACCTCGACCACATGGCGATCCTCCGGGACATGGCCGAAGCCGCGGGTGCCCGCGTGGTGGATCTGGCACCACACTTTGACGCGTGGCGCAGCGCCAACCACCTGTCGCTGGAGGTCGGCCCCTACGACGGCCACTGGAACCCTATCGGGCATCAGATCGCCGCCGAAGCCGCCGCTGGCGCGCTACGCGAAAACTAGGTGCATCGCGGGCTCACTTCCCCACCTGATCTCCGATCACGCCACCGACCGCGGCCCCGCCGATGGTGCCAAGCACCCCGCCGTCGGTCACGACGGCGCCCGCAACCGCGCCGACGCCCGCGCCAATGGCGGCGCTGCGTTCGCGCGCAGACAGGTTGTCCCACGTGCTGCACGCGCTCGTACCCAGCAACACGCAGCCAGCCAACAGCCCAACAAGTTGCGTTTTCATATGGCCTCCTTCGACGACCGCAAATGGGGTCATTCGTGTGGCGTAGACCGCTTTCGCATGAAGAATTGCGGGGCAAATGTATCCACTCATCTCGGCACATTGATGCGCCAGGCGGCAGATCCCAGCAAACTCGGCCCTTGCGCCCTGCTAGCCGGTGCATCACATTTACATCTGATTACCGTCGATCGACCGCGCACCACCGAGTCCACGACTGCCGCCAAGCCCCGCTATAATCCCGCTTTGACCCGTTCTGGCCGACACTCATGACCACGCCCCTGTTCCAGTCCAGCATCACCTCCCTGCCCCTGCTCGCTCGCGGCAAAGTGCGCGACATCTATGCCGTCGACGACGAAAAACTGCTTATCGTCACCTCCGATCGCCTGTCCGCCTTCGACGTCATCCTGCCGGACCCGATTCCGCGCAAAGGCGAGGTACTCACCGCGTTGGCCGGCTTCTGGTTCGACCGGCTCGCCCATGTGGTGCCCAACCAGCTCACCGGAATTGCCCCTGAAACCGTGGTTGCGCCGAACGAGCGCGATCAGGTCGTCGGTCGCGCGCTGGTGGTCAAGCGCCTCACGCCGCTACCCATCGAGGCGGTGGTGCGCGGCTATGTGATTGGCTCGGGCTGGAAGGACTATCAGCAAACCGGCGCCATCTGCGGCATTACGCTGCCGGCCGGGCTCAAGCAGGCGGCCAAGCTGCCCTCACCGATTTTCACCCCGGCCTCCAAGGCCGAGGCCGGCGATCACGACGAAAACATCTCCTTCGCCGCCGCCCAGACCCGCACCGCCAGCACGCTGACCAATTTGCTGGCCGGCACCGGCAAGAACGGCGCGCAACTGGTCGAAGAAGCGCGCAAAGCCGCCCTGCAGCTCTACACAGAGGCGGCCAACTACGCGGCCGGTCGCGGCATCATCATCGCCGACACCAAGTTTGAGTTCGGTGTCGACACCGCCGGCACGCTACACCTCATCGACGAAGCGCTCACGCCCGACTCTTCCCGCTTCTGGCCGGCCGATCAGTACCGCGAGGGCATCAGCCCGCCGTCCTACGACAAGCAGTACGTGCGCGACTACCTCGAAACGCTGGACTGGAACAAAACCGCCCCTGGCCCGCGTCTGCCCACCGATGTCGCCGCGCGCACCGGCGCCAAGTACGTGGAAGCCTACGAGCGCCTGACGGGTCGCCAGCTGGGCTGAGGCTGCCACGCGGCAGCCGATGCCGCAGTGCAGCTTTCCTTCGCCGTGAATGCGTTCTAGATTGGAGGGGAAGTCCTTTCGATCTGGAGCGCATTCATGGATAGACAGGCCGACTTTCTGTCGCAGCATTTCGACCTTCCCCGCATCCGCGAGATCCCCCCGCAACGTCCGCTGGACTGGCTGCAGCGTGGCTGGTCCGACATGCGCGAGAACCTCAGCGCCAGCCTCGGCTACGGCATTTTCTTTGCGCTGGTCGGCTATCTGCTGCTGATGTTCGCCGCGCCACGACCCTATTTGTTCTCAACGGCCATTTCCGGCTTCCTGCTCATCGGCCCGCTTGCCGCCGCCGGGCTGTACGAGATTTCGCGCCGCCATGAAAACGGCGAACGCACCAGCCTCATGGCCTCACTGAACGGACTGCGCGCACGCGCCGACGTGCTGTTCCACTTTGGCATTTTGCTGGCCCTGATGCTGATTGTCTGGGAGCGAGTCTCCGCCGTGGTGTTTGCGCTGTTCTACGCCGACAAGGTCCCCGACCTGAGCAACTTCTTCCAGTCGATTTTCCTCTCCGGCGACTACACCGCACTGGTACTGGCCTACATCGCCGTCGGCGGCATCCTTGCCGCGGTCGTGTTCAGCGCAACGGTCATCGCCATCCCGATGATGATCGGCCGCGACACCGACATGATGACGGCCATGGCCACCAGCATCCGCGCGGTAGCCACCAATCCGCTCCCCATGCTGATCTGGGCCGCACTCATCGTGGTGCTGATGCTGCTTGGCTTTGCCACCCTGATGGTCGGCATGGCGATCTTGCTGCCGCTGCTTGGCCACGCCTCCTGGCACGCCTACCGCGACCTGGTCGACTGATCGCTTACCCCAGCGGGCCCACCCGGCCCGCCACCCCCGGCCATTGTGCCGGGGGTTCTTGATTTCCCGCCTTCCGCCCCGACCTGAACCCTGACCGGCAAAGCGCTCGCCGCGCAACCGGGCCGGAGTTTGCCTACAATCGGCCCATCCCCTTCTCTGGAACCCTCATGTCCGCCGTCTCTGACAACCCGCTGCTCGATTTCACCGACCTCACGCACTTCGACCGCATCACGCCCGCGCATGTGGCGCCGGCCATCGGCCACCTGCTCGACACGGCACGTGCGACGCTGGCAACACTCGAAGCGCCCGACACCCCGGCGACCTGGGACGACTTCGTCATTCCCATGACCGAAGCCACCGAACACCTCGGCCGCGCCTGGGGCGTAGTCGGTCACATGCACAGCGTGATGGACACCCCCGACTGGCGCGCCGCCTACAACGACTTGCTGCCCGAGATCAGCGGTTTCTACGCCGACCTGGGGCAGAACGAAGCGCTCTACGGCAAATTCCGCGCGCTGCACGACAGCCCCGAATACGCCAGTCTGTCGCCGGTCCGCCAACGCATCATCGACCACGAACTGCGCGACTTCCGCCTCTCCGGCGCCGAACTGCCCGAAGCACAAAAACCGCGCTTCAAAGCCATTTCCGAAGAGCAGTCCGCGCTGACGGCCAAGTTCTCCGAGAACGTCCTCGACGCCACCAACGCCTTTGCTGAATGGGTGACGGACGAGGCCGAGCTGGCCGGTCTGCCCGAAGACGTTGTCGCCGCCGCCCGCGCCGCCGCCGAAAAAGAAAACCGTCCCGGCTGGAAGTTCAGCCTGCAGATGCCGTCCTACCTGCCGGTGATGCAATACGCCGACAGCGCCCGGCTGCGCGAAGTGATGTACCGCGCCAATGGCACCCGCGCCTCCGAGCACGGCAAGCCCGAATGGGACAACGGCCCGATCATTGGCCGCCTCCTTGCACTGGCCGCCGAAGAAGCCAAGATGCTCGGCTACGCCAGCTACGCCGAGCTGTCGCTCGTACCCAAGATGGCCGACAGCCCCGATCAGGCGCTCGGCTTCCTGCGCGAACTCGGCGTCAAGGCCAAGCCTTATGCCGAGCGCGATCTGGCCGAGCTCAAAGCCTTCGCCGCCAAAGACCTTGGCATCGCCGAATTGCAGCCCTGGGACATGGGCTACGCCAGCGAAAAGTTGCGCCAGGCACGCTACGCCTTCTCCGAAAACGAGGTGCGCCAGTACTTCCCCGAGCCACGCGTGCTCGACGGTCTGTTCGGCGTGATCGAATCGCTCTACGGCGTGCAGCTCAGTCACGACACCGCCGCCGTGTGGGACCCGTCAGTCAAAGTGCTGCGCATCGAGCGCGCCGGCCAGCTCATCGGCCAGCTCTACCTCGACCTGCATGCGCGCGACACCAAGCGCGGCGGCGCGTGGATGGACTCGGCCCGCAACCGTCAGCGCACGGCCGGCCGGCTGCTCACGCCGGTCGCTTACGTGGTGTGCAATTTCTCGCCGCCGGTCGGCGACAAGCCCGCCACGCTCACCCACGACGATGTGGTCACGCTCTTCCACGAGTTCGGCCACGCCCTGCACCACCTGCTCACCGAAGTGGATGAAGTCGCCGTCTCCGGCATTCATGGCGTGGAGTGGGACGCCGTCGAACTGCCCAGCCAGTTCATGGAAAATTTCTGCTGGGAGTGGGATGTGCTCAGCGGCATGAGCGCCCATGTCACCACTGGCGAGCCGCTGCCGCGCGAACTGTTCGACAAGATGCTCGCCGCGCGCCACTTCCAGAGCGGCATGCAGATGGTGCGCCAGCTCGAATTCAGCCTCTTCGACCTGCGCCTCTATCACGAGATCAAGGCCGATCAGCCGGTGCCCATCGCCACCGTGCTGGCCCTGCTCGATGATGTGCGCAAAGAGGTCGCCGTGCTGGTCACGCCGGCCTGGCACCGCTTCCCGCTGAGCTTCTCGCACATCTTTGCGGGCGGCTACTCGGCCGGCTACTACAGCTACAAGTGGGCCGAGGTGCTCTCCGCCGACGCCTTCGCCGCCTTTGAAGAAGCCGGCGAAGGGCGCGGCAGCCTGCTCGACGCCGCCACCGGCCAGCGCTTCTGGCGCGAGATCCTCGCCGTCGGCGGCAGCCGCCCGGCGCTTGAGTCCTTCATCGCCTTCCGCGGCCGCGAGCCGCAGGTCGACGCCTTGCTACGCCACAGCGGCATGCTCGAAGCCGCCTGAGCCAGATCCCGGGGGCGACAGCGCTCGCCCCCGGACCGCCATACAGACACCCGCTCAACTCACTGTCGGCCGGCGCCGCGGCACCGCCCGGTCGTGGCATTCATTACCGGCCACACTCAAGACGCTTGCCCCGCCGGCCGTTAACCCAAAGAATCAGACAACTGAAGCAGCGAGCGGGGGGGCACATGTTTGTCGCAGTCAGTCGATTCGTGATCGCCAACGGCATGGAAGAGGCCGTCCGCGAAGCCTTCATTCAACGCCCTCATGCCGTCGATAGCGCGCCCGGTTTTCAACGCATGGAAGTGCTCCGGCCGCTCGGTCAGCCCGAAGAATTCTGGCTCGTGACCTGGTGGGACGACGAATCCACCTTCGACACCTGGCATCGCAGCCACGCCTTCAAGGACGCCCACAAGGGCATGCCGCCGGGCCTGCGCCTCAAGCCCGGCGAGAACCATCTCACGCGCCTGGAACGCGTTGCGATGTAGGAGGCGCGCCATGCCACCCTTCACACCACTCGACCCCGATCAGCTCGCGGCATTTGCCGAGCAACGCGCCGCCGCCATCGCGCACGCTCTGGCCGCCAGCGAAGCGGCTCACCCCGAAGTCTTTGCCCGCTTCGGTCCGCGCGGCCGGGCCGCATGCGCCGAAGATATCGCCTATCACCTGGATTTTCTCGAACCCGCACTCGAAAGCGGGCAGATCGAGGCATTTCTCAGCTACCTCGCCTGGCTCGCCGAGGTACTCAAAAGACGCGGCGTACCCACCGACTCGCTACCCGACTCCCTGCTGCACCTCGAGGCCTTCTTTCGTCACGCCCTGCCACGGGATGCAGCCGACACCGTCAGCCAGGTGCTGAGCGCTGGCATTGCCCACCTTGCCGGCGGCGCCGAGCCGCCCGCCTATGATCGCCCCGGCCCCGATCCGTGGGACGAGTCCGACGCCTTCCGCGACGCCATCCTCAAGGGCGAACGACGGGGTGCGCAGCGATTGTTCGAAAACGCGCTGACGCGAAGCAGCACCTTGGTCGGCAGCGAAGTGCACGTAATTCAGCCCGCGATGTACGGCATTGGCCGCGCCTGGCAGGAAAACCGCGCCACGGTCGCGCAAGAGCACCTCGCCACCGCCATTTCGCAGTCGCTCATGGCCAGCGCGTTTGGCCAGGTGATGCCCAAGGACGACAACGGCGGCCGGGCTTTGCTCGCCTGCACGCCGGGCAATCACCATGACGTGGGCCTGCGCATGGTCTCCGACGCCTTCGAAATGGACGGCTGGCAAGCCCAGTTTCTGGGGGGTAACACCCCGCTGTCCGCACTGATCAGCCAGTGCACTGACTACGCACCGCATGTGCTGTGCCTGTCGGCCTCGCTGCCCCAGCACCTGCGCATCCTGAAAGAAACCTTGCTGGCGCTGCGACAACGACTCGGCCCGGACTGTCCTCGGGTCGTGGTCGGCGGACTGGTGTTCAATCAATTCCCTGCCCTGGCCAAAACGCTGGACGCCGAGTGGCTGGGCCCCACCGCCGAAGACGCCGCAAAGGCCGCGCGTCAGTTCCTTCCGCACTGACCCCATGACGCTGCCTCCTTTGCCCGACGCACTCGACGCGATTGAATCTGTTGTGGTGGCGGTATTCAACGCCGACATGACACTGCGCCACGGCAACGCCGGCCTCCATCGCTTGCTCTGTGACGAAAACACAAGTGCCTGGCAACTGTTTGCAGAGCCCATGCTCAGCCGCTTCGACTTGCCAGCAGAGGGCACGCAGCTCTGTTTCGAGGGCCTGATCACCGTCAATGGCCCCGGCGACCGCATGAGCTCGCTGCACGGGCGCATCGAAGCCGATCCGCAGGGATTTCGGATCGTCGCCGGCTACGCTCTGGACGATATCCTCAACGCCACCGACACCTTGATGGAATTGAACAGCGCACTGGTCACCACGCAGCGCGAGCTGGCGCGCGCCAATCACCAACTGACCCGCAGCGAAGCAACCATCCGGCGACTCTCGCTCACCGATCCGCTCACCGGCATTGCCAATCGCCGCGCGCTCGACAAGCACACCGAAAGCACCTTCGCCCAAGCCTGTGCAGACACCGGCCCGGTCTGGCTGATCATCGCCGACATCGATCACTTCAAGCGCGTCAACGACAGCTGGGGACACGAATCCGGCGATCTGGCGCTCTCGGTCGTCGCCAATGCCTTGCGGGAACGCTCCCGCGACACCGATTTTGTCGCACGATTCGGTGGAGAAGAATTCGTCATTCTCGCGCCCAACCTGAGTCGCGAGGCGGTGCAGGCATACGCCGAGCGCCTGCGCCAGGGCATCGCCAATATTGCCATCCCGCCGATTGGCCACATCACGCTCAGCTTCGGTATCGCCCGCCGCCAACCCGAAGATACCGGCCGCGACCTCTTTGCCCGCGCCGACGCCGCGCTCTATCGCGCCAAAGCCAGCGGCCGAAACCGGGTCGAAATCACCGACGACAGCACGGCATCCGCGCCGGAGCCCCCGAACTGACCCTGCGGGTTTGGTCGCAAGGCAGGCTCACTGGCACAATGGCCGCTCTGCCCTGCAATGCGCCGCCATGAAGATTGCCACCTGGAACGTCAACTCCCTCAAAGTCCGCCTGCCGCATGTGCTCGACTGGCTAGCCACCGAACAGCCCGACGCGCTGTGCCTGCAGGAACTGAAGATGGAAGACGCCGTCTTTCCGCTCGCCGAGATCGAAGCGGCCGGCTATCAGGCGGTGTTCAACGGGCAAAAGACCTACAACGGCGTGGCCATTCTCAGCCGACAAGCGCCGACCGACGTGGTCAAAAACATCCCCGGCTTTGAAGACGCGCAAAAGCGCATCATCGCCGCAACGATCGGCGACGTTCGCCTCATTTGCGGCTATTTCCCCAACGGACAGGCCGTCGGTTCCGACAAGTTCGCCTACAAGCTGGACTGGCTCGCCGCCCTGACGAAGTGGGTTCGCGAGGAGCTCCGCCAACACCCGCGCCTGGTGCTCACCGGCGACTTCAATATCGCCCCCGAAGACCGCGACGCCCATCCCGCGTGGAAGGACGAGATCCATGTCTCGGCCCCCGAGCGCGAGGCCTTTGTCGCCCTCGAACTGCTCGGCCTCACCGACGCCTTCCGCCTGTTTGACCAGGACGACAAGGCCTTTTCGTGGTGGGACTACCGCATGAACGCCTTCGAACGGAACTTCGGCCTGCGCATCGACCACCTGCTCATTTCCGATCCGCTGGTGGCCGAATGCCGACGCTGCTGGGTCGACACCGCCCCGCGCAAGCTGGAACGCCCGTCCGACCATGCCCCGGCGCTGATTGACCTGATCAAGTGACAACAGGCGTCGTTCTGCTTCACGGCAAGTGGGATCGGCCGCCTTTTGCCGTTGCTGCGCTGAGCGACGCACTGACATCCGCCGGCCACCTGTGGCGTCTGCCAAGCCTCCCGTGGGCGCTGCGCCGCCTGTACGACGCTTCGTTTGAGGCGGCGCTCGATCAGATCGCCGACGAGGCGGCCGCGCTACGCGAGGCCGGATGCACCCGCGTCATCCTCTGCGGCCACAGTCTGGGCGCCTGTGCGGCGCTGGCCACGGCGGCGCACCTCGGCCACATCGACGGCCTGATCCTGCTCGCCCCCGGCCACTTCCCCGAGCGCCTCGCCGCCGCGGGCCACACCAGCGCATCACTCGCCACCGCCGCCAATGCACTGGCCGCAGGCCGCGACCACGAACGCATCCCGCTCATCGACGTGCATCAAGGCCAGCCCCGACGTCTGCGGATGCGCCCCGACCACTACCTCAGCTACTTCTCACCGGATGGCGCCGCCGTCTGGCCCGACAACTGTCGCCGTCTTGCCGCGCCCCTGCCCATGCTGTGGCGGGTAGACGCCGCCGCGCCCGGAATCGACTATGCTTTCCGGCAAGCACCGGCCCATACTGCAAGCACCTGGCAGCGCATTGCCGCATCCCATCACGAAGTGCCCGCCCAGAGCGTGGACGCCGTGCTCGACTGGTTACACACACACGACGGCTAATCCGACCATGACCGCCACCACCGAACTTGCCGACCGCTACCCCGTCCTTACCGAACTGCCGCCCGCAATACGCGAGTCGGTCATGGCGCGACTGCACACTCTGCAAGTGCCCGCCGGCACGGTGCTGTTCGACGACCACCAGGCCTGCGAAGGCTTTCCCTTTGTGGTGCGCGGCTCGATCCGCGTGATCAAGGCCTCGGCCAGCGGCCGCGAGCTGCCGCTTTACCGGGTGGCACCGGGCGAGACCTGCGTGATCTCGTCCTCCTGCCTGCTCGGCCACGAGGACTACAACGCCCGTGGCATTGCCGAAACCGACACTGAACTGGTGCTGCTGCCCAAGGCGGTGTTCGACGAGTTGCTCGCCGAGCCGGCCTTCCGCGGCTTTGTCTTCCACCTGTTTGCCGATCGCATCGCCGACCTGATGCACCTGATCGAAGAAGTCGCCTTCCACAAGCTCGATCAGCGCCTCGCCGCGCTTCTGCTCGGCAAAGGCCGGCTGCTGCACACCACCCACCAGCAACTGGCGGACGAACTCGGCAGCGTGCGCGAGATTGTCAGCCGGCTGCTCAAGGGCTTTGCCGCGCAGGGGCTGGTCAAGCTCTCGCGCGAGCAGATCGAGATTATCGACGCCGGCGGGCTGCGGCGCATGGCCGGCGGCTGAAGGCCTAGCTGGCCGGCGAGGCCAGAAACACCATGGGCGGCGGCGACTCAAAGCCCCCACTGGTGCTGTAGCGTACCTTGAGCTGTTCGCCCTCGCGGGTGATGAAGTAGCGGTGCGTGCTGGTCCGGGTTTCGCTACCCATTGTTGACTCGGAATGCGTCACAAAAGTGAGCTGCCCGTCGCGCCAGCCTGTCTCTTCAAGGGCACGGGCGCGGCCCAGATAACTGGCGCTGCCGAGCACGGTCTTGCCCGCCAGTTCGAATTCGAAACGCTCCTGATAGGTGTCGCCCCAGTGATAGCGCACCTCGGCCTGCCAGGCGCCCGCCGGGAAAGGCGGCGCCTGCGGCCCCAGCCACCACCACGCCCCGCCCGCCAACACGACGGCGAGGCCGGCCAGGGCGGCTCGACGATGCATCGATGGCGGTCTGCGCTGCTCGCCCAGCTCGGCAGTCAGGGCGGCGATCAGCCGCGCCACGTCATCGGCCCAGCCAGCATCCGACACCCGCACCGCGTGCCGCTGCACCAGCGGCCGCAGATCAGCTGGCAGCGCGTCTTCAGCCGGCAGCGCAGCATCGTCGAGCAGCACCGGCACCACCGGGATGCCCCGACCCAGCGCGCGCGACACCTCCATGCGCACATAGTCGTCGGGCAGGCTCAGCCGCTGAACACCATCGCGCTCGGCAGCAAGCCAGCGCGGGCCGATCAGGACGAGGGCCAGATCCGCACTGTGCAGACGCGCCTGAAGTGCGGCCGGAAAGGGCTGGCCCGGCGGCAGGTCTTCAACATCGCGAAACACGCTGTTCGCGCCAAAATGACGCTCCAGCGCTTCTTCCAGGCGACCGGCATGACCGGCGCTGTCTTCGCGTCGATAGGAGATGAAGATCTGGCTCATGGATTCCAATGCCATACGATCATCTCTTCACTGTAGAAGAGTGGCCGGCGCCCCGCCAGACGGGCATCGATCTCAGGCGTCGATGCCGTGACGCTCCTTGGCGAGAAAACACTCGAACGCTGTCGCGGGCAGACCGGGGCTGACCAGAAAGCCCTGGCAGGCATTGCAGCCGAGCCCGATCAGGAAATCGAGCTGCGGCTGCGTCTCCACCCCCTCGGCCACCACGCGCAGACTGAGGTTTCGGCCCATGGCAACAATGGTGGCGACAATCTCGGCATCGCTGGCGTTATCGGGCGTATCTTGCACAAAGCTGCGGTCGATCTTCATTTCATCGATCGGGAAGCGCTTGAGATAGGCGAGCGACGAGTAGCCGGTGCCAAAATCGTCGATCGACAGGCTCACGCCGAGCGCCTTGAGCGAGCGCAGCAAGGCTAGCGCGTCTTCGCCATGATCCATGATCATGCTTTCGGTCAGCTCCAGCTTGAGGCGATCGGGCGGCAGGCCAGAGCGCTCAAGCGCAGCCGCAACCACCGACACCAGATCACGTTGCTGCAACTGACGGGCCGACAGGTTCACCGCCATCACCAGATCGGCAACCCCCGCATTGCGCCAGGCTTGCGCTTGGGCGCACGCCGTTTCGAGCACCCACTGACCGAGCGGCACAATCAGCCCGGTGTCTTCTGCCAGGGGGATAAAGCGCGCCGGTGGCACCAGCCTACCCTCCGAATCCTGCCAGCGCACCAAGGCCTCGCAGCCGACGACCTCTCCCGTGGCCGCAATAAACTGCGGCTGGTAATGGACGACGAACTCACCCGCCTGCAGAGCACGGCGCAATCGCCCTTCCATGGCCAGGCGCTGGTCAGCGGCCTCGGTGAGCGCCGCAGTATAGAAGCGGAAGGTATTGCGCCCCTGGCTCTTGGCCTGATACATGGCCGCGTCGGCCTCGCGAATCAGCTCGGTGGTGGTGTCACCGTCATTGGGGTAAAGGCTGATGCCAATGCTGACGCCGACATATACCTCATGGCCACTGGGCAGGCGGATGGGCGCATCCTGCAAACGGATCAGACCCTGCGCCACTTCGGCCGCATCCTCCGGGCGCTGGATGTCCTCCAGCACCACCAGAAACTCATCACCGCCCAGTCGCGCCAGCGTGTCGGACTCGCGCAGCCGTGAGCGCATGCGCTGGGCAATCGCCACCAGCAACTCGTCGCCCACCGGATGGCCGAGGCTGTCATTCACATCCTTGAAGCGGTCGAGATCGATAAACATCACCGCAAGCTGCCCGCCTTCGCGCTGTGCGGTGTCCAGCGCATGGTCGAGGCGAGACAACACCAGCAAACGATTGGGCAATTCGGTGAGCGGGTCGTAGTGAGCCAGGTGTGCGAGCTGCGCTTCGGACTGTCGCAGCCGGCTCAGATCGGTCAGCAAGGCAACATACTGCGTCGGCTGACCGGCGCTATCGCGCACCGTGCTGACGGTGAGCAGCTCAGGAAACACCTCGCCATTCTTGCGGCGGCTCAGGACCTCGCCCTGCCAATGGCCGAGCGTGTGAATGCTCGCCCACATGCTCTGGTAGAGCGCCTCGCTCATATGCCCCGAGCTCAGCATGGCCGGCGACTTGCCGATCACCTCGTCGGCGCGATACCCGGTAATGTCGGAAAACGCCGGGTTGACCGCCAGAATGCGTCTGCTCAGATCGGTGATGATGATGCCTTCGCGGGTACTTTCAAACACCGCTGCTGCCTGCTGACGCGCCTCCGCCATCCGGTGCTGATCGGAGATGTCTTCAACCACCGAGATGAAGTAGTCGGGCCGACCATCGGCGTACCGCACCAGCGCCACCGTCAGATTGATCCAGATGATGTGGCCGTCGCGATGAAAGTAACGCTTCTCCATGGTATAGCCGGGGATCTCACCGGCCAAGGTGCGCATCAACTGCTGCAGATCGGCGTCAAGATCGTCGGGGTGAGTGATGTCTTGAAACGTTTTATTCAGAAGCGCTTCGGGCGAATACCCGATGATCTCGCTCAAACGCCTGTTCACCCGAATCCAGTGCCCATCGGGCGCCACATGCGCAATCCCCACCGCCGCTTGCTCGAAGGTGGCACGAAACCGCACTTCGCTGTCAGCCCACGCCCGCTCACGTCGCGCCAGCTCGCGCTGCAATTTGCGATTCATCAGCACCATCACCAAAGCCGCCAGCACCGCGAGCGCCCCCGCACCCAGCATCCACGGCCAATACCGTTTCAGCAACGGTGTGTAGTCGAGCGCAATCACATCGCTCGCCAAGACAGGCGTCCATTCGCGAAAAATTTGATCACGCTGTTTGTCGTCGATAGCGCCAAGCGCGCGATCGATGAGGCTGAGCAGCTCTGGCCAATCCTTTCGCACACCGAAGTTCTGCGCATGGCTATCCATGGCAAACGCAGCGTTCACCTTGAGATTCGTCAGGCCTTGCTGGCGCGCCAACTCGACGCCGGAGCCGAGCACGCCGACATACGCATCGACCTCACCCAGCGCCAACGCGCGCATGCCGTGCAAGGGCGTATCGACGTAGATGGGCTTGAGCGAAGGGAAGCGCTCAACAACTTTCTGGCTGGAAGCGTAGGCGCTGACCAGCGCGACCTTCATTTCCGCCAACTGGTCGACAGAGGCGAGCTGTGCCGTACCGTGTCGAGTAAAAACAACAACCGGCGTAGGCAGATAGCGTTCGGAAAACAGCGTAAAAGCCGCGCGCTCTGGCAGGAAGCTGATCGTGGCGACCACGTCGATCTCGCCATGCTCAAGTGCTTTCATCACTTCAGGCCACTTGAGCCCGATCACTGGTTCAAAACGCACGCCCAGCATGTCTGCGATGCGCTGTGTAAAGTCAGCCGCCACGCCTTGAAAGCGACCTTCCGCGTCGACGAATGAATACGGCGCAAAGTTCTGATCGATCCCCACCCGAATGACCGGATGCGCGGCGAGCCAGGCTTTGTCGGCATCGCTCAAGGTCAGCGGCACCGGCGCATTATCGGCGTAGACGCCGGACGCGCCGTAGAGCGTGGCGACGCACGCGACGATCAACGCGATGACATTCAAGCGACGAAGCAGACCTTCAGTCCACATGCAAGCTCACTCCGTGCACGGGGCACAAAACCTGGCAACCATTCATCCAGTATCGGCCATGGATGCTCAGTCTTGAGTAAAGCCCTTCCATCCATCATGGCATGCATACGAGAAATTGGCGCCCCATCGCGGGACGGCATCACACCTTGAACCGTGCCACAGCCCCCTGCAGCTCAGCCGCGAGCCCTTCCATTTCGGTGGCCGACGCCACGGTCTGACCGACGGCGACATCGTTGTCACGCGCCATTCCGGAAATTGCGTCAATGCTGTCGCTCACTCGCTGGCTGGCATCGCGCTGACCATCGGTGGCCTGCGCGATCTGATCCATCCCGCTGCGCACCTGCGTCACCGACTCGATCGCCGCCCCCAGCCCATCCGCCACATCGCCCGCCACTGACCGACTTGTCGCCAGGCGGTCCATGCCGCTGGCCAAGGCGCTTTGCACCGCACCGGACTGCTCGGACAGCGTGCGGGTAATCGCGTCGATCTCCCCCGCCGAGCGCGCCGATTTTTCGGCCAGTTTGCGCACTTCGTCAGCCACCACGGCAAAGCCACGGCCTTGCTCCCCGGCACGCGCGGCTTCAATGGCGGCATTCAGGGCCAGCAAATTGGTTTGGTCGGCGATCTCTCGCACTTCCTGGGTCATATGGGAAATTGCCGTCGTGGAGGCCACGAAGGCTTTGACCGTGTCGGCCATCTCGGTGACCGCCGACTCAACATGGCCTACCTCGCCGATCAGGCGGGTGAGGTCCCGCTGACCCGACTCGGAGCGCGCCAGGCTTTCGTGCGAACGCGAGCGCACCTGGTCGGCGCTGGTCGCAATGTCCGCGATGTTTCCGCGCAGCCCTTCGACCGCGCCGGCGGCGGCATCCGTTTGCTCGCGTTGCTGCAAAGAGCCGTCGGCCACTTGCCGGGCACTGGCCGACACGCCGCGTGCAGCATTGGCCACCTCGCCAGCCGAGGCGCTGACTTGACGCACCAGGTCGCCGACCGTGGCAAGCATGCGATTAAAGCTGTAGGCGGCGCGACCAATCTCGTCCTTGTGCTCGATGGGCAGGCGGCGAGTCAGATCGCCACCCCCTGCGGCAATCTCTTCGAGTGTTTTCGTCATGTGCTCAAGCGGCGTGGTGACAAAGCGGCGAATGAACAAGAACACGCAGAGCATCAAGGGCACGGACATCAGACCCGCAAAAAGAATGCTCTTGTTGCGGAAACTGGTGACCGCCGCGTCTACCTTATCGAGCGAGATGCTCATGCTCACCGCGCCCAGTGGCGTGCCTTCGGGCACCACATGACAAGTCACACAGTTCTTGCCCAGATAATTGGTCGACGCCAGCGCCGGCACCACCACTCTGAGCGCCTTGTTCGGCCCTGCGTCCTGCACCTCGAAAACAGGCTCGCCAGTGCTCATTGCGCGGCGCTCAAAGTCATCCATCGCGCCGGTCTCCGTGGCCCCGCCCGGCCCGAACTGCGACGACACCGCCTCACCGCGGATAACCCGCAAGCCAGACACCGAGGACAGTTCCTTGATCTGATCGAGAAACACATCGCGCTGCCCCACCGTGCCGGTGATCATCATGCCGGTCAGCCCGGCCATGGTCATGTCGTGCACCGACAAGGCGAACTCATGGGCCTGATCGATGGCCGTTTCCCTGTTGACCTGCGTCTCCCAGGCAATCAAACCGCCAAACGCCAACATCAGCATGATCCAGATCACGGCCGTCAAACGCAGCCAGATCGGGGTATCGGAGAACTTGCGCATGACGACTCCCGGCATCGAAATAGTTAGTTACGATTAACGGCAGCAGGACGCCACACTTTATTGCAATTGCACATCGAGCCGAGGCCGATGTTTAAACACTTCTCGATCATTCACCATGCAACGTGCCGCAGCGCAAAATGCAGCGCCTATGTAACCAAGGTTACAGACGCGCGGCATGCCGAGCAGCTCTAATGAGCTCACTTTCGCAATTCAGATCAAGGAGCAGGTCATGAAACTGAACGTGGGTGGAATCGACAAAGTGCTGCGCATCGTCGCAGGGATCGCGCTGGTTGCCTGGGCGCTGATGGGCGGACCGGTGTGGGCCTGGATCGGCGTCGTGCCGCTGGCCACGGGTGCGCTGGGCTGGTGCCCGGCCTACACGCTGCTGGGCATGAACACCTGCCCGATGAAGAAGAGCTGATCGCGCCCTTCAGCAATGCAACAGGCCGGGCATGCCCGGCCTGTTGCTATTTCAAGCCATGCGCTTTGCGCAGCAGGCGTTGGTGATGGCCACGTAGTTTGCGACCGACAAGCGCTCCGCGCGCTGGCCCGGATCAATGCCCAGCGCCGTCAGACCGGCTTCGTCGATGTAATCGCGCAGCGTGTTGCGCAAGGTCTTGCGTCGCTGGCCGAAGGCCGCGGTGACGATCTTGCGCAGCAGCGCATCGTCTTTGGCTTCCAGTGATTCGGTCGGGCGCGGAACCAGGCGCACGATGCTCGACATCACCTTGGGCGCAGGCCTGAACGCCCCCGGCGGCACATCAAACACCCGCGCCATGCGGAAGCGGTACTGCAGCATCACCGACAGCCGGCCGAATTCGCTCGTGCCCGGATCGGCCACCATGCGCATCACCACCTCTTTTTGCAGCATGAAGGTCATGTCGCGCACCTGGTCGGCGAAGTCAGCCAGGTGAAAGAGGATGGGCGTGGAAATGTTGTAGGGCAGATTGCCGACAATGCGCAGATCCGGCCCCAGTGTGCTGAAGTCAAACTTGAGCGCATCACCTTCGTGGATGGTCAGCTGCTCAGCACTGTAGCGCTCCTTGAGCAGCGCAATCAGGTCACGGTCGATCTCGACCACGTCCATCTTTCCAAGCCGCGCCAGCAAGGGGTCGGTCATGGCCGCCAGCCCCGGTCCGATCTCGACCATGCGCTGCCCGGGCTGCGGTGCGATGGTGTCGACGATCTTGCGGATGATGTTCGGGTCGGACAGAAAATTCTGGCCGAAGCGTTTGCGCGCCTGATGGATCATGATCGCGCGCCTCCGGCCGCCATCTCGAAGGCCAGCGTCACGGCGGCAAACAGGCTGCCGGGATCGGCGCGGCCGGTGCCGGCCAGATCCAGCGCGGTACCGTGATCGACGGAGGTACGAATAATCGGCAACCCGAGCGTGACATTCACGCCGCCACCGAAACTGGCGTGTTTGAGCACAGGCAGTCCTTGATCGTGATACATCGCCAGCACCGCGTCGCCGCGCTCCAGCGTATGAGGGACAAACAGCGTATCGGCGGGCAATGGGCCGGTCAGTTGCATGCCGGTGGAGCGCAGGCGATCGAGCACCGGCTCGATGACCTCGATTTCTTCGCGCCCCATGTGGCCGCCCTCGCCCGCGTGCGGATTCAGCCCGGCCACCAGAATGCGCGGCGCGGCCAGTCCGAAACGAGTGCGCAGATCGTGATCGAGAATCGCCAGGGTTTCGGCCAACGCGGCGGGCGTGATCGCCCCCGGCACCGCCGACAACGGAAGATGCGTGGTGACCAGCGCCACGCGCAGGCCGCCCCCGACCAGCATCATCACCACCCGACTGGTGGCGGTTGCCTCGGCCAGATATTCAGTATGCCCGGAGAACGGCACGCCGGCGTCGCAGATGACACCCTTGTGCACCGGCGCAGTGACCATGCCGGCGAACTCGCCGCTCACACAGCCTTCAATGGCCCGGTCGAGCATGCTGAGCACCGGACGGGCATTGGCCGTGTCGAGTTGCCCGGCCACCGAGGGCGCCGACAAAGGCACATCGAGCACTTCGAGCACGCCCGGCGGAGGCGCTGCGTCGCGCTGATAGGCCTGCAGCAAGGTGGTCTGGCCCAGCGCCGCAAGGCGCGCTTCGAGCAGATCAGCGTCGGCGAGCACAACAACGCGCCCGGGCCAGGACTGCGCGGCCAGCTGCAGGCACAGCTCCGGGCCGACACCAGCGGGTTCGCCGCTGGTCACCGCCAGCACCGGCATGGAGCGTTCGTTCATAAATTGCCGATCAGTACAGTTCTTCGAGGCGATAGTCGACGAAGGTGGCGTCGCGCAGCTGACGCAGCCAGTCTTCGTAGGCCTCATCCGCCTTGCGCTGGCGCAGCGTGTTGCGGGCCACGGCGCGCTTGCGCTCGTCGGAGACATCCTGCGTACGGCGCTCCTCAACCCGAACCAGATGCCAGCCAAAGGGCGACTTCACCGGTTCGCTCAACTCGCCCGGCTGCAGTGCATCCATGGCGCGCTCAAACTCAGGCACGGTGTCACCGGGATACACCCAGCCGATCTCGCCGCCTTTGGCTGCGGACAGGTCGGCACTGTTGGCGCGTGCCAAGGCCGCGAAATCTTCGCCGTTGAGCACGCGAGTGCGCAGGGTCTCAAGACGCAGGCGGGCATCGGTATCGGACACCACCTCGGTGGTTTTCACCAGAATATGGCTGACCCGCGTTTGCTGAACCGCCACCACGTCGGTCGCTTTCGCACCGCGCACATCGTTTACCTTCACCAGGTGAAAGCCGGCGGGACTGCGCATGACCGGCGACACCTCACCCGGCTTCAAGCCCTGCAGCGCCTCGAGGAACAGCGCCGGCACGCTGCTGGTCGGCCGCCAGCCGAGCGCGCCGCCTTGCAGCGCATCGGGCGCGCTGGAAAACTCGGCGGCCAGTTTCGCGAAATCTTCACCGGCCAGCACGCGGCCACGAATGGCCTCGGCTTTCTGACCCAGCGCGTTCAGCTGCTCCGGGCTCGGCCCCTCAGGGGCGCGCAACAATATGTGCGACAAGTCGTATTCGCGGCTGTCCGCGGCGTCGGGCGAATTTTTGAGGAAATTGTCGATCTCGGCGTCGGTCACCACCACGCGGGCGTCGACTTCGCGTTCGCGCAGCCGGGCGATCAGCATTTCCTGGCGAATGTTCTCGCGGAACTCCGACCAGTCGATGCCGTCTTTTTCGAGCGCTGCGCGAAATTGAGCCGTACTGAGCTTGTTGGAGGCCGCGATGCGATCAATCGCCCCGCCGAGCGCCGTATCGTCAATGCGCAGGCCGGTCTCACCGGCGAGCTGGAGCTGTGCGCGCTCGATGACAAGACGCTCGAGCACCTGCTTGCGCAGCACCTCGTCGGGCGGCAACTGCCCGCCCTGGCGACCGAACTGGCGTTTGATCTGCTCAGTGCGCTCGGCAAGGCTCGATTCGGTGATGGCCTCGTTGTTAACCACCGCCACAATGCGGTCGACGAGGACCGTACGAGCCGCTCCGGAGACGGCCGGCAAAATGGCCAGCGCAGAGAAGAGCAGCGTGGAAAGGAGTCGGGGAAGCGCCGTTTTCATAGATATCCTGTTGCAATAATTGGCTGCTGCAGCATCACTCTCGGCCAAACACCGGGTCTGCCATGGGTTGATTGATGGTGCCATAACCGCCCACCGTTCGGCGTAGCAGATCCAGCGGACTGGAGCCCACACTGGCCAGGCCGTCGAGCTCGAGTTGCAGGAAAATGGCCTGGGTCACGTCTTCGTCACTGGTCGCATAGCGGTGAACGACCACCCGGAACACCCAGCAATCCGCATCGTATTCCAGGCCGCCGAGCGCCTCGGTGACACGATGGTCGCGCAGCGACCGATTGTAGCGGGCGACGCCGTACCAGCGCCCGCCAAGCGGCCACTGGGCGGCGATGTCGACATCGCGCAGCACATCGCGGGTGTAACGGTAGCCGAGGTTAACAACCTTGGCGAAGCCCGGCTGGAAGCGCAGGTCGGCGCTGAAGCGCTCGGTCTGGCTATCTTCCGGGTTGTATTGCCAGGCAGTGTCCAGGGTGGTGATCTTGCCGATCCGGCCGCCCAGGCTGGCGAGGAAGTCGGAGCGGCGGTTGGTGCGCTCGCCGGAGTCGGTGGTGGTATTGAGCGCGACGCGCTGATCCTCGAAGTAGAAACGCTGGCCAAGTGCGACTCGCAGTTGCTCGGCACCGCTCTCGGCGTCGATAAAGCGCGAGGTGACCGCCGCCGTCAGCTGGTTGGCGTTGGCGATCCGGTCACCGCCGCTGAAGATGTTCTCCGAGAAGATCTGCGCGAAATTGAAGTCGAACAGGCCGGAGTCGAAGTTGGGAATGTCGGACTGATCGCGATACGGCACATAGGCGTAGTAAAGCCGCGGCTCCAGCGTCTGGATCATGTCGCGGCCACCCCACACCGTGTCGCGCTCGAAGATCACCGAGCTGTCGAGCGAGAAGGTCGGCACTGCACGAGTGATGCTTTCCTGCCCCACGGTCAGCGGCGTGGTCAGATCGTAGCGGGTGTAGTGCACCCCGAGTTTCGGCGTGAGCGTATAGGACGAGGTACCCAGGGGCCACTGAATGGTCGGGTTGAGGGTCGTCCGGCTGCCCTCGGGCTTGCCTGCATCGGGGTGGGCAAAACGAACGTACTCGGTATTGAGATTGAATTCCCCGCCGCCCCACACGGTGCGCTCGCCGCCCAGGGCCAGCCGGGGAAGCCGACGATAGGGCTTGTCGCCCGACAGGGTCTGGAAGCTCTGCACCATCGCCGAGGCCGACCACCAGTCGCCAGAGCTGTAGCTCAAGACCGCCTGACGCAAGAGGTTGGTTTGCGCGGCCACGGCCAGCCGGGAGCTGAGGTCTTCGAAGTATTCATTGTCCGACACGCCGTTCAGGTCCAGCGCGCCGCTCAGGCCGTAGCCGAAATTCTGCTGGTGGCGGATCGAGCCGGCCGCCCGGTTGGACTGGCCGGTCACACTGTCGCTGCTGAGCCACTCGAGCGAGGTTTCGCCGCGCATGGTGTCGGTCAGATAGCGATACTGTCCGCCCAATTGCAGACCACGACGACTGATATACCGCGGCACCAGCGTGGCATCGTAGTTGGGCGCGATGTTCCAGTAGTAGGGCACCGTCAGTTCGACGCCGCTCTTGTTCGAGGTGCCGAAGGTCGGCGGCAAGAAGCCCGACTTGCGCTGGGCCACCAGCGGGAACTCGACCCAGGGCATGTAGAAGATCGGGGTGTCCTTGAACACCACGGTGCTGTCACGTGCCACGCCGACTTCGCGGTCGTAGTCCAGATCCAGCTCACCGGCCTTGATGTACCAATCGGGATTTTGCGGCTGACAGGTACTCCAGGTCGCGTCTTCGAGGCGGTACTGGTTTTCGCCTTCGAAGCGGATCACGCTGGCCTGGCCACTGCCCGTCACCGGGCGCTCGATACCGCCCTTGCGCGAGATGCGGTGGATTTCGTAAGACGGCGTCTGCAGCTCGCCCGTCTGCTCATCCATGCGCATCTTCACTTTCGGACCTGACAAGCGGTCGTCACCGCGACGCAACTCGACATTGCCCTCGGCCTCAACCTCGTCGAGCGCCTCACGGTATTTGATCTGGTCAGCCTTCAGCACCGCACCATCGCGGCGCAACACGGCACCGCCTTTGGCGGTCAGTTCCACATCCTGCTGGCCGACGATTCGATCGGCATCGATGGTGATCACGCCGGCCGCGGCCGAGTCCACCGCTGCGCCCGCAGACAAGGGGCCAATCGCTCTGGGGATGGCCGGCTTGCCTTTGGTGGGCGGCGTCGCGGGCGCTTTGGCGCCAACTCGACTCGTTGCGGGAGCGGCGCGGCGCGACGGCACCGTCGCTTCGGGCACAATGGGCTTGGGTTTGGGCGCAGCGACAGGCGCGCCCATCAGATCGGCGGGAATGACCAGCGCCGGTAGCCCGGCAGCGGTACCGGCGGCCGGCAAAGCGGCCAGCAGCAAGGGGATGGCCCGCAAGGTCCAACGCGTGGCAGTCGGCAATGCGTGTCTCCGTTTTATGAGCGGCGGATCGGCTGCACACCGGCAAACAGCGTTCCGGCTGCGGTCTTTGATA
>JBFIJC010000008.1:0-35318 GCA_041600915.1 Nitrogeniibacter sp.
AAGCTGGACGGGAAGCCGCCGAAGAGTTCGCTCATGGCGAGGTCGGCGTCGCGGTCGCCGCGATACACGGCGGGGTCGAAGATGGCGGGTCGGCCGGCCTCGTCGATGGCGGCGTTGCCGTGCCACAGGTCGCCGTGCAGCAAGCTCGCTTGAGGCCGGTAGTCGACGAACAGACCGGGGGCGCGATCGAGCAAGGCATCGGCGTCGCGACCAAGAACGCCGGCGTAGCCTTTGGCGCGCGCCCGTTCGAGCTGCGGGGTGAGCCGGTGATTGATGAAGAAGCGGGCCCAGCCATCGCCCGGGGTGTTGGCCTGCGGCGCGGCGCCGATGAAGTTGTCGCGCGGCCAGCCATAGTGCTCGCCGGTGTTGTGGTGGAGCTGCACCAGTGCCTCGGCAAAGCGTTGACCGTCTTCGTCGCTGGCCAGCGGGCGCAGCTGGAGATGTTCTAGTAGCAAAAAGGCGTCGTCATCGGCGCTGCCATAGCCGAGCACGCGCGGGACGCGGAAGGTGCCGGTCGCCGCCAGCGCGGCGAGGCCGTCGGCTTCGGCCTCGAACATGGGCAGTGCATCGGCGCCGTTGCACTTGAGGAAGAAGGACTGCTCGCCGAGACGGACGTGATACGCGCGATTGATGCTGCCACCGCTCACCTGCTCCAGTGTGGCGCTGGCTGCGTCGATGCCGCTGACGCGCCCGATGGCCTGCGCAAGCGCAGCACTCAACTCGAAAGACGGTTCCACCACTGGACTCCCTGTGTGTTAAATGGCGCATGGCCGATGCGCGACTGAATTGTCAGCTGCGTTGCGCTCGGCGGGCAACAAAAGATCGCCCGGGGGATGTCGCTCGACCGCGGCGGCGCAAATCCGCTACGCTTTCGGCAATTCAACGGATTCAAAAGGCGTCTTCTCATGAAAGCCATTGTGACCGGCAGCAGCCGTGGTCTGGGCGCGGCAATTGTCGCGCAACTGCTCGAACAGAATATTGACGTACTCGGGCTGGCGCGACAGCAGCCGGCCACGCCGCACCCGCGCTACACGCACGTGGCGCTGGACCTGACCGACACCGACGCGCTTGAGCGCTGGCTGGCGGGCGACGCGATGGCGCAGTTTCTGGCGGGCGAAGACAGCGTGCTGCTGATCAACAACGCCGGCACCGTGGCACCGGTCGGGCCGCTGGGCACACAAGGCGGCGCGGCGGTCGCGAAGGCGGTGAGCCTGAACGTGGCGGCGCCGCTGATGCTGGCCGATGCCTTTGTGGCCGCCTCACCGGCCGCAAGCGACAGGCGCATTGTGCATGTATCGAGCGGTGCGGCGCGCAATGCCTACGCCGGCTGGAACATCTACTGCGCCACCAAGGCAGCACTGGATCATCACGCCCGCGCGGTGATCGAAGACGCCGTGCCCGGCCTGCGCATTTGCAGCCTGGCGCCGGGGGTGATCGATACCGACATGCAATTGCAGGTTCGCACCAGCGACGAGGCGCGCTTTCCGGCCCGCGAGCGATTCGAAGCGCTCAAGCGCGATGGCGCACTGGTGCCGCCGGCAGTATGCGCAGCGCAGGTGGTGGGCTATCTGTTGTCGGACGATTTCGGCCACACCACGGTGGCCGATTTGCGCGAGGTGGCCGCCCAGTCGCGTTAAAAGCGGCGTGCCCCGGCACGTGAACCAGCACCATGGGGTTGGGGAGGTCCATTGGGCGACTCGTGAAGAGCCAACTTGACGCAGGTGTGCGCCGGGGCTTGCCTGCCCTTCCCTATTCAAGTCCCGTGCCAGCGCAGGCCTTGCACCCCAAGCGCTTGATTCGATACGACTTGGCTGGTGCCGGGGCAAGCTTGCGCCCCGCAAACACTGCCATTCGAGGCATCAACTGACACGCCGCGACTGCCACATGCGTCACTCGCGTCACCCTGCATTGTCGCGCGACGCGCGCCCCGCCAGGCCATGCGCCTTCAGCTTGCGATACAGCGTGCGCTCTGACACGCCAAGCCGCTCGGCCAACTGCCGGCGGTTGCCGTGATGCTCGGCCAGCGCGGCCTGCAAGGCACGGCGCTCCATGCCGGCCAGATCGTCCGCGTGCTGGCGCGTGTCGCCGACGTTTGATCGCGCCAGTGCGGCGGGACGCGCCGCGCACAGCTCGGGCGGCAGGTGCTCGAGGTCGATCTCTTCGCCGTCGCACATCAGGCTGGCGCGCTCGAGAATATTGCGTAACTCGCGCACATTGCCCGGAAAGGCGTACCCGCTCAGGCAGCGCAGCACGGCGCTCGACAAGCGCAGCGTGCGCGACGGCGCCACCCGCGCGAGCATGGACGTGGCCAGCAGTGGGATGTCTTCGGCGCGCTCGCACAGCGCGGGCACATCGATGGGAAAGGTATTGAGCCGGTAGTAGAGGTCCTGGCGAAAGCGCCCTTCATCGACCATCTCGCGCAGCGGCCGGTGGGTGGCCGACACCACGCGGATGTCGGCCGTGCGCAGCTCGGTGGCGCCGACGCGACGATAGGTGCCGGTCTCGAGCAGACGCAGCAGCTTGACCTGCATGCCGAGCGGGATGTCGCCGACTTCGTCAATAAACAGGGTGCCGCCGCTGGCCACTTCGACCAGGCCGGGTTTGCGCGCAGTGGCGCCGGTGAAGGCGCCGCGCTCGTGGCCGAACAGTTCGCTTTCGAACAGGGTTTCAGGCAGCCCCGAACAGTCCACCGCCACGAACGGACGTTCGGCCCGCCGGCTGGCTTCGTGGATGGCGTTGGCGACCAGTTCCTTGCCGGTGCCCGAGGCGCCCTGCAGCAATACGGTGGCGTCCGACGGCGCGACGCGGGCGATCAGCGCCAGCATGTCGCGAAAACGCGGTGCGCGACCAACCAGACCATGCCGGTCAGTAAGGCCACGGGCAACCTCAAGCGGTGTCATTTTTTCGACAAACCAGGCGATCTCACCCGACGCGTCGCGCACCGGCGAGAGCGCGATGTTCACGTAGGCCTCGCCCTTTGGCGTGTGATGCAGATGCAGCACCCGCTCCCGCCCCCCGGAGGCGAGGCTGCGCGCCAGCGGGCAGCTTTCCCCGGCTTGGTCGCAGGGCACGGTGTAGTGGTGCGACACCGCGTAACAGGTACGCCCGACCACCTCCGCGCCGGCGCCGTTCATGCGGCGGTAGGCGGCGTTGGCGGCAAGGATGCGGTACTGACGATCAAACAGGATATGCGGCTCGGACAGCGTCTCGAGATAGGAGACCAGCTCGGGGACGGGTGCGGTGGTATCGCTCATCGGACGCTGCCATAAGTGTCAGTTGATACTGCCAATCGTGCGCGTACGGCACTGCCACGGTCAAGCCCGGTCGTTTTGGCAAAGAATTAAGTCATTGATTATTAGCGCGTTTCTTTCGTCACTACAGGTGGCACGAGACTTGATACAGCCTCTGGGGTGCCCGCACACGGCCGCCTGAACCGAAGCACCCGTCCAGAGGTGCTCGATCACGGAGACGAATCAATGCACAAGATCGCACGACGGATGGCCGCGGCGCTGGCGCTGTGTGTCGCCACCACGGCAGGCATGGCGATAGCCGCGACCGACACGGGGGCCAAATCCCGCTCGACGGCCGACCACAGCAAGTTCGAGGAACTGGCCGGCCCCTTCGACAGCGGCGAGGCGGTCACCCGCGCCTGCCTCAAATGCCACACCGAGGCCTCGCACCAGATCATGCAGACCCGGCACTGGACCTGGGAGTACGCCAACCCGGCGACCGGTCAGCGCCTGGGCAAGAAGACCATGGTCAACGCCTTCTGCATCGGCGATCAGTCCAACGAGCCCTTCTGCCAGTCCTGCCACATCGGCTATGGCTGGAAAGACAAGCACTTCGACTTCAGCGACGGCAACAAGGTCGATTGCCTGGCCTGCCATAACACCGGCGAGTACGCCAAACCCTTCGGCTTTGCCGGCAACCCGGTGACGGTGCGCAGCGAATATCCGCCGGGTTCGGGCAAGTTCGTCGAACCCATCGATCTGGCCAAGATTGCCCAGGCCGTTGGCCGCACCCGCCGCGACAACTGCGGCGCCTGCCACTATTACGGCGGTGGCGGCGACGGGGTGAAGCACGGCGACCTCGACTCCTCGCTCAACACCGCCACCCACGAACTCGATGTGCACATGAACAAGGACGGGCTGAACTTCAGCTGCAGCGACTGCCATGTGAGCGATCAGCACGCCGTGGCCGGCAGCCGTATCTCGATGACCGCCACCGACCCGCATCCGGCCCTGTTGCGCGGCGAGAAGTCCGAGCGCAATCCGGCCGCCTGCCAGGCCTGCCATGGCGACAAGCCGCACAAGGAAAGCCTGCTCGCGGCCGAACGCCTCAACGCGCACACCGACTCTCTCGCCTGCCAGAGCTGCCACATTCCGGCCTTCGCACGTGGCGGCGTGTCGACCAAGATGGCCTGGGACTGGTCGCAGGCCGGGCAGCTCACCGCCGAGGGCAAGCCTTTCCAGAAAAAGGACGATCACGGCCATGTGATCTACGACAGCAAGAAGGGCAGCTTCGTGCACGGCCAGAACGTGACACCGGCCTACCAGTGGTTCAACGGTGAAGTCACCTACACCTTGCAGGACGACACCATCGACCCCACCACCCGCGTGCCGATCAACGTCTTTCACGGCGCGCCGGGCGCGCCGAATGCGCGCATCTGGCCGGTCAAGGTCTTCCATGGCCGCCAGCCCTACGACACCGAGCGCAAGACGCTGCTGGTGCCCAATGTGGCGGTGCCGGGCGATACGGCCTTCTGGTACAACTTTGACTGGCCCAAGGCACTGGCTGCAGGCGCCGAGGCCACCGGCGCGCCTTACAGCGGCAAATACGGCTTTGTCGACACCCAGATGCTATGGCCAATCACCCACATGGTCGCGCCCAAGGAAAAGGCCGTCGGCTGTCAGGAATGCCATGCCGATGGCGGCCGCCTGGCCGGTATCGAAGGCGTCTATCTCCCGGGCCGCGACCGCAGCGTCTGGCTGGACCGCCTCGGCTGGCTCGCCGCCCTGGCCGCCCTGCTCGGCGTGACGCTGCATGCCATCGCCCGCGTCATCACCCATCTGCGCAAGGAGGACTGAGCCATGTCACACGCCACCCCGATGAAGCGCATCTACGTCTTCAAGCGTTACGAGCGATTCTGGCACTGGGCGCAGGCCGCGCTGGTGATTGTCATGCTGGTCACCGGTTTCGAGATTCACGGCAGCTACAACAACCTGGGCTTTGAACGCGCGGTGGATCTGCACACGCTGTCGGCCTGGACACTGCTGGCGCTCTGGGCCTTCACCATATTCTGGCAATTCACCACCGGCGAATGGCGCCAGTACATCCCCACCGCCAGCAAGCTGGTGGCCATGGCGCGCTACTACCTGTTCGGCATTTTCACCGGCGCGCCCCACCCCTATCACAAGACCGCACTCAAGAAGCACAACCCGCTGCAGCGCCTCGCCTACCTGGCCTTGCTGGCGCTGGTCTCACCCATCATCTGGGGCTCGGGGCTGCTCTATCTGTTTTACGCCTACTGGGGCGGCCTTGGGCTGGACCGCTGGCTGAGTCTCGAACAGGTGGCCACGGTGCACACCGCCGGCGCCTTCATGATGCTGGTGTTCGTCATTGCTCATGTCTATCTCACCACCACCGGCCACACGGTGTTCGCCCATATCAAGGCGATGATCACCGGCTGGGACGAGGTGGAAGACGACGCCCCCCGCGCCACGACAAAGCCGCGCTGAGACCTTGTCGCGCCGCCAGCGCGCGGCGAGCCTGCGCGGCGCGCCGCCATCCCGGCGGTCAACACGAAGTAGCGCCTCCGCGCGTTCGGCCGCCGGCCACCCGCACGCGAATGATGACGTCCGCGCACCGTTGCCGCAAAAAAAACGCCCCGTCTCCGGAGCGTTTTCTTGGCGGCGTTTCACTGCTGCAGTCTATTTTCGACGCAGAAAAAACTCGAACTGGTTCTCGCCGATCGTCTCGCTCTGCAACAGCTCATTGCCCGTCTGGCGGGCAAAGGCTTCGAAATCCTTGACCGAGCCGGGGTCGGTCGCCAGCACGCGCAGCACCTGCGAGGCCTCCATTTCGGAGAGCGCCTTCTTGGCGCGCAGGATGGGCAGCGGGCAGCTCAGGCCGCTGGCGTCTACTTCTTTGTCGAAATTCATGTCAGCTCATTCCTTGGGGCGTTAGCGCCGCATTCTAGAGGGATGCGGCGCGCGCGTCACCGGCCATCGCGGCTACGCCACGCACGCTCGTCGTCATAGCGCGCCCGGAATTCACGCAATCGGGCGTCCATCGCCGACTGGGTGTAGAAATCGGCCTTGCCTTCGCGCAGGGCGATTTCGAGCTGCCCGGTGGCCGACGACCAGGCGCCCTGCAAGGCGTAAACCTCGGCCTGCGCACGGTGCGATTCGCTCACATTGCCCATGGCCTGATAGGCCTTGGCGAGGCGGGTCCAGCTGTGAAAGTCCTCCGGGCGGGTGGTGGTGGCCTCGCGCAACTCGGCCACGGCAGTGTTCAGGTCGCCCGCCGCGATGCGTGCATCGGCGAGCAGGTAGCCCAGATAGCGGGCCTGCGGGTAGCGTGTGACGGCAGGCTTGAGGCGTGCGATGGCGGTGGCAAAATCGCGTCTGGCCATTGCCACTTCGGCGCCCAGCGCGACAACCATGGCGCTGTCCTGCGACTTGGGGAAATCCCGCCAGACCGCCTCGGCGCGCTCCAGCTCATTCGCCTTCAGTGCGGCATGAACAAAGGCGTAGCGTTGCGCAGCGGTCGGCTGGCTGGCTTTTTCCCAGGCCCGGCTTTCACGTTTGAACACGTCCGGGGCTGGCCCTTCCAGCGTGGCCAGCCGGGCTTGCACCAGGGTGAAGTCGTTTGAGCTCGTGACCTGCCGGTAGCGCGCGCCTTCGACCCGGTTGCCCATGTCGGCGATACGCTCGGTGGTCAGCGGGTGGGTGCGCAGGTAAGCCGGCGCATTGTTTTCATACAAGCGGGTTTCCTGCTGAAGCCGCTCGAAGAAGCTGGCCATCTGACGGGTATCGAAGCCCGCGGCATCCAGGGTTTGCAGGCCGATCCGGTCGGCCTCGCGCTCGAATTCGCGGGTGTAGCCGAGCTGGTTCTGAATACCTGCCGCCGTGCCACCAGCCACCGCCGCCTGAGCGATCTGGTCGCTGCTGCGCGCGGCCAACACCGCCACCAGCAGGGACGCCAGCATGATCATGCTCGACTGGCTCTGCTTGCCGACCAAACGGGCAATATGGCGTTGCTCGACGTGGGCGATCTCGTGCGCCACCACCGAGGCCAGCTCGGATTCGCTGCGTGCCGACAGAATCAACCCGGTGTGCAGGCCGATGTAGCCGCCGGGCATGGCGAAGGCGTTGAGCGTTGAATCGCGCATCGCAAAAAACTGGTAGCTGCCGCTGCTATGGGTCGCCGCCACCAGTCGATGCCCCAGATCGGAGAGATAGGACTCGACCTGCGGATCATCCAGATAGGACGGCTCGCGCCAGCGTATTTCGCGAATGATCTGCTCGCCAATGCGACGCTCTGCCGCAGCCGACAAATCGGCCGCCGAGGACTCGCCAAGGTCTGGCAAACCGGCCGCCACGCTCTGCACCGAGAGCACTGCACTCAGCCCGAAGGCAAGGATTCGTTTCATCATGGTGGTGCTATGATACCCGCGCCCTTAAACAGTTCCGCACCCGCGGCAGACGAACGATGACGCAAGGCTTTACTCATTTCGACGCCGACGGTCAGGCCCACATGGTGGACGTCGGCGCCAAGCACGAAACCCGCCGCGTTGCGGTCGCCGAAGGCCGCATCGGCATGGCGCCCGACACCTTCGCCATGGTGCAGTCCGGCAACGCAAAAAAAGGCGATGTGATTGGCATCGCGCGCATCGCCGCCATTCAGGGCGCCAAGCGCACCGCCGACCTGATTCCGCTGTGCCACCCGATTCCGCTCACCCGCGTCACCGTCGATTTTGCTCTCGACGCCGCCGCCCACACCATCACCTGCACCGCCACGGCCGAAACGGTCGGCCGCACCGGGGTGGAGATGGAAGCGCTCACCGCCGTGCAAGTCGGCCTGCTCACCATCTACGACATGTGCAAAGCGGTCGATCGCGGCATGACCATGGACAGCATCCGCCTGCTCGAAAAACAGGGCGGCAAATCCGGGCACTGGCGCGCCGACGCCAGCTGACCCGCAGCGGATGAAACGCCTCTTCTGGCTCACGCTCATCGCCGCCCTCGCCGGCGGCGGCTACTACTATTGGCAAGAACAGGCGCAAGCGCCCGCCGGCCCGCTCTGGCGCACCGCCACCGTTGATCGCGGCCCGCTGGTGCGCAGCATCAACGCCAGCGGCCCGGTGCGACCGGTGGTGCTGGTCAAGGTCGGCACCCGCATTTCGGGCAACATCGCCAAGCTCAATGCCGATTTCAATCAGGCCGTGACCCAAGGCGAGATTCTGGCCGAGCTGGACACCGAGCTGATCCGCGCCGCACTGGCGCAGATCGAGGCCGAAATTGCCGCCGCGCGGGCCGAACGCGCGCTGGCCAAAACCCAGCACGCGCGCAATGTCCGCCTGGTTGGCGAAGGTTTCATTTCCGCCAGCGTACTTGACGAATCCGCCGCCGCGCTGGCCGCGCGCAGCGCGCAGGTCGACCGGCTCGAAGCCCGCAGGCAGCAGGAGATGACCAATCTCGAGCACGCCATCATCCGCGCCCCGATTGACGGCGTGGTGGTCGCCCGCGACGTCGACCTCGGCCAGACCGTGGCCGCCAGTTTCCAGACACCGACGCTGTTTCAGATTGCCGGCGACCTCACCCACATGCAGATCGAGACCCGCGTGGCCGAGGCCGACGTGGGCGAGTTGAAGATCGGCCAGCGCGCCAGCTTCACCGTCGACGCCTATCCGAACGCGCGCCGCAACGCGCAGGTGCGGCAGATCCGCCTCAACCCGACCATCGAACAAAACGTCGTGACCTACAACGTGGTGCTCGACACCGACAATGCCGACCGCCTGCTGCTGCCGGGCATGACGGCGCAAGTGAGCATCGAGCTGGCCCGTCGCGACGATGTGCTGCGCATACCCAACGCTGCGCTGCGCTTTCGACCGCCCGCCGCCAAAGGCGCCGACACCGGCGAGGCCAAACCCCGCGCCAAAGGCCCGACGGTGTATCGCACCGACGGCAAAACACTCGAAGCCGTCAGCGTGCAACTCGGCGCGGCCAACGACACCCACACCGAACTTACCGGCGGCCCGCTCGCCGCCGGCGATGCGATCGTCACCGGCGAACGGGCCGCCGGCAAGGCTGAGGGGGGCGGCAACTTCCGCCTGCGCCTGCACTGATGGCCAGCCACGCCGACGCGGCACTGGTGATGCAAGGCATTGGCAAGCGCTACCAATCGCCCGGTCAGGCGCCCGTCGATGTGCTCCATGCGCTGGATCTGAGCTTCGCGCCCGGCGATTTCGTGGCGCTGATGGGCCCGTCCGGCTCGGGCAAGTCCACGCTCATGAACCTGCTCGGCTGCCTCGACACGCCTTCGGCCGGCAGCTATCGCATTGGCGACACGCCGGTCGAAGGCCTGAGCGGCGACGCCCTCGCGGCCTTGCGCAACCGCTTCTTCGGCTTCGTGTTTCAAGGCTTCAACCTGCTGCCGCGCGCCAATCTGATCGACAACGTCGCCCTGCCGCTGATGTACGCCGGCCTCTCTCGCAGCGAGCGCCAGAAGCGCGCTCTGGCCATGCTTGAGCGCGTCGGCCTCGGGGGCTTGAGCGAGCGTACGCCCGCGCGCCTGTCCGGCGGCCAGCAGCAGCGCGTAGCCATCGCCCGCGCGCTGGCCAACGAACCGGCCTGGGTGCTGGCCGACGAGCCCACCGGCAACCTCGACTCGACCACCTCGGCGCACATCATGGCGCTGTTCGACACGCTCAACGCCCAAGGCGTGTCGATCATCATGGTGACCCACGAAGAAGACGTGGCCGCCCATGCGCGGCGCGTCATCCGCCTGCAGGACGGGCGCATTCAGTCCGACGTCTCCACGGGCGCACCGGGCAATCATCAAGCTGTCACATAAGCCAAAGACAATGGTGGCCTCATGAGTACCGAAACCGAACTCAAACTCGCCCTCGCCCCCGATGCAATCCGCGCCCTGCGTCGCCACCCGCTGGTGAGCGGCGCCGAAAAACTCGGCAACGCGCAGACCCTGATCAACACCTATTTCGACACGCCCGAACTGGCGCTGAACAAGGCGCGCATTGCGGTACGCACCCGCAAGCAGGGCAGCACCTGGCTACAGACCATCAAGTGCGCGGCCAACTCGGTGGGCGGGCTCTCGTCGCGCCCCGAGTGGGAACAGCCCTTCTCGGGTGAGTTTGACTTCTCGCATGTCGACGCGCCCGCCGTGCGAAAGCGCCTCGACGCCCTGGCCGGCGACATCCAGCCGCTGTTCACCACCACCTTCAAGCGCGAAACCCGCCGGCTCACGCCCTCGCCCGAAGTCGAGATTCTGATGATGATCGACCAGGGCCAGATCGACGCGGGCGAGCGCCAGGACACGATCAGCGAAGTCGAACTGGAGTTGGTGCGCGGCAACGCGCAAGACCTGTTCGCCATCGCCGGCGCGCTGGCCGAGCGTGTGGCGCTGATGCCCACCGATCGCAGCAAGGCCGAGCGCGGCTACCGGCTGTTTCTCAACACGCCCGAGGCCCCACGACTGGCGGGCAAGTCGGCCATCCAATCCGCGCAGTCGCCGCTCGACGCCTTTCGCACGCTGGCCTTCGACGCCCTGCAACAGTGGCAGGAAAACACGCTCGGCGCACTGGTGCACGACGACCCGGAGTACGTTCATCAACTGCGTGTCGCGCTGCGCCGGCTGCGTTCGCTCATCCGCCTGTTCGACCCGGTCCTGCCCGAAGCCTTTGCCGAGCGCTGGACCGAGGTGCTGCGCGACACCGCCGCCGATCTGGGCGACGCCCGCAATATCGACGTGCTGCTGAGCGACATTATCGGCCCGGCCGAACCCGAGCCCCTGATGGGCGCCACGCTCACCGACCCGCTGCGCGATCACGCCCTCAGCCTTCGCGCCGCTGCCCGCACCGAAGCACGCGCCCGGCTGACCCACGCCGACCACGGCCAGCGCATTCTCGGCTTTGCCGCCGAACTCCATCAACTCAGCGGCGACGCGCTCAACGCAGCGGCCGACCTCACCGCCTTTGCCCGCCTGCAACTGGGCGCCCTGCGCAAACGCGCCCGGCGGCGCTTCACCTCAGCCGACATTACCGACCCCGATCAACTGCACGTGCTGCGCGTCAGCCTCAAGCAGTTGCGCTACGGCATCGACTTTTTCCGCCCGCTGTTCAATGGCAAGGCCACCAAGCAGTATCTGGCCGGCGTGCGGCAAGCGCAGACCGATCTGGGCTATCTGAACGACGCGGCGATTGCGCGCAGCCTGATGCTGGACTGGGCCGATCGCGAGCCCACACTTACCGGCCCCGCCCACTTCGTGATTGGCTGGCACGCTCGGCAATACGCCCGCACACGCCGACGCGTGCTGCTCGAAACCGAAACCTTATTGACGGGCAAAGCCCCGTGGCGCGCCAATCGCTGACGCCACCACCGAGGACACCATGGATTTGTTGTTGTGGCGCCACGCCGAAGCCATTGACGGCACCCCCGACCTGAGCCGCGAGCTCACCGAGCGCGGCCACAAACAGGCCAGAAAAATGGCGCAGTGGCTGAGCGAAAACCGCCCCAAGCGCTTGCGCACGCTGGTCAGCCCGTCGACACGCACCCGCCAGACCGCCAGCGCCTTTACCGACAACTTTGAGATCGTGCCCGCGCTCGCGCCCGACATGGGCGTGCCCGACCTCCTCGCCGCCACCGGCTGGCCCGAAGGCCGCGGCGCCGCATTGCTGGTCGGCCACCAGCCCTCACTCGGCCGCTTGGCCGCCCTGCTGCTATCGGGTAGCGAAGCCGACTGGACGATCAAGAAGGGCGCACTGTGGTGGTTTTCCAATCGTGTGCGCGACGGCGAAACCCAGACCGTGCTGCGCGCGGTGATCGCGCCCGACCTGCTGTAAAGTCCGGGGTGTGAATCCCGCCCTCATCCCCGAAGCCGTCCGCGCCCTCGGCGCCCATCCGCTACGCACCTTGCTGGCCATGCTCGGCATGATCATCGGTGTCGGCGCGGTGGTGCTGATGCTGGCCATTGGCGACGGCGCGCGGGCCAAGGTGCAGGAGACCATCGACTCGCTCGGCAGCGACCTGTTTGTCGTCGTCTCCGGCGCGCCCACGCTCGGCGGCCTGCGCTACGCCGCCGGCAGCGTGCCCACCCTCGACACCGACGACGCTGAGGCCATCGCGCGGCTCGGCAGCGTGCTCGACACCGCGCCCACGCACTGGGGCAGCGCACAACTGCAGTATCGCGGCACCAACTGGCCGACCTCGGTCTATGGCAGCACCGAGGCCTTTCCGCTGGTGCGCAACTGGGACCTCGCCCAGGGCGAATCCATCGACGAAGCCGATGTGCGCGCCGCTCGCCGCAAAGTGGTGCTCGGCGCCACTGTCGCCACCGAACTGTTCGGCGCCAACTCGCCCATCGGCGAGACGCTGCGCATCAACGGCCAGCCCTTTGAGGTACAAGGGGTGTTCCGCGCCAAGGGGCAAAGCCTGTCGGGCCGCGATCAGGACGACCTGGTCTTTGTTCCACTCACCACCGCCCAGCGCCAGCTCTTCGGCAGCCCCTTCCCCGGCGCGGTGCGCTTCATCTCTGCCAAGGCGCAGCCGGGTCGTCTGCCCGAGGCGATGAAGGACGTCGGCGTATTGCTCCGCCAGCGCCACCGGCTCAGCGGCGAAATGGAAGACGACTTTTCGGTGCGCGATCTCACCGCCCGCAACGAAGCGGCGGCCGAATCCGCCCGCGCAATGCGCTTGCTGCTCGGCGCGATTGCCTCGGTGTCCTTGCTGGTGGGCGGCATCGGGATCATGAACATCATGCTGGTGTCGGTCACCGAGCGCACCCGCGAAATCGGCATCCGCATGGCTGTCGGCGCCCGGCGGCGCGACATTCTCGGCCAGTTTTTGCTCGAAACATTGCTGATCTGCCTGATTGGCGGCGCACTCGGCGCGGCCGCGGGCATCGGCGGCGCCTGGCTGGCCGCCACGCTCTTCGACATGACGGTGGTGGTCAGCGCCACGGCGGTAATTGTGGCTTTTGTGTTCGCTGCCAGCATCGGCGTGTTCTTTGGCTACTACCCGGCACGCAAGGCGGCGGCGCTACCGCCGGCCGAAGCGCTGCGGGCAGTCTAGGGCGCGTCGCTAAAACCGTCGGGCAGACGCCGAACGGGCTTGATATTGCGCCGCGCGCGCTTCATATTGCTACGCTGGCCGTTTCGGCAGCCACCGAACACAACCCCGGACACTTTGATGATCCAGCGCTTCCTCCCTTCCCATGAAAGCATCAAGGGCCACCGCCTTTTGCGCTGGATCGGACCGCGCCTGCACGATCCGTCACTGTGGCGCATCAACCGCCGCACGGTCGCCAAGGCCGTGGCTATCGGCGCGTTTTTCGGCTTGATGATCCCGGTCGCGCAGATTCCCGCCGCCGTCATCGTGTCGCTGTCCTTGCGCGCCAACCTGTGGATCGCCGCAGTCAGCACGCTCATCAGCAACCCGCTCACCTACGCGCCGCTTTACTACTTCGCTTACCATCTTGGCGCCGGCCTGCTGGGCATCACCCCCAAACCGGACGAAGCCGCACCCCCGGTCTACGAAAGCTTCGGCGCCTGGTTTGAACATGCCTGGACCTGGCTGTCCGGCATTGGCCAGCCCTTGCTGCTGGGCATGTTGCTGATGGCCATCGTCGGTGCCATCCTCGGCTATGTGCTGACGCAAGCGGCGTGGCGCTGGCGGGTTCTGCGCAAACGGCGTCTCAGCCTGCGCGCCCGAATCAGCATCTAAACGACCGTTTATCCTTTTTGCGCTGCACAAAATACAACCTTTGTACTAGACTGAAAAGCTCAACAGAATTGGAACGGCGTATAGCCGTTGCACGGTGACGCTATGGACGAGAACCCCGCAGAGGGTACCCGACGGGTCATTAACAACCGATTACGGGTGTATTACGGCGGCTACTGGATCAAGGTCTACGATCCGCCGGAGGACACACTCGCCACCAAAAAGAAACTCATTGGTGCGCTGACCCGACGGCTGTTCAACCACGTCGAACACGGTATCAACATCCCCGGCTTCCGGCTGGAGGCAGCACGCGCCGCCTACGAAGCCGAAACCGACGAGGCCATGCGCCGCGTCAAGGGCGGCATGCTCGCCGGTGCGTTGTTCAATCGCGCCGCCGACATCTTCACCAAACTGGTCGAACTGCAGGCGCTGGGCGTCGATATCGGCCAGGAAAACCCGCTCATGCGCCAGTGCGGCGCCTGTCTGCAAAAAGCGCTCGAACTCGGCCGCTTCGTCAATCACATCAGTGGCGAAGAAGGCATCGACGAATTGTGGGGCGAGCCCTTCCGGGCCTTCTCCATCCCGGTCGAAGATTTTTACGAGAGCCGCTACATCAAGATCGCGCAGGCCATGCGCGATATCGACAAGATCGCGGCGGCAATGATCCACGCGTTTACCAGCAACGGCATCTTCACCGGCGTCGAACCACTCATCGAAGCCTACGCCGAAGCCGCCCGCGAAAAATGCGAAACCTTGCGCACCGACCCGGCCATTTTCGACATCTGGCCTGCCTTCGTCGTCGCGGGCGAGCAAATGAACCGCTTTCAACCCAGGCTGCCTGCGCGGCCGATCCGCAGCCAGGTGCGCAATGCCGACACCGGCCTCGAACTCATGCGGGCCGGCACCGATCTGCTGATCTACATCACGCGTGCGCGCGTCCCCATGCCGAAGAGCACGCGGGAGTTTGTCGAAAAGTGCAACGCCTTTGCCGAGCGCTGGGCAGAACCGGCCTGTCAGCCGGCCCGGGTGGCCTGAGCCGCCCGACACACGACAGTCAGTTCAAGAAGCGCCGGCCGCCTCAACAGGCACCGGCGCCCGTCTTTCAGACGATCACGCCGCCACCCAGACACACCTTGGACTCATACACCACCACGCTCTGCCCCGGCGTGAGCGCCCATTGCGCTTCAGCGAAGGCAATTTCGACTTCGCCATTGCCGATGCGATCGATCTCGCAGGGCTGATCGGGCGTGCGATAACGCGGCTTGGCGGTATACACCCAGTGCGTGTGCGGGTCGCGCCCGGCGATCCAGTTCAGTTCGGTAGCCACGAGCCGCTCGCGCAGCAGGGCCGGGTGGTCGTGGCCTTGCACCGCGTACAGCACATTGGCAGCCATGTCCTTTTTGGCGGCATACCACGCGTCGTGTTCGCCGCCGGCGTCTTCCATGCCCTTGATACCGCCAATCATCAGGCCCTTGCGCTGGCCGATGGTGTGATACATCAGCCCCTGATGCTCGCCAAGCACGCGGTCATCATCGAGCGAACGGATTTCGCCCGGCTGGGTCGGCAGATAGCGGCTGAGAAACTCGCGGAACGGACGCTCGCCGATAAAGCAGATGCCGGTCGAGTCTTTCTTGCCATGCACATGCAGGCCGGCGGCCTCGGCCATGCGGCGCACCTCACGCTTGTAGATGTCGCCCAGCGGAAAGAGCGTACGCGACAGCTGCTGCTGATTGAGGCGGTACAAAAAGTAGCTCTGGTCCTTGGTGCCGTCCTCGGCCTTGAGCAGCTGAAACTCGCTGCGCCCGTCGCTGTGCCATTCGCGCACGCGGGCGTAGTGCCCCGTCGCGATCTTGTCGGCGCCCAGTTGCATGGCGTGGTCAAGAAAGCAGCGGAACTTGATCTCGGAGTTGCACAGGATGTCCGGGTTCGGCGTGCGGCCGGCCTGGTATTCCTTGAGAAAATCGGCGAACACGCGGTCCTTGTACTCGGCCGAGAAGTTCACCACTTCGAGGTCGATACCGATCACATCACACACGGAGGCCACATCGACCAGGTCCTGCCGGGTCGAGCAGTACTCGTCGTCGTCATCGTCTTCCCAGTTCTTCATGAACAGGCCGACCACGTCGTAACCCTGCTGCTTGAGCAGCAGCGCCGCCACTGACGAATCCACCCCGCCGGACATGCCGACCACTACCTTCATCCCGTTCGGGTCTTGCTTACTGGACATTCGGTCCTTCTCCATCGAGCCAGTCCGCCAACGGCAGGATCACCGCAGGCGTGCCATGGTCGTAAAACCAGGTATCTACCGCAAATTGGGCACCTGGGGAGCCCGTCGCCGTCACCGGCGGCGCGGGCATGTCGTTCAATACCTCGGCACAATCACACAAGGCCAGCAGCGTCGGCACATGATCGGGGACCAGCGCCTGGGCCAGCGGCTGTGACGGGGGCGTCATTTCTTCAAGTACGGCGCCGAAATGCTGGAACAGAATCACCGTCGTCCGCCGCGCTTGCGGCATCAGCTTATGAAACCGCAGCGCGCCGCGCTTCTCGAGAATGCCCAACAAACGCGTGGTCGAATTGGCATGGTCGATGCAATCCATACGGCCGTACACGCCCTCGTCGGCATAGTTGCCACCACGGTCCGCATGAATCGGCGACTGCTTGCCCGCCTCGCGATACATCCAGCCGAGCACCTCGGCCAGAATGGCGCGCTCTTCGGCCGCACTGGTCGCTGCACCCAGCTGGCGCTGCAGCGACACAAGATCGGCCTCCGCATAGCGCACCGCCGTCTCGGTAACGCAGCCATAGTTGTAGCAGATCGGCACCTCCACCGAGGCGTGCGACGCCGCGGGCGCGAGCAAGGCCAGGGTCGTCAGGACGGGAGCAAACCAGCGGATCATGATTCCGAATAGTGCCGCAATAAATCCAGCGGTGCGCGCTGGCCAGCCAGATAATCATCCACGCAGCGCAACAGCAAGGGGCTGCGATGCCGCCCGACGGTCGCCACCATCTCGTCGCGCGTCATCCACACCGCCCGCACGATGCCGGCATCAAGCTGCCGCCCGGCAATCGCCTCACCCACCGTGCCGCCAAAGGCAAAACGCAAATAGGTGACCTCGCCATCGGGGCGCGGCCACTGATAGATGCCCACCAGAAACTCCGGCGTAAATGGATGCGCGGTTTCTTCCAGCGTCTCGCGCGCAGCCGCCTCGACCAGCGACTCGCCGGCCTCGAGATGCCCGGCCGGCTGGTTGAACCGCAGCCCGTCCGAGGTTTCTTCTTCGACCAGCAAGAAGCGACCATTGCGCTCAACGAGCGCCGCCACCGTCACATTCGGTTTCCAGACCCGCTCCATGCGCAGCCCCATCATCAAAGATGCGCATTTTAGCGCGGCCACAGCCAGCCACAAGTTGCGATAGAATTGCGCAATTCGTGTGCCCCATCCGAGGGCGCCGCTCAACACAACATTTCGCTGGAGACTTCACAATGTCCATGGCCGATCGCGACGGTTCTATCTGGTATGACGGCAAAATGGTGCCGTGGCGTGACGCCACCACCCACGTGCTGTCCCACTCGCTGCACTACGGCCTGGCCGTCTTCGAAGGCGTTCGCGCCTACGCCACCGCCCGCGGCCCGGCGATCTTCCGCCTGCGCGAGCACACGCAGCGCCTGATCAACTCCGGCAAGATCTACCACATGAACGTGCCCTACTCGCTCGACGAGCTGATGCAGGCGCAAATTGATGTGGTCAAAGCCAACAAGCTCGAGTCCTGCTACATGCGTCCGATCGCCTTCTACGGCTCGGAAAAGATGGGCATCTCGACCCGCGGCGCCACCGTGCACGTGGCCGTTGCTGCCTGGCCCTGGGGCGCCTATCTGGGCGAAGAAGGCCTGGAGAAAGGCATCCGGGTCAAGACCTCGTCCTACCAGCGTCACCATGTGAACGTCACCATGCCGCGCGCCAAGGTCTCCAGCACCTACGCCAACTCCATTCTGGCCAACCTCGAAGCCACGCAGGACGGCTACGACGAAGCGCTGCTGCTCGACGTGCAAGGCTTTGTGGCCGAAGGCGCGGGCGAGAACCTCTTCGTCATCAAGGACGGCAAGATCTATGAACCGGAAATCGCCTCGGCACTGACCGGTATCACCCGTGACTCCGTCATCCGCGTGGCCCGCGAATTCGGCCTCGAAGTGCAGTCCCGCCGTATGACCCGCGACGACATCTACATCGCCGACGAAGCCTTCTTTACCGGCACCGCGGCCGAAGTCACCCCGATTCGCGAGCTCGACAACCGCGTCATCGGCGCCGGCAAGCGCGGCCCGATCACCGAAAAGGTGCAGGCCCGCTTCTTCGAGATCGTCAATGGCCGCGCGCCCGAGTACGACGACTGGCTCACTTACGTCTGAGTGACGTCCAAGCACCGTTCAATTTCACAAGAGACCCATCATGGCTGACAACCAGGACGCCTTCCGCCGCATCGATGTGACCGCCAAGGACCTGCCGCTGCACTGCCCGCAACCGGGCGCGCCGCTGTGGGCCCGCCATCCACGCGTGTTCCTCGACGTGCTGACCGAAGGCGAAGTGTGCTGCCCCTACTGCAGCGCCACCTACGTGTTCACCGGCGAACGCCCCAAAGGTCACCACTGACCCACTGCCGTCGGGCCGCCCCGTGCGGCCCGGCCGGCTTTACCGAACGCCCGAAGGAATTCCCACGTGTCCGACACCGCGTTCACCTCACCCCAAGAGGTTGAGGTCGCTTTCTATGCTGCGCTCGCTCGCGCCGATCTGGACGCCATGATGGCCGTCTGGTGCGATGTCGAAGAAGTCATCTGCGTACATCCCGGCGCGCCGCGCGTCGTCGGGCTGGCCGCCGTGCGCAACACCTGGCAGCAACTGTTCTCAAACGGTCCGCGCCTGAAAATCGAAATCACCCAGCAAGTGATCTCGGCCGGTACGGTGATGGCCATGCACAATGTGCTTCAGCATGTGCACATCGACGGCGATGACGAACTGCATCCGCCCATCGTGGCCACCAACGTCTTCATCCGTGGCGCCAAGGGTTGGCGCCTGCTGGCGCACCACGCCTCGCCCACCCCCGACCTGCACGCCGGCGACCCCGACGCACCCATGCTGGTGCACTAAGTCGCGAGAGCGCATGGTGATCGACCGCCTCGCATGAGTCCCGGCACTTACCACGCACCCGCCTGGCTCCCCGGCGGCCATCTGCAAACCATCTGGCCGCTGGCACGCATGCCGCGCGTGCCCGACTACACCCGCGTGCGCTGGGAAACCCCCGACGACGACTTCATCCACGCCGACTGGCTGCCCCTGCAAGAGCGCGCGCCGCTGGTGGTGCTCTTCCACGGACTCGAGGGCTGCAGCCGCTCGCACTACGCGCGCGCCCTCATGCAGGCGCTCGCCACCCACGGCTGGAACGGCGTAGTGCCGCATTTTCGCGGCTGCTCCGGCCGCCCCAACCGCCTGCTGCGCGCCTACCATTCCGGCGACAGCGCCGAGATCGGCTGGATCCTCGCCCGCATCGCCAAGCGCTATCAACAGGGGCCGATCTTCGCCGTCGGTGTCTCGCTGGGCGGCAATGCGCTGCTCAAATGGCTGGGCGAGCAAGGCGACGCCGCCGGCGCGCACATCGCCGGCGCCGCCGCCATCTGCCCGCCGCTGGATCTGACCGTCTCCGGCATGGCGCTCGGCAAGGGCTTCAACCGTGTTTATACCCAGCTTTTTTTGCGCACACTCAAAGCCAAGGCGCTCGACAAGATCGCCGTGCACAAGGCCGCGCTTGATGTCGAGCGCATCCGCAAAGCGCGCAGCCTGTACGAGTTTGACGACGCCTTTACCGCCCCGGTGCATGGTTTCGATGGCGTGCTCGACTACTGGTCGCGCGCCTCCAGCCGCCCCTGGCTCAAACACATCACCACGCCCACGCTGCTCCTCAACGCCCGCAACGACCCCTTCGTGCCACCGGCCGCCTTGCCGCTGCCGGGCGACTGCTCACGTGCCGTCAAACAAGAGCTGCCCGAGGGCGGCGGCCACGTCGGGTTCTTGAGCGGTGGTTTCCCCGGTTCGCTCGGCTGGCTTCCCGAGCGCCTGATCAGCGGCTTCGAGCGCATCGCTCGCCGCGTGACGTGATCCATTCGTCACACGACATCAGCACAAATCCGGGATAATCGCGCCATCCCTTTTCCATTCATTCAGCATCCCGGACATCTCATGCAACTTGCTCCCGAAATCTTCAAGGCCTACGACATCCGCGGCATCATCGACAAATCGCTGACCCCGGACGTCGCCCGCGCCATCGGCCACGCGCTGGGCTCCGAAGCCCGCGCCCGTAATCTCAAGAGCATCGCTGTCGGTCGCGACGGCCGCCTCTCCGGCCCCTCGCTGGCCGGCGCGCTGGCCGAGGGCATCTGCGCCGCCGGCGTGGATGTGATCGACATCGGCTGCGTGCCCACCCCGCTCACCTATTTCGCCGCCTACCACCTCAATGCCGACGGCTGCGTCAGCGTCACCGGCAGCCACAACCCGCCCGACTACAACGGTTTCAAGATGGTGCTCGGTGGTCAGACCCTGTTCGGCGAGCTGATCCAGGATCTGCGCAAACGCATCGAATCCGGCGATCTCGCCCACGGCACCGGCACGGTGCGCCAGGCCGAGGTCATCGACGCCTATCTCCACCGCGTGCTCGGCGATATCCGCCTCGCCCGCCCGATGAAGATCGTCATCGATTGCGGTAACGGCGTGGCCGGCGCCGTCGCGCCGCAGCTCTTCCGCCGCCTCGGCTGCGAAGTGACCGAGCTGTTCTGCGAGGTCGATGGCAATTTCCCCAATCATCACCCCGACCCCTCCAAGCCCGAGAACCTGCAGGACGTCATCCGCGCCCTGCGCGAGACCGACGCCGAACTTGGCCTGGCCTTCGACGGCGACGGCGACCGCCTCGGCGTGGTCACCAAGGACGGGCAGATCATCTACCCTGACCGCCAGCTCATGCTCTTCGCCGCCGACGTGCTCTCGCGCGTGCCGGGCGGGCAGATTATTTACGACGTCAAATGCACCCGCAACCTGGCCGGCTGGATTCGCCAGCACGGCGGCGAGCCGCTGATGTGGAACACCGGCCACGCGCTGGTCAAAGCCAAGCTCAAGGAAACCGGCGCCCCGCTGGCCGGCGAGATGAGCGGCCATGTGTTCTTCAAGGAACGCTGGTACGGCTTCGACGACGGCCTGTACACCGGCGCCCGCCTGCTCGAGATTCTCTCCGCCCGGCCGGACGCCAACGCCGCACTCACCGAGTTGCCCGACGCGCTCAGCACCCCCGAGCTGAACCTGAAAATGGCCGAAGGCGAGCCCTTCGAACTGGTGCGCCGCCTCAAGGAAAGCGCCCGTTTCGACGGCGCCGACGAAGTCATCACCATCGACGGGGTGCGTGTCGAATACCCCGACGGTTTCGGCCTGGCGCGGCCGTCCAACACCACGCCGGTCGTCGTGCTGCGTTTCGAGGCCGATTCGCAGGCTGCCATCGAGCGTATTCAGGCGGCATTCCGCAGCGCCATCGACGGTGTCTGGCCCGGTCTCGCGTTGCCGTTCTGACCCGCAAAAAAATCCTTAAGGCTTAGACCCAGGCTGCCGTAGAGGCTGTTGACCCCCGGCGCACCGCTGTGTGCGCCGGAACGGACACCGCCCATCCTACGGAGCCCATCCATGCCGACCGCGCTCGACGACCTGTTCCAGAACATCCCCCAACTGCCCAGTCTGCCGAAGGTCGTCACCGACCTGATCGACAGCCTCGGCAAGGACGACGCCAACATCGACAGCATCGTCGAGAACCTGCGTCACGACCCCAACCTCAGCGCACGCGTGCTGCGCATGGCCAACTCCAGCTTCTACGGCGCCAGCCGCAAGGTCGGCGCCATTGACGACGCCATCGCCATGATCGGCCTGAGCGCACTGCGCACCCTGGTCATCGCCTCGGGTGTGGCCAGTTCGTTCAAGAACGTGCCCAATCTCGACCTCAAGGCCTTCTGGCAGAACGCCCAGGTGGTTGCCGGCGTCGCGCGCCGCATCGCCCGCCGCACCAAAGGTCGGGGCAATCCCGAGTTCGCCTATACCGCAGGTCTCATGTACCGCATGGGGGTACTGCTGATCCACTCCGCCTTCCCCGAGGCCGCCGCCACCATTGCGCGCGACTGCAAGGACATCACCGTCGGCGAGCGCAATGCCATCGAGCGCACCGTGCTCAAGGTATGCCACGCCGAGGCTGGCGAGCGCCTGGCCAGCACCTGGCGCTTCCCGGACGAAATCGTCACCGCCATGCGCTGGTATGCCGACCCCACCGCCGAGGGCGCCTCCGACACGGCGCGCATCGTTACACTCGCCGCCCAGATCACGCTAGACAACGCCCACGGCGACAGTGATGACGCCATTGGCAGCGGCCTGCCCGCAAAAGCCATGGAAGCGCTCGGCCTGAGCATTGAAGACATCGCCGACGACATCGCCGCAGTCAACGATCTCAAGCACGACGCGGCAACTTTCATGTAAGTCCCACACGCGGCCGGCATGGCACCCGGCCGCGGATTCTTCCGCAATGCCCCTCGCATCTGTCATCAATGTATGGCATGATCCGCCGCATGTGATCTGGTGTCCCTCGGCGAAAGTCGTGGGATTAAACGGGAAGTCGGTGCGTTTCAGGCCATTGGCCGAAATCATCCCGACACTGCCCCCGCAACGGTGAACGAGTCAAACATCGCAACATGCCACTGTGCCTACGCACGGGAAGGCGCGATGCCGGCGCAGCTGCGCCACTCGTGAGTCCGGAGACCGGCCCGACGCAGACGAGCGGCATCGCGGCGGGCGATCCAGCGGGCATCCGGCACTTCAACCGGTTTCTGCCAACTGAAATCCTCTGCATGTCGTAACGATCCACTTTGCACGCGGGTGAGCGTGCGGAGAGACACATGACGCCTGCAGATTCACCGGCCGCAGTCCACCACTGCCCGGCCCTCCTGATCAGCGCTCCGGCTTCCGGCCAGGGCAAAACCACCGCCACCGCCGCGCTGGCCCGCTGGCATACGCGCCAGGGCCGCCGGGTGCGCGTTTTCAAGACCGGCCCCGACTTTCTCGACCCGAGCGTCCTCGCGCAAGCCAGCGGCTACCCGGTCTATCAGCTCGATCTGTGGATGGGTGGCGAAGCCCACTGCCGCGCGCTGCTGCATGCGGCGGCTGCCGAAGCCGACCTGATCCTCATCGAAGGCGTGATGGGCCTGCACGACGGCATCGCCTCCAGCGCGGCGCTGGCAGACACCCTCGGTCTGCCGGTGCTCGCCGTCATCGACGGCTCGGCCATGGCACAAACCTTTGGCGCCATCGCGCTCGGGCTGGCCAGCTACCGGCCGTCACTCAAATTTTATGGCGTGCTTGCCAATCGCGTCGGCAGCCCCGGCCACGCCGAGATGCTGCGCGAGTCCCTGCCCGCCGGCATGGCCTGGCTGGGCGCCCTGCCGCGAAACGAAGCGGCGGGGCTGCCTTCGCGCCATCTCGGTCTGATCCATGCCGACGAAGTCGCCGACATCTCGCAGCGCATCGACTGCGCCGCCGACGCCCTCGATCCCATCAACCCGCCGCTACCCGCACCGATCGCCATTGCGGCCACCGAAGCGACGCGGCTGCCGCGCCTGCTCGAAGGCATCACCATCGCCGTCGCCCGCGACGCCGCCTTCGCCTTTCTCTACCCCGCCAATCTCGACACCCTGCGCGCGCTTGGCGCCGAATTGCGCTTCTTCTCGCCACTGGCCGAGAGCAATCTGCCCCAGGCCGATGCGCTCTACCTGCCGGGCGGCTACCCCGAGCTTCACCTCGACGCACTCGCGCACAATCACAGCTTCACCCAGGCAGTACATGCCCACCACAAGGCCGGCAAACCCATCCTCGCCGAATGCGGCGGCCTGCTCGCGCTGCTCGATGCGCTCACCGACCACGACGGTCATCGCGCCGAACTGATCGGCCTCATACCCGGCGAAGCGCGCATGGCCAAACGCCTGGTCAACCTCGGCATGCACGGCATCCTCCTGCCCGAAGGCGAAGTGCGCGGCCACAGCTTTCACCACGCCACAGCCAGCGTCCAGCTCAAGCCAACGGGGTCCAGCATCGCGCAGCGCCACAACGGCACGCCCGAGCCGATCTACCAGGACGGACGGCTTTTCGCCTCCTTCGTGCACCTGTATTTCCCTTCCAATCCGGCCGCCATCGCGGCCTTGTTCGCCCCCCAGCCTTCCTAACCGCATCAGGAGTCACCATGCATATCGAACCCGGCATGCTCGCGCAAGCCAAGATCCTCTTCGCCTCCGTATCGGCAAGCGGCGTTCTCGCCGCCCATGCCATCGTACTTTTCAGGCAGCCCGCACTGATCCTGCGCACCGTGCTCGCCGCGGTGTTCTTCTCCCTGTTCATGCAAAGCTTTCACCTGCCGGTCGGTCCGTCCGAGCTGCATTTTGTCGGGGCCATGCCGATCTATCTGACCCTCGGCTTCGTGCCCACCCTGCTCGGCTTCGGCCTCGGCCTGCTGGTGCAAGGCCTGCTGTTCGAGCCGGCCGACCTGCTGCACCTGGGCGTCAACACCCTCTCGCTGGCCGTGCCGCTGATGGTGCTGCACCACACCGTCGGCAAGCGCGTCCGGACGCTGAGCATCGCCAACATCCTCAAACTCGACGCCATCTACTACACCGGCGTCACGGTCATGGTCGGTCTGTGGCTGTCGGTCGGCCAAGTCGCCACGCCGCTGGCCGCCTGGGCCACGTTTGCTGCGTCCTACCTGGCCATCGTTGCCATCGAGCCGGTATTCACCTTCATCACGGTCAAGCTGCTGCAGCGCTATGCCGACCGCCCCGCCATGCGCGTGTGCTTCGCCCTGGCCGGCCGCGCATGAGCGGTACCGTCTGGTTCGTCGGCGCCGGCCCCGGCGACCCCGAGCTGATCACGGTGAAAGGGCGCGGCCTGCTCGAACAGGCCGGCGCGGTGCTGTTCGCCGGCTCGCTGGTCGACCGCGCCGCCACCCGCTTCACGCCCGCCGGCTGCGAGATCCGCGACTCCAAAGGCATGACGCTCGACGAGATCTGCGCCTGGCTCATCGACGCTGCCGCCCGGCACGACACCGTGGTGCGCCTGCAGACCGGCGACCCCGGCCTGTACGGCGCGCTCACCGAAATGGCCCGTCCGCTCGACGCCGCAGCCGTGCCCTGGGCGGTGGTGCCGGGTGTGTCCTCGGCCATGGCCTCGGCCGCCGCTGCCGGCGAGACGCTGACCCTGCCGGAGGTGACGCAGACGGTGATCCTCACCCGCGTGGCCGGGCGCACGCCCATGCCCGCCGGCGAAGACCTCGCCGCGCTGGCCGCGCACCGCAGCACGCTGTGCATCTTCCTGTCGATCACCCTGCTCGACACCGTGCAGGCCGAATTGCGCACCGCCGGCTGGCCGGAGGAGGCGCCCATCGTAGTGGTGCAGAAGGCCAGCTGGCCGGGCGCGGAGCAGATCGTGCGCGGCACGCTGGCCGATATCGCCACGCGCTGCGCCGAGGCCGACATCACCAGCCAGGCCATGATCATCGCCAGCCCCGCGCTGGGCGCCCGCCACTGGCCGGACATCGCCCGAAGCAAACTCTACGACCCCAGCTTCAGCCACCGCTTCCGCCGCGCCAGCGCGGTCGAGGAAACCCCATGAACGACACCACCGTCCTGCTCGTCGGCCACGGCTCGCGCAACCCGGCCGGCAATGCCGAAATCACGCGATTCGCCGAGCAATGGCGCGCCCGCCGGCCCGACTGGCGCATCGAAGTGTGCTTCATCGAGTACGCCGAGATTCTGCTCGATGCCGGCCTCGACCGCGCCGCGCACAATGCCCGCCGCGTCATCACCCTGCCCTTCATCCTCAACGCCGCCGGCCATGTGAAGATGGAGCTGCCCGCCGCCATCGAACGCGCCCGGCAGCGCCACCGGGGCGTGCATTTCGCCTGCGCGCGCCACCTCGGCATGGGCCGCGAGATCCTCGGCGTGCTCGCCAGCCAGCTCGACCGCCTGATGGCCGAACTGCACCACCCCGATCCGCGCACCACCGGCGTCATCCTGCTCGGCCGCGGCTCGTCCGACGCCGGCGCCAACGGCGAGCTGGCCAAGCTGGCGCGCTGGTTGTTTGAGGACAGCGACCACGATTTGGTCGATCTGGCCTTCACCAGCATCACCTGGCCGCGCCTGGAATCGGTGGTGCAGCGGCAGGTGCGCCTGGGCATGTCGCAGATCGCCGTCGTGCCGGTGTATCTGTTCAGCGGCGTGTTGATGGACCGCATCAACGCGCAGCTCGCGCGCCTGCGCCAGCAATACCCCGACATCGCCTTCGCGCTCGGCGGCGCCTTCGGCTTCGACGCCGGCGTGTTCGACCTGGTCGACGCCCGCGCCCTCGGCGCCGGGGCCACCGAAGGCGGCCTGCTCGAATGCGACGGCTGCAAATACCGCCTCGCCGCCGAAGCCGAGCATCTGCACGACCACAGCCATACCCACACCGGCCACGGTCACGACCATCACCACCACGCACACGCCTGAGCCCATGACCGCCAACACCGTTACCGAACAGCTCACCGCCGCCGGCCGCGCCATCGAGCACGACTCGTTCTCGATCATCGACGCCGAGGTCGGCCCGCACGCCTACCACGCCGACCAGTGGCCGGTGGTGCGCCGCATGATCCACGCCAATGCCGATTTCGACTTCAACGGCCTGACCGACTTCCACCCCCAGGCCACCGACGCCGCGCTGGCCGCCATGCTCGGCGGCGCCAGCCGCATCGTCGCCGACGTGGAGATGATCTGCGTCGGCCTGTCGGCCAGTCGACTGGCGCACTTCGGCCTCGCCACCCACCAGTTCATTTCCGACGACGACGTCATCGCCCGCGCCCGCGCCGAGGACACCACTCGCGCCGTGCAGGCCATGCGCAAGGCGCACCGTCTCGGCCTGCTCGACGGCGCCATCGTCGGCATCGGCAACGCGCCCACGGCGCTGATCGAGGTGGTTCGCCTGATTCGCGAAGAAGGCGCCCGGCCGGCGCTGGTGGTCGGCATGCCGGTCGGCTTCGTCTCGGCCGCCGAGTCCAAGGACTTGATGGCCGAGCTGACCGAGGTGCCGTGGATCGTCATCCGTGGCCGCAAGGGCGGCTCGACGTTGGTGGTTGCGGCGATTCACGCCCTGCTCGGTCTGGCCGAGGCGCGCCAGCGCGAGGCTGCCTGACCGGTCGATGCGCACTCGATGAGCGGCCACACCCTCCCCGACAAGGTCCGCAAGGGCGACGCCAAGCGCGATCGCGGCAACCGCACGGGCTTCTCCACTGGCGCCAACTCAGCGGCCGCCGCGGTGGCGGCCACGCTCGGCCTGGTGCGCGGCGCGGTGCCGGCGGAAGTCGAGACCGTGCTGCCCAACACCCAACACGTCGTGTTCAAGATCACCGACGGGCGCACCGACGGACGCACCGCCCACGCCGTCAGCGTCAAGGACGCCGGCGACGACCCCGACGCCACCCATGGCGCGCACCTGACCGCCGACGTGCGGCGCATCCCTGGCGGGGGCGGCGAGATCATCCTCAAGGGCGGCCCCGGCGTGGGCGTGGTGACCATGCCCGGCCTCGGGCTGGAGGTCGGCGGCCCGGCCATCAACCCGGTACCCCGGCGCAACATCGTCGAAAACGTGATGGCCGCCGGCGCGCCCATCCTCGCCGCCGGCGACGCGCTGGAGGTCACCATTTCCGTACCCGGCGGCGAGGAGATGGCCAGGAAAACGCTCAACGCCCGGCTCGGCATTCTCGGCGGCATCTCGATTCTCGGCACCACCGGCATCGTGCGCCCCTACTCCACCGCCGCCTTCCGCGCCAGCGTGATCCAGGCGGTCGACGTGGCCGCCAACCAGGGCCAGACCACCGTGGTGTTCACCACCGGCGGGCGCACCGAAAAATGCGCCATGCGCGAATTTCCGCACCTGGCCGAGGCCTGTTTCGTGCAGATGGGCGACTTCGTCAAGGCCGCCTTCAGCACCGCGGTCAAGCAAGGCATGCAGCACATCATCGTCGGCGCCATGGTCGGCAAGCTCACCAAGATTGGTCAGGGCCTGTCGGTGACCCACGCCTGGCGCGAGGAGATCGACCGCGAGCTGATCGCCAGCGCCGCCATCGAAGTCGGCGCGCCGGCCGATCTGGTCGAGGAGATCCGCGCCGCCGAAACCGCCCGCTTTGCCGCCGAGCGCCTCGCCGAGCTGGGCCTGGCGGTGGCCTTCCACCGCGCGCTGGCCGCGCGCGCCATCCGCAGCCTGCGCGAACGTTACCCCGGCCCGCACCGACTCAGCGTGCTGGCCTGCAACTTCGAGGGCAAACCCATCGTCACCCTGAAGGAAGAAGACATTGTCTGAACACTGCACCCTGGTCGGCATCCTCGACGACGGCTGGGCCGGCCTGTCCGACGCCGCCCGCCAACGCCTCACCACCGCCGGCCTCGTCATCGGCGCCGGCCGCACGCTGGCCCTGCTCGAGCGCCACCTGTCCGGCACCGCCAGCGTACGCCCCATGGACGGTGTGCTGGGCAAGGTGCCCGAGTGGATCGCGCAGGCCCACGCCGACGGCATAAACACTGTCGTGCTCGCCACCGGCGACCCGCTGTGCCACGGCATGGCGAGTTTTCTGGTGCGCAAACTCGGCGCGACGGCGGTGGCCGTGCTGCCCGCACCGTCCACCTTGCAACTGCTGTTCGCCCGGCTGAAAAAGCCCTGGCAAGACGTGGTGATCGGCTCGGTGCACAGCAAGGATGCCGGCGAGTGGATCGAAGGCGCCACGCCCGAGCACGGCCTCTACCGCCTGGTGCGGCAAGTCGCCGGGCACCCGCGCGTGGCCGCCTTCACCGGGCCTGAAAACTCGCCGGACCGCATCGCCCGCGCCCTGCTCGCTGCCGGTTTTGAAGACGCGCGCATAAGCGTGGCCAGCCGGCTGTGCCTGCCCGACGAAGCCGTCTTTGCCGATCTACCGCTGGCCGAGGCAGCGGCCATGCGTTTCGACGATCCCAACGTGGTGCTGATCGAACGCGACGCCGCCGACACGCGCGCCGTGTTCGGCTTCGACGATCTCGACTACGTCCAGCGCAGCCCCGAGAAAGGCCTCATCACCAAGCTCGAAGCCCGCGCCGTGTCGCTGGCCAAACTGGCGCTGCGCGCCGACAGTGTGGTGTGGGACATCGGCGCGGGGTCCGGCTCGGTCGGGCTGGAAGCCTGCCGCATCGCCCGCCACGGCCATGTGTGGGCCATCGAGAAAAACGACGCCGACGCGGCCAACGCGCGCGAAAACGCCCGCCGCTTCGGCGCCAGCAACTACACCCTGGTGCAGGCCAGGGCACCGGAGCAACTCGACACCTGGCCCGACCCCGACGCCGTGTTCATCGGCGGCTCGGGCGGCGAGCTGGCCGCGTTGATCGCGCTCATCCTCACCCGCCTGAAACCCGGTGGACGGCTGGTGATGAACTTCGTGACGATTGAAAACCTCGCCACTGCCACCGCCGCGCTGACCGCCGCCGGTGCGCGCTGGGACGTCACTCAGCTCTCCGCCGCCCGCAGCCAGCCGATCCTCGACATGCACCGGCTGGCCGCCCAGAACCCGGTGTGGATCGTCACCGCCCACAAGGAATCTGCATGAACGCATCGCACTACGGCCGCCTGATCGGCGTCTCCCTCGGCCCCGGCGACCCGGAGCTGATCACCCGCCGCGGCTGGGCCGCGCTGCAATCCGGCGCGCGCTGGGCCTATCCGGTCAAGCGTGCCGAGGAACGCTCCTACGCGCTCGACATCGCCGTGCGCGGCGGCCTCGCCGTGCCGGATGACGCCGTTGAACTGGTCTTCCCGATGACCCGCGACGCCGTCGCGCTCGCCAAGGCCTGGGCACGCGCCGCCACGCGCACCGTCGAGCTGCTGGCCGAAGGGCGCGACGTGGCCTTCCTGGTCGAGGGCGACGCCTCCACCTACGCCACCTTCCGCCATCTGGCCCGCGCCGTGCGCGAGCTGGTGCCCGAGGTGGCGGTGGACACCATCGCCGGGGTCAGTTCCTTCGCCGCGGCCGCTGCCTGCGCCGACGTGGCGCTGGCCGAAGAGGACGAAACCGTCGCCATCATCCCCGCCGCCTATGGCGTGGCGCTCATCGACCACCTGCTCGACGAGTTCGACACCCTGGTGCTGATGAAAGTGAAACCGCTGGTGGACGAGATCCTCGACCTGCTCGAACGGCGCGGCCTGCTCGCCACCAGCTGCTTCATCGAGAAGGTCGGTTCGCCCGAAGAGCGGGTGGTGCACGACATCGCGCGCCTGCGCGGCGAGACGGTGAACTACCTGTCGCTGATGCTGGTGCAGAACCCCAAGCGCGCCCGTGGCGAGTTGCGCCGCGGCTGCCGCAAGCGCGCCGCATCCGTCGGGCCGGCTTCAACCGGCCTGCCCACTCAACCCATCGCCGAGGCGGGCTGAAACCCGCCCGACAAGAAAATGACCCCACTCCCCTTCGCCAATGACCGCATCGCGGTCGTCTCCATCACCCGCCACGGCATCGCCCTGGCCGGCCGCATCACGCGCGCCCTGCCCGGCGCCCACCTCTTCGCTCCGGCCAAGTTCCGCGACATCGCCGAAGCCGCCGCGCCCGGCAGGGCGGCCTGCTACGAGGGCAAGACGGCCGACCAGATTCCCGGCCTGTTCAAGGCCTTCGACGCCATCGTATCCGTGGTCTCGCTCGGTGCCATGGTGCGTCTGATCGCCCCACACCTGGGCGACAAGGAAAGCGACCCCGGCGTGGTCGCGCTCGACGAGGCCGGTCGCTTCGTCATCCCCATGCTGTCGGGCCACTTGGGCGGCGCCAACGCACTCGCCGGTGCGGTGGCCAAGGCCATCGGTGCGCAGGCCGTGCTCACCACCGCCTCCGACGCGCGCCAGACGCTGGCCGTCGACCTGCTCGGCCGCGAGCTGGGCTGGAGCTTCGAGGCCAGCAAGGCAGTGATCGTCAAGACCAGCGCTGCGGTGGTCAATGACGAGCCCATCGCGGTGGTGCAGGAAGCCGGCAGCACCGACTGGTGGCGCGGTCATGCCAACGGCCGCAGCGGCGCCTTGCCCGGCAACATCCAGGTGTTTGACCGCATCGACGCCGTCGATCCGCGCCACCATGGCGCCGTGCTGTGGATCACACACCGCCACGCTGGCGAGCTGCCCGCGTCGCTGTACACCGCCATCGCCGACCGCCTGGTGGTCTACCGCCCCACGCCGGAGGCGGCCGGATGAAAGTGGCGCTCGGCCTCGGCTGCGACCGCGGCACCCCCTGGCAGACCATCGACAGCGCCATCACCGAGGCGCTCGCGCGCTGCGGCCTGAGCCATGCCGCCGTGGCGCGGGTGGCCAGCATCGACCTCAAGTCCGACGAGGACGGCCTGCTCACCGTGATCGCCTGGAACAACTGGCCGGTGCGCTTCTACCGCGCCGCCGAGCTGGCGCGCGTGCCGGTGCCCAACCCCTCGGACACGGTGCGCAAATACACCGGCACGCCCTCGGTGTCCGAAGCGGCCGCCCTGCTCGCCGCCGGCACCGACATGCACGACCTCATCCTCGAAAAACACAAGCTGCGCGGCCCCGACGGCCGCAACGCCACCGTCTCCATTGCAAGGATTCCCCAATGACCGCACCCGGAAAGATCATGCTCGTGGGCATCGGCCCCGGCCATGTCGAACACATGACCCAGCGCGCCCGCGAGGCGATTGCCGAGGCTGACACCATCATCGGCTACGTCACCTACATCCGCCTGGTGGCCGATCTCATCGAAGGCAAGGAAGTCGTCAAGAAGTCGATGACCGAGGAGCTCGACCGCGCCATCGAAGCGCTGGCCCGCGCCCGCGCGGGCAAGAAGGTAGCGCTCATCTCCTCGGGCGACGCCGGCGTGTACGGCATGGCCGGCCCCACCTACGAGGTGCTGTTCGAGGCCGGCTGGACACCGGGTTTCGACATCGAGGTCGAGATCGTGCCCGGCGCCTCGGCGCTCAACACCTGCGCCGCGCTGGTCGGTGCGCCGCTGACCCACGACTTCTGCGCCATCTCGCTGTCCGACCTGCTCACGCCGTGGCCGGTGATCGCCCGCCGGCTTGACGCCGTGGCCGCCTCGGATTTTGTCGTCGCCCTCTACAACCCCAAGAGCGGCCGCCGCACGCAGCAGATCGTCGAAGCCCAGCGCCTTTTCCTGCGCCACCGTCGGCCCGACACCCCGGTGGCCATCGTCAAATCAGCCTACCGCCCCAAGCAACGCATCGAGATGAGTACGCTGGCCGCCATGTGCGAGGCCGACATCGGCATGCTGTCGACGGTGCTGATCGGTAACTCGACCACCTTCATCCGCGACGGGCTGATGGTCACCCCGCGTGGCTATGCCAACAAGTATGACGTCACCAACGGCGACACCCGCGAAGGCGAACAGGCCGGTCGTTCGCTGTCCACCGGCCTGGCCGGCTGGCTGGAAACCATCCGTGCCAGCGACGACAGCCCGGAACAAATCGCCGCGCACTATCAACTTCCGGTGGATTACATCGAAGCGGTGCTCCTCAACACCGAGCCCGAAATCGCATGAGCGCGGTCGAGAAACCAAAAATTGGCGCCTACAAGCGCCATCTGCTGGTGTGCACCGGCCCGCGCTGCACGCCCGGTGGCGAATCGGACGCGCTGTTCAACAGCCTCGGCGAGACGCTCAAAACCGCCGGCCTCACCTCGGGCGACGCCCGCGTCAAACGCACACGCGTCGGCTGCTTTGCGGCATGCAAGGGCGGGCCGGTGATGTGCGTGCAGCCCGACGGCGTGTGGTACTACGACGTCACACCCGTCAATTTGCAACGGATCGTGGACGAGCATCTCATTGGCGGTCAGCCGGTCGAAGACCTCGTGTTTCATCGGGGTCCGGCAACCTAGGGGCATCGCCCCGATAGAGGCTGGCGGTCGCAATCCGCAGATGCGCATACCGGCGGGAGACCTTGCGAGCGGCCCCGCGCCGCCTCGCTGGCGTCAAGCCAGAATATTGCGCACCGACTGAAGGTGCTCGGCCACATCCTGCCCCAGCTTGGTCAGATAGCCGCCATCGTGCTGGCTCACCAGACCCTTGTCGAACAAACGCTGGGCCGCGGCGATCGCCTCGGGCGCCGCATCATGGTGCACCTTCAAACCCGTCTGCGAATTGCTCGCATCGTATTGCATGAGCAAGCTCAGTTCGTGAACAAAGTCGGCCGGCAGAGTCATGGAAATCCCTTTGTGGTGCCACCGGTGCGGCGGCTATGCTGAACTTTACTTCGCCGCACCTCAGTTGATCAATGCGTCGAAGGCAATTGCCGGGCTGACGAGCGTGACTGTCAGCGTTCAGCTTGAACCGCAAGGGATCAAAACGGCACCCGCCGCTTCGGCGGCGTCACCGACGGCTTCTCCTCGGCCGCCTTCGCCTTGACCGGTTTCCGCGGCAGATTCATCTCGCCACGCGCAAAGCGCACCTTGCCTTCCAGCTCACAGCCGCGCATGCCAGGCTCGCACACCGCGCCTTTTACACGCTGGCAAACACCGTTGATGTCGTGCGGGCAGCTCCAGGCGGACATGAATTGACTCCGGATTTCGATGCGTGAGGTGCCGCTATTTTAGCCGACGACGCGCTGCATGGCCGCCATCAGCGGCCGCCGGGGCAGGTGTCGATGGCGACGAGAATCTGCGCAATGATGTCGCCGCGCGCATTGTGCATCTGGTACATGAAGCGGGCGTTTCGTTCGACAAAAACCGCACGCATTTTTTCGGGCAACGCGCAGAGGTTCTGGGTGGCGACCTCTCGAATCTTGATGCGCCGTTCGGCCGGCACGGCATTGCCCGAGAAGTTCAGCAGCGTCATCCGCACGCGAAAGTCGTTCTGAAACACATCCGCGCCGTCGAGTCGCACACCATCTTCAACCAGACGCGGCGCTTCGGACTCGCGGTTGAAGTCGGCTGCCATGGCCGCGAGACTCGGCGTCCCATTGGCTCGAGCGCCCAGCCCGAATGAATCCACAAATTTGCCCACCGCGACCAGCGCAATGAAGAGCAGGAGCACGCGCAACCAGAAGCCTTTCGGCACCCCATCACCGTAAGCACCGAACAGGCCGATCTGATAACCGGCGTCGCGCAAGGCGACCGTGACCTTGCGATTCAGCACCAGCAGCACGACAAGGTTGATCAAGGGCAGAAAGAAACCGATGACGATCAACACGCGTTTAGGCAGGCTGAAACCGAGTTCGCCACTGAACCGGAGCGCGCCCAGCAGCGCGAACACGAGGCTCGCGAAGCCCACCAGAACCATCGCGCCCAGCGAGACTTTGTTCAGCGCTGAACTCATGAAATAGAGCACGACGCCGGCAATGGCCAACCGCTGGCCGAGGATCAGACCGGTGAGGTCGGGCGCGTCATCGGCGATCAACTCGAAATCGAGGCTGGGTTGCGCGGCTGTGTTCATGGGGCGGGTCCTGAGCTCGATTTTTCGAGACGACGAAAATGCCTAGAGAATATAGCCAAACGCATGACGCAGGCGAAACAAGTTCAACTACGATGGGCCGTATGACGCACCGGGTAGGGTGGCGGCGCTCCTGCGCGCAGCGTTTCAGCTCTTTACGCCGAACTCGTTGATGTTCATGACAAAGGACTTTCCATCGGTGACGACCAGCCCGATATCACTCAAATACTTGTAGGTCACCGCGTCGATATCGACACGCGAATCGATGATATTGACCACATAGCCGCTGTCACCGAGATCGACAACCGTGAAGCGCCGCTCCACTCGCTTCAGAAATGTGGCCGTTTTGTAGTCATACACAAAGGCGAAACCCTCAAGCCGGCACAGGCCGCGGTCGACCGCCACGATTTCACCGAGAAAATGACGGCGCACCGCACTTTCATACAGGGCGCGATACACCACATGCACTTTCTCACCCACATCGACGACCATCAGAAGCCCCTCGCAAAGGCGCAAAAAACAGACCGGGCGGCCCGACACCGCGCCAAGCATAACGCCGCTACGCGCCGATTGCCGCAGCATGCTTCAGCGCGGCGTGGATCACCGCCTTCGACGGCTCGAAAGCCCACCTTCCCGACGCACCAAACCTAGGATTCACGCCCCTGCTTGGCCACCCAGTCCATCACCGCCCAGCCCGTCCCGCGCTCCCAGCCCTTGAGCTTGTCTTTGGGGATCAGCTTCACTTCGGCAAGCTCTTCGTTGAGCGTGATCTCACCAGTGGCCTGTACGTGATAGACGAGCAGCACCTGGT
>JBFIJC010000009.1:0-33062 GCA_041600915.1 Nitrogeniibacter sp.
GATGCCAACGGCACCGTGCTGGCCGACGGCGATTCGGTGGTGCTGATCAAGGACCTGAAGGTGAAGGGCTCCTCCACCACGCTCAAGGTCGGCACCAAGATCAAAAAAATCCGCCTCGTCGGCGGCGATCATGAAGTCGACTGCAAAACCGATGCCGGCAGCTTCATGCTCAAGGCCTGCTACCTGCGAAAGGCCTGATGCCAGCCGTCTGAGTGGCCGCCCGCCCAAGGCAGGCGGCCGCTGGGATTACTTCACCGAGATCAGTTCGACGTCAAAAATCAGTGCCGCGTTCGGCCCGATCTTGCCGCCCGCGCCGGCCGTGCCGTAGGCCAGCTCGGACGGAATCACCACCTCGTAACGCGCGCCTTCCTTCATCAGCTGCAGCACTTCGGTCCAGCCGGTAATCACCTGGCTCACCTGGAAGCTCGCCGGCTCGCCGCGCTCGCGCGAGCTGTCAAACACCGTGCCGTCCAGCAGCTTGCCGGTGTAATGCGTCACCACCGTATCGTCCTTGCCCGGCGTCTTGCCCGTACCGGCCTTGATCACCTTGTATTGCAAGCCGCTGGCCGTGGTGATCACGCCCTTTTCCTTGCCGTTCTTGGCCAGGTAGGCGATGCCCTCGTCCAGATTGGTCTGGCCGCGCATGATCTTCTTCTGATCGGCCTTCTCCTGCCCGATCACGAAAGCCTCGCGCATGTCGCGCCCCGACAGGCGCGGATCCCGCCCGGCCAGTGCATCCTTCAAGCCCTGAATCACCGCCGCCTCGTCCATGTCCATCCCGCTCTTGATCAGCGTCTGGCCCATCTGCATGCCGGCGCCGTAGCCAATCCTCTGCTCAAGCGTCTTCAGTTCGACGGTGTCGGCCGCCTGGGCGGCCAGGCTCAGGGTCATCAGTGCGGAGCAAAGCAAAGTGCGTTTCATCGGGGTTCCTGAAAGTGAATTGGATCAGGGGCGGATGGTAGCCGAGATTGAGGTTGGAGGCTTTGAGGTGGGGCAGGTATGTGGTGGGAGCGGGGCGGATTCTTATTGCTCTATGAGAAATTCAAGTAGCATGCCGCAAGGGAGGGTGTATGCCTACAACAATCGAAGAGTTCGTTGCTGAGCGTGGCATCAAATCATTGTGTCACTTTACGCAGTTGAGTAATCTGCCATCCATTCTGATGCATGGTCTACTGCCTAGGGAGGCGTGCGGTCGAGCTGGCATCGAGCCAGCCATCAACGACCCGTATCGGTATGATGGCACCGGCGCAATCAGCGCCACCATCAGCTATCCAAATTACAAAATGTTCTACAGGATTCGGTGTGGCAGTTCAAATGCTGAATGGGTGTTGCTAGAGTTGAAAGCGTCGCTGCTGTGGCGAACGAGGTGCGCGTTTAGCAATACTAATGCAGGCGATAGGTCCGTATTTCAAGTGCCTCTTGAGTGTCGGCAGGGGGTGGTAGCATTGCAGTCTATGTTCGATAACTACAACGCCATCGAACGAGCAAGCCTCCAAATTCCTGATTACTATACGACGAATCCGCAGGCCGAGATATTGCTGCTTGATGGCGCAACCGTCGACGACATTTCGTGTGTCTATTTTCAGAGAGGAGCCACGTATCACCAATATTCGGCTCAATACCCAAATCGAAAATTCCAACTAAATGGCGGCTTTTTCGACGCGCGTCGTGACTACCAACATTGGAAGTAAGCATGGCTACAAGACCGATCTTCACTCCATCGTCAACAGGGAAGCTGCTTGTTTGGACGCACCACGTCGAGTTCAAGTGGTTCCCCGGGATGGCGATGAGTCAGTCCCGAAAGTCAATTGAGTCGTTGCACTCCGCAGCACGGGATCAGGTCAAAGTAAGTGATGTTCTCGAAATCTCAAGCAAGTCCCCAGCTGAACTCGGGGTGAAATTGAGCGCCTTTAACCTGATGATCAGGACGGTAAAATACGAGCGCGAGTTCAGTCTCGAGTGTGCATATCAAGCGAGTAAAGTCTTCGAGCGAGGAGGGCCTTTTCTAGATCTGTTGAACGTGAAATCCATTGATGCGAAACGCGATCCACGTCTGAACAAGCATGGGCGTCTTACTGGGTTTCATTTTTTTGGGACGGATTGGGGTCTGCAGCCGCGAACCGCGTTTTACGATTGGCTATACATCAACGCGTTGCACAAACAGCCAGAGTTGGCTGAACAAGTGTTGGCGTATCGGGCTTTTTCAGATATTGCGTTTAACCCAGAGCGGTCAATTAATTGTCAAGCGTACGCAGCAGCGCTGTACGTTTCCCTTCATGAACGCGGTTTGCTGACTGAAAGCGGAATAAGAGATCAAGCAACATACCTATCTTTAGTTGATACCGGCAGTGTGAGCAACGCGCACGAGGATACTGAGATTCAGAGGCGACTTGTCTGACTGGCAAGATGATGCGATTGAGAAAAGTCTTGCATTCCTAGACGATCGGTCTAATATTCAGCCCATGACCGAAGCCCACACCGAACCGCGCCGTCGCGGACGCCCGCCGAAACGCCAAGTCGACCAGTTCGACACCCGCGATGCGCTGGTGCGTTGTGGCATGGCGACGCTGACCGAGAAGGGGTTTTCGGCAACCGGGATTGAAGAGGTCTTGAAGAAGGTGGGCGTGCCGAAGGGCTCGTTCTATCATTACTTTGAGAGCAAGGAAGCCTTTGGTCATGCGGTGATCGCGGCCTACGCCGATTACTTTGCGCGCAAACTGGACCGCTGGTTTCTGTCGGCGGATCGGCCGGCGCTGCTGCGGATTGAGGATTTTGTGGATGACGCGGCGGCGGGGATTGCGCGGCATGAATTCCGCCGCGGTTGCCTGATCGGCAATCTGGGGCAGGAGATGAGTGCCTTGCCGGAGTCTTATCGCGATCGGCTGGAGGCGGTGTTTGCCGACTGGCAGGCGCGGCTGGCGCAATGTTTGCGCGCGGCGCAGGCTGAAGGCGCGCTGTCAGCGGAGCTCGATTGCGATCACTGGGCGGCGTTTTTCTGGGTGGGTTGGGAAGGCGCGGTGCTGCGTGCGCGCCTGATGCGCAGCGACAAGCCGCTGCGTTGTTTTACGGACGGATTCTTTACGGCGATTCGTCGCTGACATTTTTTTGACCGGCGCTAGACGATCGGTCTAATTGGGCAGGCCCCGAGACGGGGGCCGCAATAGAGCGAGGAGAACACTATGTATAAAGCTATCGTGATCAATAAGGACGAGGCCGGCTACCGCGCCGAACTGAAGGACCAGAACGACGAGGATCTGCCCGAGGGCGACGTGACCGTCAAGGTGGCGTATTCAACGCTGAACTACAAAGACGGCCTGGCGATTACCGGCAAGGGGCCGGTGGTGCGCAAGTTTCCGATGGTGCCGGGCGTCGATCTGGCCGGTTCGGTGATGGCCAGCTCGCATGCTGACTTCAAGGTGGGTGATGCGGTGGTGCTCAACGGCTGGGGCGTGGGCGAAGGCCACCCGGGCGGCCTGGCGCAGAAGGCGCGCCTGAAGGGCGACTGGCTGGTGCCGCTGCCCGCGGCCTTCAAGCCAGAGCAGGCGATGGCGATTGGTACGGCCGGTTACACGGCGATGCTGTGTGTGATGGCGCTTGAGCGCGCGGGCGTGACGCCCGACAAAGGCGAGATTCTGGTCACTGGCGCGGCCGGTGGCGTGGGCAGTGTGGCGGTGGCGATTCTGGCCAAGCTGGGCTACACCGTGGTGGCTTCGACCGGCCGTCCGGCCGAGGGCGAGTACCTCAAAACGCTGGGCGCGGCCGAGATTGTGGATCGCGCGCTATTCACCGAGCCGGGTCGTCCGCTGGGCAAGGAGCGTTGGGCCGGTGCCGTGGATACCGTGGGCAGCCACACGCTGGCCAACGTCTGCGCCACGACCAAGTATCGCGGCGTGGTGACCTGCTGCGGTCTGGCGCAGGGCATGGACTTCCCGGCCACCGTGGCGCCCTTCATTTTGCGCGGCGTAACGCTGGTGGGCATTGATAGCGTGATGGCGCCCAAGGCCGACCGCATCGACGCCTGGAACCGTCTGGCCACCGATCTGGATGTGAGCAAGCTGGACCTCATCACCCGCGAGATCGCGCTGTCCGAGGCCATCGACGCCGCGGGCGAGCTGATGGCCGGCACCATTCGCGGCCGTGTCGTGGTGGATGTGAATCGATAAAACCCGTGCCGGGCGGTTGGCGCCGCCCGGCCTGTTTGATGTGTGACTCTGGAGTGTTGCCATGTCCGACCGTATCAGCCGTTTCCCCGTGCCCGAACTTGCCGATCTGGCCGACGATGTGCGTGAGCGCATTCTCGGCGTGCAGGAAAAAGCCGGCTTCATCCCCAATGTGTTTCTGATGCTGGCGCATCGCCCGGCCGAGTTCCGCGCGTTTTTTGACTACCACGATGCGCTGATGGAAAAGAACGAGGGCCTGACCAAGGCCGAGCGCGAGATGATCGTGGTCGCCACCTCGGGCGCCGGCAACTGCCTGTATTGCGTGGTGGCGCACGGCGCCGTGCTGCGTATCCGTGCCAAGAATGCGCGCGTGGCTGACCAGCTCGCCACCAATTACCGCAAGGCGGAAATCACCCCCCGCCAGCGTGCGATGCTCGACTTCGCCATGAAGCTGTCGACCCATGGCGGCGCGATGGAAGACGCCGATCTGGCCGTGCTGCGCGAGCATGGTTTTGACGACGAGGCGATCTGGGACATCGGCGCGATTACCGCCTTCTTCGCCATGAGCAACCGCCTGGTGCACCTCACCGGCACGCCGCCGAACGAGCCCTTCTACCTGATGGGCCGGCTGCCAAAAGGCAGTTGATCGGCCGCCGGCGCGGGTGACAGATCGTCCGCGCCGGCAATTTGTGGTGCAATGGCCGGGTTGCCCGAGACGAGTCCTGCCGTGAGCACCGAACCCCTGTTTCGCCGCGTTCCGCCCATGCATGCCCTGGCCGCTTTTGAGGCCGCGGCGCGTCTGGGCGGTTTTGCGCAGGCGGCCGACGAGTTGTGCGTGACGCCCAGCGCGATCAGCCATCGCATCCGCCAGCTTGAGCAGCAGCTGGCCATGCAGTTGTTCGAGCGCAGCTCGACCGGCGTGCGCCTGACCACCGGCGGGCGCATGTATCTCACCCAGGTGCGCGAAGCCTTTGCCGCGCTGGCCCACTCGGGCGGCGGGGCCTCGGGCGGGCGGGTGCGCCTGCGCGTATCGGCGCCGCCAACCTTTGCCCGCCAGTTGCTCATGCCGCGCCTGCCTGCCTTTTTGCAGGACCGGGAAGAGATCGACCTCGAAATGCATGTCGGCAATTTGCTGCTTGCCGAAGTCACCGAGCCGGCCGATGTGGTGATTCGCTGGAGCGATGGCAAGGCGCTGAGCGGCGTGTGTCATCGCCTGTTTGAAGACCGCCTCGGGCCGCTGGCCGCACCCACTTACGTCACCGCCCACGGGCTGCGCAGCGTGGCCGATGTGGCCGGTGCCACCTTGCTGCGCTCGCCGCTCTTGCCGTGGGGCGCCTGGTGGCAGGCCACCGGGCTGCCGATGTCGGAGCCCGAGCGTGGCGCGGTGTTCAACGACCTTGGCATGCTGCTCGAAGCGGCCAGTGCCGGTCTCGGCGTGGCCATGTGCACGCGCCGGCTGGCTGCGGCCTGGCTGGACTCTGGCCGGCTGGTGCCGATCACCGAGGTGACGGCCGTCTCGCCCCACAGCTATTACGTGACCTGCGCCACGGCCGATCAGGACCGCCCGGAAGTGGCGGACTTCATGGATTGGCTGCGCGAGGCGCTGGCGGCGTGAATTTTCTCGCCCATTTATGGCTGGCCGGGCCGGATGAGGGCATGCGCCTGGGCGCGGTGGCAGGTGATTTTGTGAAGGGCGCGCTACCGGGTGAGCTGCCCGCCGATATCGCCGCCGGTGTTGCGCTGCACCGGGCGATCGATGCGTTTGCCGATACCCACCCTGCTTTCCAGCGTTCGCGCGAACGCGTGCTCGGTCCGCACCGCCGTTTTGCCGGCGTGATGGTCGATATGTTTTACGACCACTTTCTGGCCGCGCAGTGGGCGCAGTGGTATCCGCCCGAGTCGCTGGCTGATTTCGCCGCCCGCCAGTACGCCTTGCTGGCGGCGCACCGCCACCGCCTGCCCGCGCGCGCCGTGCCGGTCTTGGCGCGCATGGCCGAACATGACTGGCTTGCCTCGTATCGCGAGGTGGACACCATCGTCTATGCGCTGGACCGCATCGCCAGCCGCCTCAAACGCCCGGCGCCCTTCCTCGGCTGCGGTGAGGTCTTGCGTACGCACTACGCGGGCTTCGGCGAGGATGCCGCCGCATTCCTGAGCGACGCGCAGGCGTTCGCAATGCGCACCCGCGCTATCTAGCCATTCGATCTAGCGTGGCCCCGCGGGCGTGTCGACGCGCCGCCGGCCCCGTGTTTGTCAGCACGCGATCATTCCTCCCTCTGCTTGCCAAGCGCATCAGCCCGTGCGACCGAGAGCGGCCTCGCTGCGGCCGATCCGTCCCGCGCAAAAGCGTGGCAATCAGCAGTGCTCTTTGGCTGCGCGGCAGTCGATTCGTCTGGATATTGATGAAAATTAGGATCATATGAGCTTATAAGCCCAGATTATGGAGCCATGAACTCCGTGTATGGCTAGATAATTGGGTCACCGACCCGTGATTGCAGACAGGGTTCGGAGCTCACCCGAAAAGAGGAGTCGCGTCATGATCAAGACATACATCGTCGGCTACGACGGAACCAAGCCATCACAACGAGCGCTCGAATTCGCCGCCAAGGCCGCCAAGGGGCGGGGCGCCGATGTGCTGGTCGTTCATGTGCTGGAGTGGTCGCCCTACAGCTTTCTGACCATGGAAGAGATCGCCGAGCGCCACAAGCTGCGCGAAAAAGAGGTGATCCGCGCCAGGGCCGAAGTGGATCCGGTGTGCGAAAAGCTGTGCGCCGATGGCCTCAAAGTGAGCAGCGAAGTGCGCTATGGCGACCCGGCCGAGATCATGTGCGAGATCGCCGGCAAGCACCCCGAGTCGATCATCGTCGTCGGCCGCAAGGGCACGTCAAACCTCGCGTCGCGCTTTATGGGCACCCTGGGTATCTCGCTGATCCAGGCCTCGCCGGTGCCGGTCACGGTCGTACCGTGAATCGGGCGGGATGCCTCGATACGCATCCCATATAAAAAAATCAAGGAGACGAACCTATGTCCATTACCAAGCTGGGCGCAGCCCTCATGGCTGTGCTGACGCCAATTCTCGCCCACGCCCAAGCGGCGCCAGGCATCGACGAAACCATCAACGCGGCCGTGGCGCCGGTATCCAATTTCATTGCCGGCATCATTTTCTACTCCATCCCGATCGGTGATGTGGCCTTTCCGCTGATCGTGGGCTGGCTGATTGCGGCAGCAGCCATCTGTTCCTTCTATTTCGGATTCATTCAGTTTCGCGGTGTGAAGCACTCCCTGGATCTGGTGCGCGGTCGCTATTCCGACCCCAATGATGCAGGCGAGGTGTCGCACTTTCAGGCGCTGGCCACGGCACTGTCGGCCACTGTCGGCCTTGGCAATATTGCCGGCGTGGCGGTTGCGGTGTCCATCGGCGGCCCCGGCGCGACTTTCTGGATGATTCTGGCCGGACTGTTCGGCATGGCCTCGAAGTTCACCGAATGCACGCTGGGCGTGAAGTTTCGTCGTGAAAACGCCGACGGCACCATCTCCGGCGGACCGATGTATTACCTGTCGCGCGGCTTTGCCGAGATGGGCAAGCCAGGTCTCGGGCGTGCGCTGGCGGCGATCTTTGCCGTGTGTTGTATTGGCGGCGCGATTGGCGGCGGAAACATGTTCCAGGCCAATCAGGCAGCCCAGCAAATTGCCAACGTGACCGGCGGCGAAGCCAGTTTTTTTGCTGACAAGGGCTGGTTGATCGGTCTGGTGCTGGCGGTGGTTGTCGGCATGGTCATCCTCGGCGGTCTCAAGTCGATCGCGCATGTGACCGAAAAGATCGTGCCCTTCATGGCCATCATCTATGTGACGGCCGGCCTGGTCATCATTTTCTCCAACGCCGACAAGATCGGTTGGGCCTTCGGCCAGATCATCTCCGGCGCATTCACCGGCGAAGGCGTTGCCGGCGGTGTGCTCGGCGCGCTGATCCAGGGTTTCAAACGGGCCGCATTCTCGAACGAAGCCGGTATCGGTTCGGCCGCCATTGCTCACTCGGCCGTGCGTACCAAAGAGCCGGTTACCGAAGGCTATGTGGCTTTGCTTGAGCCCTTCATCGACACCGTGGTGATCTGCACCATGACGGCGCTGGTGATTGTGGTGAGCGGCACACTCGACTCTGGCCTGACCGGCGTTGAGCTGACCTCGGCAGCCTTTGCCACGGCCTTCCCGTGGTTCCCGATCGTGCTCGCGGTGGCGGTCGTGCTGTTTGCCTTCTCGACCATGATCTCGTGGTCCTACTACGGGCTGAAGGCAACCACCTACCTGTTCGGTGAGAACAAGACGGTGGAGAACATCTACAAGCTGTTCTTCTGCATCTGCGTGGTCATCGGCGCCAGCATGAGCCTCGGCCCGGTCATCGACTTCTCCGATTCGATGATCTTCGCCATGGCCATTCCTAACGTGATCGGCCTGTACATGTTGCTGCCGGTCGTCCGACGCGAGCTGGTGCAGTACCAGGCCAAGCTGGCATCCGGCGAAATCAAGCGCTTCTTCTAAACCGTCTGACACAATCGATGTGCCCCGGCCGGCGCCCTGGCGCCGGTCGGGCAAGACTGGAGTTCCCTCTCATGAATACGTCTCGCTTCAAGCCCGCGGCAGCGGCCTTGCCCGATGCGCCGCGCAGCCCGCTGCGCCAGCGCATCACCGAGCACTACCGCAGCCCCGAACCCGACTGTGTGCCGCCGCTGGTCGACGCGGCTCGTCTGGATGCCGCCGTGAGCGGAAAGGTTCAGGCGCTCGCCGGCCGGCTGGTCGCTGGCCTGCGTGGCGACCGCAGCCGTTCCAGCGGTGTCGATGCGTTGATGAAAGAGTTCTCCCTGTCGAGTCAGGAAGGCGTCGCGCTGATGTGTCTGGCCGAAGCCTTGCTGCGCGTGCCCGACAAGGCCACCGCCGATCGCCTGATTCGCGACAAACTCTCCGATGGCGACTGGCGTGCCCACCTGGGCAACAGCCCCTCCTTGTTCGTCAACGCCGCCACCTGGGGCTTGCTGGTGACCGGGCGCCTGGTGGCCACCCGCAACGAACAGAGCCTGAGCAGCGCGCTGAACAAGCTGCTGTCGCGCGGCGGCGAACCGCTGATACGCAAAGGCATGGATCTGGCCATGCGCATGCTCGGCGAGCAGTTTGTGACCGGCCGCAATATTGACGAAGCCCTGCGGCGGGGCAAGGCCGCCGAGAAGCGCGGCTATCGCTACTCTTTCGACATGCTCGGCGAGGCGGCCATGACGGCCGAAGACGCGACCCGCTATTTTGATGCCTACGTCACCGCCATCACGGCCATCGGCAAGGATTCGAAGGGCCGCGGCGTGGTCGACGGCAATGGCATCTCGATCAAGCTGTCGGCGCTGCACCCGCGCTATGTGTGGTCGCAGCCCGACCGCGTGATGACCGAGCTGCTGCCCCGGGTCAAGCAGTTGTGCCTGTTGTCGCGCGATCTGGACATCGGGCTGAACATCGATGCCGAAGAAGCCGATCGCCTCGAGTTGTCACTCGACCTGCTCGAAGCGCTGGCACTTGATGATGACCTGGCCGGCTGGTCGGGGCTGGGCTTTGTGGTTCAGGCCTATCAGAAGCGCGCGCCCTTTGTGCTCGACTACATCGCCGATCTGGCCGAGCGCAGCGGTCAGCGTCTGATGGTGCGGCTGGTCAAGGGCGCCTACTGGGACGCCGAGATCAAGCGCGCGCAAGTCGATGGCCTCGACGGCTATCCGGTGTTTACCCGCAAGGTGTTCACCGATGTGTCTTACCTCGCCTGCGCCCGCAAGCTGCTCGATGTGCGCGATCGCATCTACCCGCAGTTCGCCACGCACAACGCGCAGACCATGGCCGCGATCATGCACATGGCCGGCACCGACTACAAAAAAGGCAATTACGAGTTCCAGTGCCTGCACGGCATGGGCGAGCCGCTCTACGATCAGGTCGTCAGCAACCCCGAGCTGGCCCGTCTGGTGCGCATCTACGCGCCGGTCGGCAGCCACGAAACCTTGCTCGCCTATCTGGTGCGTCGCCTGCTCGAAAACGGTGCCAACACCAGTTTCGTGAACCGCATCGTTGATGAAAACGTGCCGATCGAAGAGCTGACCGCCGACCCGGTCGAAGAGGCCGCCCGCTTGAACGGCGCGCCGCATCCGAAGATTCCTTTGCCTGCTGATTTGTATGGCACGGGGCGCCGGAATTCGGCCGGCTTCGATCTGTCGAACGAAAGTGTGCGTACGCGTCTGGCCGAGGCCCAGGCCAAGAGCGCCGGCCGGCGCTACGAGGCGGTGCCCATGCTGGCCAATGCCTTGCCCGCCGGCGCGGCCGACGAGGCGCGCCCGGTACTCAACCCGGCCGATCATGCCGACACCGTCGGCTCGGTGCTCGAAGCGCAAATCGCCGACGTTGAAGCCGCCCTCGCGGCAGCCGATGCGGTGGCCGACGAGTGGGCCACGCGTGCCCCGGCCGAGCGCGCCGCCATCGTCGCGCGGGTGGGCGATCTGATGGAGCGTGATGGCCCGGCGCTGATTGCACTGGCGGTGCGCGAGGCAGGCAAGTCGTGGCCCAACGCGGTGGCCGAAGTGCGCGAAGCGGTCGACTTCTGTCGGTACTACGCCGCTCAGGCGACCGAGTTCGACAATGGCACGCATCGCCCGGTCGGGCCGGTGCTGTGCATCAGCCCGTGGAATTTCCCGCTGGCTATCTTTACCGGTCAGGTGGCTGCCGCCCTGGCGGCCGGCAATCCGGTGCTGGCCAAGCCGGCTGAGCAGACGCCCTTGATTGCCGCCGCCGCGGTGCGCCTGTTCCGCGAGGCCGGCGTGCCCGACGCCGTGTTGCAACTGCTGCCCGGCCGTGGCGAGACCATCGGCGCGGCACTGGTTGCCGATGCGCGCGTACGCGGCGTGATGTTTACCGGCTCGACCGAGGTCGCCGGCATCATCAACCGCACACTGGCCGCGCGCGGCGGCGACGTGCCGCTGATCGCCGAAACCGGTGGGCAGAACGTGATGATCGTCGACTCCACCGCGCTGCCCGAACAAGTGGTGGCCGATGTGGTCGCCTCCAGTTTCGATTCAGCCGGCCAGCGTTGCTCGGCCTTGCGCGTGCTGTGTCTGCAGTCGGACATTGCCGACCATGTGCTGGAGATGCTGGCCGGCGCCACGCGCGAGCTGTCGATCGGCAATACCGCTGATGTGCGGGTGGACATCGGCCCGGTCATCGACGCCGAGGCGCAGGCGGGTCTGGAAAAGCATGTGACCGACATGCAGGAAAAAGGCGCCCGCGTGACCCGCATGGCGCTCGGTCCCCAGTGCGCCAATGGCACTTTCGTGGCGCCCGCCGTGATCGAAATCGGCTCGCTGGCCGACTTGTCGCGCGAGCAGTTCGGCCCCTTGCTGCATGTGCTGCGCTTCAAGGCGCGCGACATCGACACCGTGGTGGAACAGATCAACGCCTCGGGCTACGGCCTGACCCTGGGGGTGCACTCGCGCATCGATGAATGCATCGAGCGCATTGCCGAGCGCGCCCATGTGGGCAACATGTATGTGAACCGCAACATGATCGGCGCCGTGGTTGGTGTGCAGCCCTTTGGCGGTGAAGGGCGCTCGGGCACCGGCCCCAAGGCCGGCGGGCCGCTCTATGTGCACCGCTTGATGCGCCGCACGCCGGGCGCCAGCTTTGGTCTGCAGGCGGTGGTCGAAGATCCGGCGCCTTTCCAGGCCGTGCTGGAATGGATCGACGGCGTGGGCCGCGCGATTCTGGAAGGCGACGATGTCCAGGTGTTGCGCGACCGCGCCGATGCCTATCGGGCGCGCCGACTCTCGGGGCTCAAACTCGATCTGCCGGGGCCGACCGGCGAGGACAACAGCCTGCGCTTCGTGCCGCGCGGACGCGTGGCCGGCGTGGCCAGCAACCAGGTGGCGCGGGTGCATCAGATGCTGGTCGCTGCGGCCAGCGGCAACCGCATCGTCTTTGCCGCCAACGCCAGTACGCGCGCCCTGGTGGGCTTGCTGAGCAAGCCGATGGCGCAGTGGGTGTCGGTGGAAGAAGACTGGCTCGACAAGGGCGTGGATGCCGTGCTCTTCGATGGCAACGACGGCGAGGCCGATAACTGGCGTCGTCGCCTGGCCGAGCGCGACGGCCCGATCTGCCCGTTGGTGCGCGCCGAGCCGACCTATGACGTGGCCCGACTGGTGCACGAGCGCACGCTCAGCATCAACACGGCGGCGGCCGGTGGCAATGCCAGTCTGATGACCATGGGCGAGTAAGCCCCGGGGCGGGCGTCGCGGCGCTGCCGCGCGTCCGCCCGTTCGCGTTCAGATCGGTAGCGTGTGGCCGTCCTTGACCATCTCCATCACCACATAGGTGTGGGTCTGACGCACGCAGGGCAGCTCGGAGATCTTGTCGCCCATCACCTGACGGTAGGTCGCGATATCACGCGTGCGCACCTTGAGCAGGTAATCGAAGTCGCCCGCGATCATGTGGCAGGACTCGATCTCGGGGATTTTTTTGGCGCCTTCGTTGAAGCGCTTGAGGTCGATGGCAGTGGTGCTGCTCAGCAGCACCTGCACCATGACCACATGGCCCAGATCCATCGCGTCGGGATCCAGCTCGGCGTGATAACCGCGAATCACACCGCTCTTTTCGAGCCGGCGGATGCGTTCGGCGCAAGGTGTTTTGGTCAGTCCGACGCGGCGCGAAATCTCGACCACCGACAGCCGCGCGTCGCGTTGCAATTCATCCAGTATCTTGAGATCGATCCGGTCCATGGCGGCGTTGCAGGCGGTTTGCCTGTCTCTCCTGTTTGACGTGGGCTATTCGTCTTTTAGGCCGAAGCGCGCTCGACATCAAGTCTTGTGGGGTCTTGGTGTCGAACCATTGATGGGGCTCCGGCGTAGCGTTCCCACCGCGGTAGGGCGGGTTTCAACCCGCCAGCACTTCCAGCATTGATGGTGGGCAGCAAAGCTGACCACCCTGCAAAACCCCCTTCGCGGCACGGCCGATTGTCGTAGGGTGGGCGACTCGCCGCCCACCATCGTGCCTCACGGTGAATGTTGTCCGGTGGGCGGCAAGCCGCCCACCTTGCGTGCGGACGCTTTACCCCAGAATCAACACATGCATGCGCCGCGGTCCGTGGGCGCCGAGTTCGATGGTCTGCTCGACGTCGCCGGTGCGCGAGGGGCCGGAGATGAAGTTCATGGCGCGCGGGGCGCCCTGGCCGGCCTCGCGCAGGGCGACCCAGCAGTCTTCGTAGTGGCGGACGATGTGCTCGACCGGCAGCACGACGACATGGGTTTCGGGCACGAAGTTGTGGGTGATCGGGCGGTCGGGGCCGGAGAGCATGAGAATGCTGCCGGTCTCGGCGATGCCGCGCCAGGCGAGCGAGACGCCGAGCATGACGTCGATGGTGGCAGCGCCGTGGTCAATCTGCCAGCCCTCCGGCCAGGCGAGGCCGCCCAGGGCGGTGCCGACGACGGCCGACGGTGCGATGGCATAGCTTTCGGCCAGCGCCGCGACGGCGGCGGGCACGTCGGCCAGGCTGGCGATACGCTCGGTGGTGCCGGAGCGCGATTCGAAGCGCTGGGCGAAGCGGGCGACCAGATCGGCGTCATCGACCGTGGCGCGGATGTGCTGCGGCGGATTGGCGATGCGCGCGTCGAGTTGCTTGCGTGCGGCGTCGTCGAGCGGGCCGCGGCCGAGGCCTTGTCGGATGGCCTTGAAGATGGTGTCGCGGCTGCTCATTTGTCACCCCGCTTGGCTTGCCACAGTTCGAGGAAGGTGCGTCCGGTGGGGGCGGGCAGGTCACGCGCGCCGGTCCAGCCGGGGTCGAAGGGCAGGCTGCGCAGCTTGCCCTTGCCGTTGGCCATGCTGGCCAGAATGCGCACGCCGATGCGTTCGGCAAAGTGGTAGAGCTTGGGCCGCTCGGCCACGTAGCGCCACAGTTTGAGCGCCTGTTTCTGCCGTTTGGGGGTCATGTCCTGGCGGAACTGGTTGTGGCGGATTTCGCGCAGCAGATCGGGCAGGGGGATGCGCACCGGGCACACCGACTTGCAGCGGCCGTTGAGCGTACAGGCGTTGGGCAGGTCGTAGGTGCCGTCCATGCCCTTGATCAGCGGGGTGAGCACCGAGCCCATCGGGCCGGGGTAGACCCAGCCGTAGGCATGACCGCCGATGGAGCCATAGACCGGGCAGTGGTTCATGCAGGCGCCGCAGCGGATGCAGCGCAGCATGTCCTGAAAGCGGCTGCCGAGCATCTTGGAGCGGCCGTTGTCGAGCAGCACCACGTGGTACTCCTCGGGGCCGTCGATGTCGCCTGCGCGGCGCGGGCCGGTGGAGAAGGTGGTGTAGCTTTCGGTCTCCTGGCCGGTGGCGCTGCGCGCCAGAATGCGCAGGAAGACGGAGAGGTCGTCGAGCGAGGGGATCACGCGCTCGATGCCGCTGGTGACGATGTGCACCTTGGCCAGCGTCTGGGTGAGGTCGCCGTTGCCTTCGTTGGTGACGATGACGGAAGAGCCGGTTTCGGCCACCAGGAAGTTGCCGCCGGTGATGCCGACTTCGGCGGTGAAGTACTTCTCGCGCAGCACTTCGCGCGCTTCGGCCACCAGCGCGGCGCGGTCGGTCTTGCGCGGCTTGTTGTGCGCGGCGGCGAACAGGTCGGCGACCTGGTCCTTGGTCTTGTGGATGGCCGGGGCGATGATGTGCGAGGGCGGCTCGTCGGCGAGTTGGATGATGTACTCGCCCAGGTCGGTTTCGACCACCTCGTAGCCTTCGCCGATCAGCGCCTCGTTGAGGCTCATCTCTTCGGAGACCATCGACTTGCCCTTGGTGATCCGCTTGGCGTTGGCCTTCTTGCAGATGCCGAGAATGATGCGGCGCGCGTCTTCGGCGTCGGTGGCGTAATGCACATGGCCGCCGGCAGCGGTGACGGCGGCTTCGTATTTTTCGAGGTAATGATCGAGATTGGCGAGGACGTGGTTCTTGATCTCGGCGGCGGTGTCGCGCAGCGCCTCGAACTCGGGCATCTCCTCGGCGGCCTTGGCGCGCTTGACCACAAAGCCGGCCTTGGTGTTGCTCAACGCCTTTTGCAGGTTGGCGTCATGCAGGGCATGGACGGCGCGGGTCTTGAACTCGGGGGAGCGGAATTCCATTATCGGTTCTCCTCGCCCAGACTCGGGCCATCGGCCAGGCCGGCCAGCACTTCGGCGGTGTGGTAGACCTTGACCGGCGAGCCCTTGCGGCGCAGGCGCCCGGCCAGATGCAGCAGGCAGCCGAGGTCGCCGCCGAGCAGGGTGTCGGCGCCGGTGGCGGCCGCGTTGGCCAGCTTGTCGTCGGCCATCTTTTCGGAGATTTCGGGGTATTTGACGCAGAAGGTGCCGCCAAAGCCGCAGCACACGTCGGTGTCTTCCATCTCCTTGATGGTCAGGCCTTTCACGCTGCCGAGCAGCTGACGCGGCTGACCCTTGACGCCCATGCTGCGCAGGCCGCTACAGGAATCGTGATAGGTGATGGTGCCCTGGTATTCGGCATCGACCGTGGTCACGCCCATCACATCGGTGAGGAAGGACAGCAGCTCGTGGCTCTTGGCCGCCAGCGCCTCGGCGCGCTTGCGCCAGTCGGCCATGTCGGCGAACAGGTTGGGGTAGTCATGGCGGATGGTGGCCATGCACGAGCCGGAAGGGCCGACCACATAGTCGAATTCTTCGAAGGCTTCGATGACTTGTTTGGCCAGGGCGCGGGCGCTGTCTTCGTCACCGCTGTTGAGGCCGGGCTGGCCGCAACAGGTTTGCGCGGCGGGCACGCTCACATGGCAGCCGGCGTCTTCGAGCAGTTTGGCGCTGGCAAAGCCGATGCTCGGGCGGAAGGCGTTCATCACGCAGGTGGCGAACAGGCCAACGCGGGGGCGCGGCTTGACGGGGGTATCGGACATCGGGAGCCTCCTAAGTGCGCGAGCCGCTGCCTGGCGGTCGCATCGTGAGTCTGATAGTAGTCAGTGCATCGGGCCGGTCACAAGCGAAAGCTTTTCAGGGCGGGGGTGAAGCAGATTCAACGCGCGCTCATGCGCCCGCCCCGGCGCCGCATGCCGGCCGTGGCCAGCGCGCCCATGCCGAGGCCGCCGTGGGCATGGCAGATGGCGCAGGCCAGCGCATCGGCGGCGTCGGCCTGCGGCGCGGCGGCGAGTTCTAGCAGGCGCTGCACCATGTGCTGCACCTGATCCTTGTGCGCCTTGCCATGGCCGACCACCGCCTGCTTGACCTGCAGCGCGGTGTATTCGAGCACCGGCAAATCGCAGGACACCGCACCGCAGATCACCGCGCCGCGCGCCTGGCCGAGCAGCAGCGTGGATTGCGGATTCACGTTCACAAAGACTTTCTCGACCGCGACCTGATCGGGCTGGTAGGTGGCGATCACTTCGCGCACGCCGTCGAGCAGGGTCTTGAGCCGGCCGGGCAGCTCGCCATCTTTCGTCTTGATGCAGCCGCTGGCCACATAGCGCAGCTGCTGGCCGAGGGTGTCGATGACACCGAAGCCGGTCACCCGCAGGCCGGGGTCGAGCCCGAGGATGCGGGTGGCGGTGATAGCCGAGGCGGTACCGCTCACGGCGTGGCGACCGGCGGATCCGTCAGGTCGGGGATGAGCAGCAACAAATCGGTCGCACCCATGTTGACGCCGGACTGCGACAGCAAGGTTGTGGCCTGGCCGCGATGGTGGGTCTGGTGGTTGAAGAAGTGCATCAGCAGCGCGAAGACATTGCGCGTGGCCGGGATGCCGCGCATGTCGCGGTAGGGCAGATCGGCGTCGAGATCGGCATCGGTGAGTGTGCCGGTCCAGTCGGTGATGAGGGCGTCGAGCTTTTCGCGGTGCGCGGTGAGTGCCGGCAGATCGGCGCAGCGCAGTGCGTCGAGGGCGGCGGGTTGTGGCTCATCGCGCAGTGGCGCAAGCGTGGTGAGGCAGGCCGGCAGGGTGGCGAAGCGCTTGAGCCACACGGTGTCGGCGATCACGATGTGATTGAGTGTGCCGAACAGCGAGCCAAAAAAGGCGCCGCGATCGGCATGCAGTGCATCGTGATCGAGCGTGGCCGCCGCCGCGTACAGGCGCTCGTTCATCCAGCGGTTGTAGTGCGCCATCGCGCGCACATGAGCGATCCGGTCCATGGTCGTCACCACTCAGCCGACGACCACGGCCGTGCCGCTCACACACACCATCAGCATGCCGTTGTCGGAGCCGAGCACTTCGTAGTCGACATCAATGCCGACCACCGCGTTGGCGCCGAGTTTGGATGCGGCTTCGGCGGCCTCTTCGAAGGCGATGTTTCGCGCGTCCGCCAGCGTGCGTTCATACGCCCCGGCGCGACCACCGACCACGTTGCGCACGGCAGCGAACATGTCCTTGAAGATGTTGGCGCCAATGATGGCTTCGCCATTCACAACGCCGAGATAACGGGTGATGGTCTGGCCTTCGAGGGTGGGGGTGGTGCTCATCAGCATGGCGAATCTCCAGAGTGAGTCTGCTGAGAAGTTTAGTGCCTATTGCGCGAATGCGGTGTTTACGCGCCCGGCAGCCGCTCGATAAAGGCGCGTTGTCTACGCACTGCCCGCCAGCGGAGGCTCCCCGCGATGGCCAGCGCTGGCGGAAAGGCAAGCAGCCATCCGGGCGTGTCTTGCCACAGCAGATCGATGTTCCAGGCGGTCATGAACAGCATGAGCAGCGCGCTGGCGAGGGCGGTTGTGATGACCCACAGAGGGCGCCCCGTATCCGGCGCGGCAATCTCGCCTGTGGTGAGATTCTTCCAGCCAATGAGTGTTTGCCAGTTGTCGGGCTGTTCAAGCGCGCACACGAAGCGAGCCCCTTCCTCGATCTGCGGCCAACCCGGAATGACAACGCCGAATGCTCGACCGCCGTCGTGCTCGAAGCTGAGCTCCGTTCGCTTCGGAAATGCCATGCCCTTGTCGCTGCAACGCGCGATCTCAATGATACGGACGACGGTGAGGGTCTGGGTGTGCATGGCTGGGTCGATCGAGGTGCGTGGCCGCTGTCGCTGCCAGTGAAGCCTAAAAGAGTTCTTGAAGCATCACGATGAAAGGCTCGCCGAAGTGGAAGCCCAGCGTAGCGCAAAGGATGGCGACAACGACGAGCACACCTTTGTAGTTGTCGGGATTCTCCATGACGAACCATAGGGTCAACAGGACGCCGAGCAAAGCTGCGAGCAGGGCGTTGAGCGCCGGATTGTCGAAAGTCATGGTGTCGCCATCAGAAAAGCCAAATTGGATATTGATAGCGAATATACCAGAGGGCATTCAGATGCTAGTTTTGACGTGGCTGCAAGGATGGCGCGTGTAGGCTGATACGGTCGATGTCTTGCCTGCCGAGGAGCCGCGCTATGCGCGCCGCGCCAGCCATACCCCGCTGACGGCGATGGCCATGCCGACGATGGCCGGCAGCGACAGGGTTTCGTCGAACAGCGCCCAGGCGACGACGGCGGTGACCGGCGGGGTGAGGTAGAACAGGCTGGCGACGTTGGTGGCGCTGCCCTGGCGCAGCAGCACGTTGAGCAGGCTGACGGCGCCGACCGAGAGCACCAGTACCAGCCACAGCAGGGCGAAGATGAACTGCCCGCTCCATTCGATCTGCAGGGTTTCGGTCTGCGCGGCGACGAGGCCGGTGACGAGCAAGGCGGGGAGGAACTGGATGACGCTGCCGGTGCGCAGGTCGAAGCTGGGGCAAAAGCGTTTCTGGTAGAGCGTGCCGACGGTGATGCCCATCAGTGCAATGAGTGCGGGCCAGAGCATGTGCCACAGGCTGCTTGTGGTGACGGTGTCGATCTGCGCGCGACCGCCGACCACCAGCGCGACGCCGACAAAGCCGAGCGCCAGGCCGAGCCATTGCCGGGTGCTGACGCGCTCACCCAGAAACCAGCCGGCGCCGACCGCGGTGAGCAGCGGTTGCATGCCAACGACCAGGGCGGCCACGCCGGCCGGCAGGCCGTGCTTGATGGAGACGAAGACGCCGCCGAGGTAGAGGCAGTGGAGCAGGAAACCGTTGGCGGCGATGTGCCCGGCCATGGTCCAGCTGGTCGGCCAGGGCGCGCGGCTGGCCAGCGCGACGAGCAGCATCACGGCGATGACCAGCACGTAGCGCACACTCAGAAAAGTGAGCGGCTCGGCATAGGGCAGCCCCAGCTTGGCGCCGATGAAGCCGGTGCTCCAGAGCAGCACGAAAAACACGGGGAGGAGGGCTTGGGCGCGCGGGTTCATGTCGGCATTGTCGCCCAAAGTCCGGGCTTTGACCCGGAACGCATTGTGCCGGGCAAACCGGGCCAGTCAATAAAAAACCCCGCCACGCGGGCGGGGTTTTGGGGGCCGGATGCGGCGGTGCTTACAGGCCGGCGTCGGCGCGCAGCTGGGCGGCCTTGTCGGTGGCTTCCCAGGTGAACTCGGGCTCGTCGCGACCGAAGTGGCCGTAGGCGGCCGTTTTGCCGTAGATCGGGCGCAGCAGGTCGAGCGTCTGGATGATGCCTTTCGGACGCAGGTCGAAGTGGCGGCGCACCAGCGCTTCGATGTGATCTTCTTCGATCTTGCCGGTGCCGAAGGTGTTGACCATCAGTGACACGGGCTGTGCCACGCCGATGGCGTAGGCAATCTGCACTTCGCACTTGTCGGCCAGGCCGGCGGCGACGATGTTCTTGGCCACGTAGCGACCTGCGTAGGCGGCCGAGCGGTCAACCTTGGACGGGTCCTTGCCGGAGAACGCGCCGCCACCGTGGTGGGCTGCGCCGCCGTAGGTGTCGACGATGATCTTGCGACCGGTCAGGCCGCAGTCGCCGTGCGGGCCGCCGACCACGAAGCGGCCGGTGGGGTTGATCAGGTAGCGCACTTTCTCGCCGATCATCTCGCTCGGCAGCACCGGCTTGATGATCTCTTCGATCACGGCTTCGGAGAGCTGGGCGTGGGAGATGTCCGGGTGGTGCTGGGTGGACACCACGACGGTGTCGATGCCGACCGGCTTGCCGTCCACGTACTTGACGGTGAGCTGGCACTTGGCGTCCGGGCGCAGCCACGGCAGGCGGCCATCCTTGCGCAACTCGGCCTGGCGCTGCATGACGCGGTGGGCGTAATAGATCGGTAGCGGCATCAGCGACGGGGTTTCGTTGCAGGCGTAGCCGAACATCAGGCCTTGGTCGCCGGCGCCCTGGTCCAGATCCAGGCCTTCGCCTTCATTCACGCCCTGGGCGATGTCGGCCGACTGGCGGTTGATGGCGGTGAGAATCGCGCAGGACTTGTAGTCGAAGCCCGAGGACGAGTCGTCATAGCCGATGCGGCGGATGGTGTCCTGCGCGACTTCGCGGTAGTTGATGTGGGTGTTGGTGGTGATCTCGCCCGAGATGACGACCAGACCGGTAGAGACCAGGGTTTCGCAGGCCACGCGGCCGTGCGGGTCATCGGTCAGGATGGCGTCGAGAATGGCGTCCGAGACCTGGTCGGCGACTTTGTCGGGATGGCCTTCGGAGACGGACTCCGAAGTAAACAGGAAGGCATTGGCCATGAATTGATGCTCCAAAAACAAAAAATCCCCGTCAATCGCTGGCGAAGCCAGCTCGGGGGATTTCAGTCGAGCGACGACGCTTTAGCAGTATTTGGCTGCCGAGGCAGCCTGCCGCCCTGCAAGTTGTCTTAACTCGGCGGTAGCCGCGAATTATAGGACAAGTTGTTGCGCATGCAAAATCGCCACGCTGGCCCGCCCGCTGGACGGCGGAATCGGTTATAAACGCGCTCGTGCTTGCTCAGGTTTTGTTCCGCCTTCTTGCTGCCTTGCCGCTCTCGCTCGTGCACCGTCTCGGTGCGCTGGTCGGGTGGCTGAGCTATGCGCTGTCGCCCAAATATCGCGCACGCTTGCAGGGCAACCTGGCGCAGGCGATGGGGCCGGCGGCGAAGCGGCTTCGGGCCAGCGTGATCGCCGAATCCGGCAAGCAGGCGCTGGAGCTGCCATGGATTTTGCTGCGTTCGCATGCCGAGGTGGTGGCCAAGGTGGTGCAGGTCAGCGGCTGGGAGCTGGTCGAGGCCGCCAAGGCCGACGGCGCCGGCGTGCTGTTTCTGGTGCCGCATCTGGGGGGGTTCGAGATCACCGCTCAGTACTACGCGTCGCGCGGCAAAATCACCGTGCTGTATCGCCCCCCTAATTTTGCCGAGCTGATGCCGCTGATCACCTCCGGCCGTCAGCGCGGCGGCATGAGCATCGCCCCGGCGGAGATGAGCGGCGTGCGCAAGCTGATCAAGGCGCTGCGCAGCGGCGAGGCGATCGGCATGCTGCCCGACCAGACCCCCGATGTGGGCGAGGGCATGTGGGCGCCCTTCTTCGACCGCCCGGCGTGGACCATGACGCTGGCTGCGCGGCTCAGTGAAGTCAAAGGCGTGCGGGTGATCTGCTGCTGGGCCGAGCGGCTGCCCAGTGGCCGTGGCTACCACATTCGTTTTCAGGCGCCGACCGAACCCATCGAAGGCGACACCGCCGCCCGCGTGGCGGCGATCAACCGGCAGATGGAGGCAATGATCCGCGCCTGCCCGACGCAATACCTGTGGGGCTATCACCGCTACAAGCGCCCATCGAAAGTGCCGCCGCCGGAGGGTGGGGCATGAGCCGTTTGCTGGTCGCTCTGCTGTGGCTATTGCACTGGCTGCCGCTGGCGGTGCTGGCGCCCTTGGGCGAGGCGCTGGGCCTGCTGCTCTATCGCGTGGTGAGCGCGCGCCGCAAGGTGGTGCTGACCAATCTGCGGCATTGCTTTCCGGAGTGGTCGGAAGGGGAATGCCAGCAGGTCGCCCGACAGCACTTCCGCCTGCTGGGGCGCAGCCTGTTTGAGCGTGGCTTGCTGTGGTGGGCGCCGCGTGAGCGACTCGAGCGCATCATTCGCATCACGGGCACCGAGCGCGTTCAGGCCCTGCTCGATGCCGGTACGCCGGTGATCCTGATGGCGCCGCATTTTGTTGGCCTCGACATGGGCGGCACGCGGGTGACCATGGCTTTCGATATCGTCAGCATCTACGCCCGTCAGCGCGACAAGGTGATCGACCGCTGGCTCTATCACGGCCGCAGCCGTTTCGGCGACCAGCGCCTGCTGCCGCGCGACGAGAGCATTCGCAGCACCGTGCGGGCGATGAAGGCCGGCCGGCCGTTCTACTACCTGCCGGACATGGACCACGGGCGCAAGGAGTCGATCTTCGTGCCCTTCTTCGGCATTGCCACGGCGACCATCACCGGCCTGCCGCGCTTTGCGCGCATGGCGGGTGCGGCGGTCGTGCCTTGCCAGACGCGCATGCTGCCCGGCGGCGCGGGTTATGAGGTGACACTGGGCGAGCCCTGGGCCGACTATCCCTCGGGTGATGTCACCGCCGATGTGACGCGCATGAATGCCGAAATCGAGCGCATGGTGCTGGCTGCGCCCGAGCAATACTACTGGGTGCACCGCCGCTTCAAGACCCGGCCCGAGGGCGAGCGACGCTTTTACTGAGCGTCGTCGCCGGCGGCCAGCCGCGCGAACACCAGCGGGAAGGCGCCGCTGCCCGCCAGCGCAATGCCCGATACCAGCATCACGATGCCGGCGCCGTCCGTGGCCAGCAGCGGATGCCAGTCGGCGCCGAAGCCAGTCATCAAGAGCAGGCCAAGCACCGTGCACAGCGCGCCGCACGTCAGCAGCAGCCAGGCGAACAGTGGCGGCGATTTGTGTTGGGGTGCGTTCATGTCAGGGGCTCTGGCGGATGCGGTGTTTGCGCAGCTTGTTGGCAATCATGGTGTGCGAGGTGTTGAGCCGTGACGCCAGGCGTCGGCTGGACGGATAGTGCGGATACAACCGGCTCAGCAACATGCGCTCGAAGTCGTCGATGGCGCCGGCCCAGTCGACCACTTGATCGGGATGCAGCGTGTCCTCGCTCGGCCCCGAGGCGCCGGCCAGATCCACATCCTCGGCGTCGATCAGGGGGCGGTCCTGCATGGTGACGGTGCGGAAGATGACGTTCTGCAGCTGGCGCACATTGCCGGGCCAGTCGTTGGCGGTGAGCTTGTCCAGCGCCGCGCCCGACAGCCGCACCGGCGGCCGGCCTGATTGTGTGCAGGCGCGGCGGATGAAGTGCTGGGCGAGCAGGGGGATGTCGTCGCGCCGCTCGCGCAGCGGCGGCACTTGCAGGGTCAGCACGTTCAGCCGGTAATAAAGATCTTCGCGGAAGTCGCCCTCGGCCACCATGCGTTCGAGGTTGCGGTGCGTGGCGCTGATGATCCGCACATCCACCTGCGTCTCGCGCGAGCCGCCCACGCGGCGAAAGCGCCCGTCGTTCAGAAAGCGCAGCAGCTTGGCCTGCAGATAGGGCGACATCTCGCCCACCTCGTCGAGAAACACCGAGCCGCCGTCGGCCATTTCGAGCAGGCCGGGCTTGCCGCCGCGCTGTGCGCCGCTGAAGGCACCGGGGGCGTAGCCGAACAGCTCGCTCTCGGCCAGGCTTTCGGGCAGCGCCGCGCAGTTGAGCGCGAGGAAGGGCGCTTCGTGCCGGCCGCTCGCCTGGTGGCAGGCCAGCGCGATCAACTCTTTGCCGGTGCCGGTCTCGCCCAGCAGCATCAGGGGACTGTCGGTGCCGGCCATGCGCACGGCGCGCTCCTTGACGGCGCGCAGCGCGGTCGAGCTGCCGAGAATGGCATCGAAGCCGTGGTCGTCCGGGTGTTGCAGCGCGTGCAGGCGCTCGCCGATGCGTTGCGGTGCGTGGAGGGTGATCAGCCCGCCGACCGGGGGCGCGTCGGCGCCGTAGGCCGGGTCGAGGATGGGGCGCACATCGAGCAGAAAGGGCTTGCCGCGGACCGAGATTTCGCGTGCCGGCACGCGGAAACCCTGGCGCAGCAACTCGTCGGCCAGCGCGCGGTCGTCGAGCAGCTGGTGCAGGGTGACATGCCCGCCGGTGTCGTGGCTGCCATCGGCCAGTGGGGCGGCGGCGGGGTTGGCGTTGACCAGCTCACCCCCCGCGTCGACCGCCAGCACCGGGTCAGCCATGGCAGCCAGCAGTGCTTCGAGGTGCAGGCGCTGGCGCATGCCCGGCAGCATGTCGATCGCCTCGACCGCGACCACGCCGGGCACGCTGAACAGGGCGGCGCGGGTTTCGAGGAAATAGGGCTCGTGCAGATCGGGCGCGTCGATGTAGACATGCGACATGTCCACTTCCACGTTCACCACGCTGAGCTGGCGCCGCGCCATCTGGGCGAGGATTTCCTGGGCGATACCCACCCGGTCCTTGAAGGTCACGACAAGACGCATGGTCTGATTTGGGTGTAAACGAAAGGCTACAGTGTAACTATTTGTTTACGGCGCCTGCAAGTTGCTGATTTTGCTTACGAGTTTGACTGTTTTGGTCAAAGTGCTATGGCGTGCTGTAACTATATGTTTACAGCTGCCGCGCATCGGCAATCAGTTAATTCCTTCGGAGGCCAGTAAAGCCGGTGTTTTTTGCGTATGGCACGACGCTTGCATAGGACCTGCTCTTGCCAAGCCGGAACTCACCGGATCGCAGGGAGGAGACCCCGTCATGAAGATTGATCGTGTACAGCGCCAGTTGCTGAGCGAGCTGCAACTCAATGCGCGTGTCAGCAACCAGGAGCTGGCCGACCGGGTCGGTTTGTCGGTGTCGCCGTGCTGGCGCCGGGTGCGCGATCTTGAAACCTCGGGGCTGATCAAGCGTTACGTTGCCGTGCTGGATCGGCGCAAGCTCGGCCTCGGCACCTGCGTGCTGGTCAGCCTGCAGCTCAAGACGCACGACGTGCGGGTGACCGATCAGGTGGAGCGGCATATCCACTCGCGCCGCGAGATCGTCGAGTGCTACGCCTTGTCCGGCGACAGCGACTACATGCTCAAAGTGTTCCTGCCGGACGTCGAGAGCTACGCGACCTTCATGCACAGCTTTTTGCTCAAATTGCCCGAGGTGGCGACGGTGCGCTCCGTGGTGGCGCTGCGCGAAGTCAAGCACGACACCGCCTTGCCGATCTGAGCTGCCCGGCGGGCGAGGACGAAGTGGACGCGCCCGCGCCGCTGCGGGACAATGCCATCCCAGTAGACATGGCGGGATGCGGCAATGCGACTGCGCTTTACCAAGATGCACGGGCTGGGCAACGACTTTGTCGTGCTCGACGCCACGCGTGCGCCTATCGACCTGACCCCCGAGCGGGTTCGCTTTCTGGCGGATCGCCACTTTGGCGTCGGCTGCGACCAGCTGCTGGTGGTCGAAGCGCCGAGCCAGCCCGGCGTCGACTTCCGTTATCGCATCTTCAATGCCGATGGCGGCGAGGTCGAGCAATGCGGCAACGGCGCGCGCTGCTTTGTGCGCTTTGTGCACGACCGCGGCCTGACCGACAAAACCCATATCCGTGTTGAAACCCAGTCCGGCCTGATCGAACCGCGCCTCGAGCCGGACGGCCAGGTGACCGTCGACATGGGCGAGCCGCGCCTGGACCCGGAAGACATCCCCTTCGAGTCGGACAGCGACGCGGTCGTTCAGCCCTTGTCGCTGGGCGATGTGCGCGTCCTGATCACCGCGGTGAGCATGGGCAACCCGCACGCCGTGCAGGTGGTGGCCGATGTGGACGCCGCGCCGGTGACCACCCTGGGGCCGGGTATCGAAACCCATGAACGCTTTCCCGCGCGGGTCAATGCCGGTTTCATGCAGATCGTGGATGAGCATGCCATCCGTTTGCGGGTGTGGGAGCGCGGCGCCGGCGAGACGCTGGCCTGCGGCACCGGCGCCTGCGCGGCCGTGGTCGCCGGCATTCTGCGCGAGCTGCTGGTCAGCCCGGTGAAGGTCGAGACGCGCGGCGGCACATTGAACATTGCCTGGGATGGGCCGGGCACGCCGGTGCTGATGACCGGGCCGGCGGTGACGGTATTCGAGGCCGAAATCGAACTGGATTAAACGCGTCGCGACGGGCGCCAGGAGACATGCGTAGATGAAGACCGATGACATCGTCCAGTTTCTCAAGGACAACCCCGATTTCTTCGAACAGAACGGCGAGCTGCTCGATTCGCTCACCGTGGCGCATCCGCACAACGGGCAGGCCATTTCGCTGGCCGAGCGGCAGCTCCACGCCCTGCGCGAAAAAATCCGCCAGCTCGAAGTCAAACTCACCGAACTGATCCGCTTCGGCGAAGAGAACGACGAAATCAGCGAGAAGGTGCACCGCATGGTGCTGGCCCTGCTCGATGCCGACAGCTTCGAGGCGGTGCGCGACGCGGTGTTCAGCCATCTGCGCGAAGACTTCTCGGTGCCGCATGTAGCCATCCGCATCTGGAACAGTGTGCTGCGCCGCGACACCGCTGAGTTCACCCCGGTCTCCGAAGACATCCGTTTTTTTACCGGCGACATGCGTCGCCCCTTCTGCGGCAGCCCCGCCCATGTCGAAATCACCGACTGGTTTGGCGAAGCCGCGCCGCATGTGCGCTCCGTCGCGCTGGTGCCGCTCAAGCAGGACGGCCGCCTGCTGGGCCTGCTGGCCATGGGCAGCGAAGACCCCGAGCGCTTCTACGCCGAGATGGGGACGCTGTATGTGAGCCGCATCGGCGAGATGGTCAGCGCCGCGGTTCAGCGTCGTTTGGGCTGACATGGCCGAGGGGGGCGTGGCCTCGCCATTCGATCCGCTGATCGACGCCTACCTCACCTATCTCGCCAGCCAGCGCCGCGCCAGCGCGCACACGCTCACCAGCTATCGCCGGGAGCTGCGCAAGCTGGTCGACCTGGCTGACAACACCTCCCCCGACAGCATCACCACCGCGCAGATCCGACGCTTTGCCGCCCGTCTGCATGGCGAGGGTTTGTCGCCGCGCTCGGTGGCGCGGGCCTTGTCGGCCTGGCGGGGCTTCTTCCGCTGGCGAGTGCGCCACCACGGCGCTGCCGAGAACCCCGCCGAGGGCGTGCGCCCGCCGCGCGCGCCGCGAACCCTGCCCAAGAACCTCAGCCCCGACGCCATGGTCGGTCTGCTTAACGCGCCACCCGACGACCCGCTCGAAGTGCGCGACCACGCCATGTTCGAGCTGCTCTACAGCGCCGGCCTGCGCCTGGCCGAGTTGCTGTCGCTGGACGTCGATCGTGGGGTGGATGTGGCGGCCGGCGAAGTCACCGTGACCGGTAAGCGCGGCAAGACGCGCATCGTGCCGATTGGTCGCGCCGCACTGGTCGCGCTCGACGCCTGGCTGGCGGTGCGCGGCGGTTTCGCCCCGGCGCATGAGAAAGCCCTGTTTGTCACGCGAGGGGGCACGCGCCCGTCGCAGGCGGCAGTGCGCAGCCGGCTCGACCGCTGGGCCAAATTGCATGGCGACGGCACGCATGTTCATCCGCACATGCTCCGCCACAGCTTTGCCAGCCATGTGCTGCAATCGAGCGGTGATCTGCGCGCCGTGCAGGAAATGCTCGGCCATGCCAGCATCCGCAGCACGCAGGTGTATACCCATCTCGATTTTCAGCATCTGGCCAAGGTGTATGACGCGGCGCATCCGAGAGCACGGAAGCGGGGGAAGGACTGACGCCTTCCGGTGGGCGCTTTCCGGCCAGTGCTACTTCGATGATTCGTTGGCCGGGTTTCGCCCCGGCGGGCGAGTAACTTTCTTGTGGCGACAAGAAAGTCACCAAAGAAGCGCCCCCGCTGTACCGCCGGCTTCGCCGGTGCCCTCTCTGCGCCCGCGCCCGGCGGGTCGTGTCGCAAACTCGCCCTGCGGGCTCAAACAGGCGACACGACAATTCCCGGCGTCCCCGGACTCCGTTCGGCGGCACAGAAGGGGAGGGGCTCGCGGGCTCGGCTTCGCCATCGCCCTTGCGGAAAATCGTTACCCCGCAGGGTGGGTGGCTCGCCACCCACCACCGTGCCTCACGACACATGTTGAATGGTGGGCAGCAAAGCTGACCACCCTACGAAACCCCACAGCGGCCGAGCTGGGCACAGCCGACCCGCCCGACACCTCCGCTGGGCGGGGACCCCGAAGAGGCGCGAAAGCGGGCTGTGCATCGACGCTTGGCTTTCTTGCACAAGCAAGAAAGTAAGTCGCCCGCCGGGGCGAAACCCGGCCAACGAATCCTCGAAGCACGCACCGCCGTTGCCAAACGACCAACTGGTCACAAGCCTTTCCGCCGCGTACACTCGCAGGCTTTCCTATCTCACAAACGACTCATGGCTCAGCTCATTCTCAAAGCCGGCAAGGATCGCGCCTTGATACGGCGTCATCCCTGGATTTACGACTCTGCCGTGGCGCAGCTCGATGGTCGTGCCCGGCCGGGCGATACCGTCACGGTTTTGGCCGAGAACGGCAAGGTGCTGGGTAAGGCGGCGTGGTCGCCCGAGTCCAAGATTCGTGCGCGGATGTGGACGTTCGATCCTGATGAGACCGTGGATCATGCTTTCTTCAAGCGGGCGGTCGCCGCATCGGTGGCGCGCCGCCAGACGCATCCGGCGCTGGCGGGGCAGGATGGATTGCGCCTGATCCATGGCGAGTCCGACGGGCTGCCTGGCGTGGTGGTGGATCGTTACGGCCCGGTGGTTGTGATGCAGCTGACCAGCGCGGGGGCTGACAAGTGGCGCGACGCGATTGTGGCGGCCCTGGTGCAGGCGACGGGCTGTGAGGCGGTGTACGAGCGCTCCGACTCCGACGTGCGCGGGCGGGAAGGGCTGGAACCGGTGACCGGCTGTGTGTACGGCGAGTTGCCGGCAGATCTGTCGATTGTTGAACACGGCGTTCGCATGGCGGTGGACGTGGTCGGTGGGCACAAGACGGGCTTTTACCTTGACCAACGCGACAACCGCCGCCTGACCGGTGAGCTGGCGGCGGGACGGCGGGTGCTGAACTGCTTTTGCTACACCGGCGGCTTTTCGCTGCAGGCGCTGGCGGGCGGGGCGAGTTCGACGCTGTCGATTGATTCCTCCGGTCCGGCGCTGGTGACGGCGGCGGCCAATCTGGCGATGAATCCGCAGCTTGATGCCAGTCGTGCCGAGTGGCGTGAGGCCGATGTGTTTGCCGCACTGCGCGAATTGCGTGACGCCGGCGAGCGCTTCGACATGATCATTCTCGATCCGCCCAAGTTTGCGCCCTCGGCGGCGCATGCGGAGCGCGCCGCGCGTGCCTATAAAGACATCAACATGTATGGCTTCCGTCTGCTGAATCCCGGCGGCTTGCTGATGACGTACTCGTGCTCTGGCGGTATCGGCATCGAGCTGTTCCACAAGATCATCGCGGGTGCCGCCTCGGATGCCGGGGTGGATGGCCGCATTTTGCACCGCCTGGGTGCTGCACCAGACCATCCCGTCGGCTTGTCGGTGCCTGAGGGTGAGTATCTGAAAGGCTTGACCTGCCAGGTGGGTTAGACGCCGACCGTGTGCGCGTTACGTATTGCCACAGCCTTGGTGAGCGTGTGGCCGGGGGCGCGCCGGTATACTGGCGGGGAATAGATGGACTCATACCGAGGCGTGTGTCGTCCAGTATCGGCTGAGTACGACAAAGGGGGATGTGATGGAATACGAAATGTGGATGGTGGTTGTAGGCGTGGGGCTGGTGACGCTGGTGCTGGGCTTCATGCTCGGGCGCATCTTCAGTGGCAACAAGAGCCGCATGGTCGAACTGCAGATGGAGCTGGACCGCAAGCAGACCGAACTGACGGACTACAAACAGGACGTCGAGGCGCATTTTGACAAGACCGCGTCGCTGTTCGTGTCCATGGCCGGGTCCTACAAGGATTTGTTCGATCACCTGTCCTCGGGTTCCGAGCGGATTTCGGCCGGCCCGGCGCGCAAGCGCTTCCGCGAGCGCGTGGATGCGATGCTGCTCGGTGAGGGCGCTGACACCAAGCAGTTGACCAGCGGTGTCGCAGCCGCAGCGGTCGCCGGCACGGCGCTGGCCGAGGCGGATGACGCCGAGGAAGTTGAAGCCGCCGCAGCCGAGGCTGAAGCCAAGCTGGCCGAGCCGGCAGACGACACCCCGGAGGCGACGGACACGCCGGATGCGACCGAGCCGATGGGCGAGGTCGCTGAGCGCGCGGCGGACGAAGCGCCCGCCGCAGACGCGGCTGAAGGCGCCGAGGAGGCCGCGATGGCGACCTTGCCGGAAGCGGACGCGGACGCAGACAGCCCCGAGCCGGACGCCGAGCGTCAGAAACCCAGCTGAAGACACAGGCCCGCCGTCCGGGCCGCGACCGACCGGGAGGCACGGATGGCCTTTGCTTTTGAAGAACTCGATTTTCAGTCCACGCCGCTCGGTGACATCAGCCTGCGGCGGCGGGCCGAGCCGCGCCTGGCCGGGCGGATCGTGTATGAGGTGAAGCTCAACGACGACTTTCTCATGTCGAGCCTGTTCACCGAGTCGGAAATCCAGCTCGCCCGGATGGGGCTGGCGGCGCTGGACGGCGATGGGCTGGATGTGGTGGTCGGCGGACTGGGGCTGGGCTATACCGCGGTCGAGGCGCTGGAGAATCCGGCGGTCCGGTCTCTGACGGTGATTGACGTGATGGCGCCGGTCATCGACTGGCACCGGCGCGGTCTGGTGCCGCTGGGCCCGACGCTGACGGGTGACGCGCGCTGCGCACTGGTGCAGGGCGATTTCTTTGCTCGCGCGGGTGCGCAGGGCAATGGCTTCGGTGCCGGCACGAGCGATGCTCGGGTGCATGCGGTGCTGCTGGACATCGATCATTCGCCCAGCCACTGGCTCAATAGCGGCAACAGCCTGTTCTATACCGACGAGACGCTGACGAATCTGGCCGACAAGATTCATCCCGGCGGTGTGTTCGCGCTATGGTCCAACGATCCGCCGGATGATGCCTTCATGCAGCTGCTGGGGCGCGTGTTTGCCTCGAGCGAAGCGCATGTCGTGCCCTTCCCGAATTTCTATACCGGCGGTGAGTCGTCGTGCTCGGTGTATCTGGCGCGCACCCACGCCTGAGTTTCCGGGCGCTTGTGTCTGGCCCTGGCTTAGGCGGGCACTTGCCCCGCGATCAGCTCGCGCCCATCCGCCTGCACGGCATAGCAAAGACAATCCATTTTGGCGATGGCCGGCTGGGTGGTGATCATGAACAGCTTGAGCGGCTGGCGGGTCATCAATTCGCCGTCGGTGAGTGAGAGCACGTCCTTGAGCAGGCAATTGCGGGCGGTGTTTTTTGCGATGAACAGCTCATCCAGCCGTGCCCCGCGCACCCAGCCCAGCGAGGTGCCGGCGGCGGTCACCCCGAAGTTGTAGTGCTCGATGTCGGGCCGCAAGGTCAGCTGCACATCATTGCGCGGCGTGTCGGCATAGGCCAGCGAGCATTCGGGGGTGAGTTCGAGGCGCACCGGGTTGTGCATGACGTCGACCTCGATGTCGGCGCGACGGGTCAGCACCTCGGGCCGGCGAAAATAGTGGTCGATGCCGGCCCAGGCGACAGTGTGAGCCGCGTCGTCAGTCCGGCCGCCGCATTCGATCGTCACCGTGGGCACCAGGTGCTCGCTGATTTCCATCAGCGAGCCGAGGCGCAGGTCGGTATGCACCAGTCGCCGGGTGAACAGCGTGGTCAGGGCGAGGTGGGCGTCGTCTGCGCAAATCGACACACCAAACGAGGGGCCCGAGCCCGAGGTGTTGTGCAGGTCGATGACGGCTTCGGGTGCGAAGTGCACCAGCAAGTCGAGAATGCGCTGCGCCAGCAGGCCTTGTGCGTCGATATCGAAGGGCGCGCGAAAACAGCGGTTCAGATCACGCCGGCCGGTGAGTACGCGGTGGCTGAACACCGGCGGGTGCTGCGCGGCGTCGACCGCGGCGATCACGCAGACGATGGTGATCGCTGGCTGATTTCCGGCCCGTATCCAGCGATGCAGCGCCCGCAGGCCCGAGGGTTCGTTGCCGTGTAGCAGCGTGACGAGTGCACGACAACGGCCGGGGTCGGCGCCCGTCAGCACGATGCAGGTCGGGCCGTCGAGCGAGGCCAGAAAGGCTTCCGGTGTGTCGCCCAGGCTGTCAGGCGAGGGGTCTTGCAGGGTGTGAAAATGCGGCGCCAGCGCGGCGGGCAGATCAGACAGGGGCATTGCGTTCAGTTCCATTCGCCGACCGGCGTATTCGACAGACTGTGCTCATGGTAGCGGGCCAGCATGTCGCGTGCGGCGCGCTCGGGCGGGTGTTGTGTTTCGAGCTGGTGCACCGTATTACGCTGCCAGCGTGCGCCGGTTTGCCCCCTGGCCAGGCGTTGCTCGATGACGGCGAGATAGCCACAGGCTTCGGTATCGGATACGCCGATGGCCCGCAGCCCGTCGTGGGCGAGCGGCAGGTAGCGCTTGAGCAGATCGGCCGCGCTTTGCTCGTGACAGCCCGTCTGTTGCGGATCGGGCCAGACCAGCTTGGCGGCCAGGCCGTCCTGCGCTGCGCGATAGAAATTGTATTCGGCCAGGGTGAAGGGCAGCGCTGGCAGCAGGGCGTTGATCTGCGGGCGCAAGCCCTCGGCCAGCCCGATGCACAGGGCGGCGTTGGCCACCATGTCGATGGGTGTCGGGCCGGCCGGCAGGGCGCGGATCTCGATCCGCAGGTGGCCGCCGCCGGCGTCGTCATAGACCGGGCGGTTCCACAGCCACACCGAGCTTTGGTGCAGGCGTAATTCTTCGAGCGCCGGCGTGCGGCCCTGGGTGAGCTCTTCGAGCGGATCGTGCTCGCCGCAGATCGGGAAGAAGGGCGGATACAGCAGCACCGACTCGGCGAACAGTTCGTAGGCGCCCTGGCGCACCCAGCCGTGGCCGAAACCGACGCGGGCGCTCTGGTGCCAGCGGTAGCGATCCTTGATGCGGGTGTCGATGGATTGCTTGAACAGCGGTACGCGGGTCTCTTGCCACAGCTCGTGGCCGAACAGCCCGGGTGAGTTGGCCGAAATGGCGAGCACCAGC
>JBFIJC010000010.1:0-31615 GCA_041600915.1 Nitrogeniibacter sp.
GCCGCGTTTGCGCATATGCTGGGTTATCCGAGGCGTGCCTTGCTCGGGCGCGACTTCCGTACCTTTACCCATCCGGACGATCAAGCCGCGGACGAGCAGATCTATCGCGCATTTGTCAGTGGCGAGATTTCATCGCATCAGCGCGAGAAGCGCTATGTCCATCAGGACGGGCATACGGTGTGGGCCCATATCTCGGTCACCGCCTTGCGCGATGAGCATCGTGCGCTCAAAGGCTTCATTACCATCGTGGAAGACATCACCGCGCGTATCGTCGCCCAACGCGAACGACGCGCCGCCGAAAGCCGCTATCGACGGCTGGTCGATGTCACGCCAGACGGCATCATCGTGCATCGTGACGACCGGATACTGTTCGCCAACGCTGCGGCAACGCAAATCTTCGGCGCACCCAACACTGCAGGCTTGCTTGACACCCCCCTCAGCCGCTTCTTTGAAAAACCACAGGCCAAAGACCATCGACAGGCGCTCGCACTGGCCGGGCGCCTGCCAGCCGGGCAGACCCTGCCGCGCGCGCAGTTCCGTTTTCAGGGGCTGGGCGGTGCCGACGTCGAAGTGGAATCCACCGCCGTCGTCATCGACTTCGAGGGTGGTCCGGCCACGCTTCGGGTGATTCGCGACATCTCAGACCGCGTGCTCGCCGAGCGGGCCCTGCAAGAGAGCCGGACGCGCTACCAGGAGGTGGTGGAATCGATCAACGAAGTCATTTTCCAGACCGATCTTGAGGGCGTGTTTACGTTTCTCAATCCCGCCTGGGTGCAAATCTCCGGCCATACGATAGCGCACAGCGTCGGTCAGCCGCTGGCCGCCTTCCTGCATCCGGACGACCGCAGGCGCGCGCGCGTCCTGTTCAACAAACTCAACGCCGGCGCCGCCCACGACGAAGTCATGGAACTGCGGATCCGCACCACCGAGGGCGAAATCCGCTGGCTGGAAGCTCACGCTCGGCAGATGACCCGCCCCGATGGCGGCGCCATCGGCATCATGGGCTCCCTGGACGACATCACCACACGCAAGGTCGCCGAGCTGACGCTCAAGAACATCAACATGGAGCTCGAAGCCCGCGTGAGGGCTCGCACCGCCGAGCTCGAAGCCTCCAACCGGGAGCTGGAAGCCTTCTCCTACTCGGTCTCGCACGACCTGCGTGCACCGCTGCGCGCCATCGAAGGCTTCGCCAGCATTCTGCAAGAAGACATGGCCGAACGGCTTGATGCCGAATCGGGCGCCTATCTGGCGCGCATTCGCGCGGCGAGCCTGCGAATGGCGCATCTGATCGACGATCTCATCGAGCTCGCCCGGCTGACCCGCCAGACGCTGCGCCGCGAGAACATCGATCTCAGCCAGCTGGTCGAGGAGCTGACCACTCACATGCGCCACGAAGCCCCCGATCGCGTGCTTGAGATGGACATCACACCGGGCCTGACCGCCCACGCCGACCGCGCACTCATACGGGTTGTCCTCGAGAATCTGCTGCGCAACGCCTGGAAATTTTCGGCAAACCAAGCCGTCACGCAAATTGCCTTCTTCGCCACCCGCGACGACGACGAAGTCATGTTCTGCATTGCCGACAACGGCGTCGGATTCGACATGGCCTACGCCGACAAGCTCTTTCAGCCCTTCAACCGGCTCCATGTCACCAGCGAATACGCCGGCTCAGGCATCGGCCTGGCCACGGTGGCACGCATCATCCAGCGGCACGGCGGCCAGATTCGGGCGGAGTCCGCCCCTGGCGAAGGTGCCCGATTCAGCTTCTCCATCGGCCATTAGTCGCGTTTGTGCTGGTTCCGTGGGCAATAGCTCGCACCAGAGCGAGCCCCACCCGCTCGCCTTGCATCGCGAACGCCACACGGAATGCGACACATTCCTCAAACATTCTGCAAACTGAGCCGTAGTAAAACTGATCTGTGTCAGAATGCCGTTTGCTGCACTGCACTATGTTTCAGCAATCGCTCCCCGGCAGCTTCTTCGGTGTCCGCGAACGCGTTCATTTCGACTGCCATTGAGTACGGACCAAGACGATGAAAGAAAAGCACTATCTCACCCCGCTCTTCGAGCCCAAATCCGTTGGCGTGATTGGCGCGAGCGACCGCGAGTCTACGGTCGGCGGCGTACTGATCCGCAACATGCTTGACGCGGGCTTCAAGGGCAAGATCTTCGCCATCAATCCCAAACACGACAAAGTGAGCGGGATCAAGTGCTACAAGAGCGTTGAAGATGTGCCGCAGCGCCTCGACCTGGTCGTCATCGCCACCGCAGCGCAAAAAGTGCCCGCCATCATCGATAGCTGTGGCCGCGCTGGCGTGAAGGCTGCCATTGTCCTGTCCGCCGGCTTCTCCGAGACGGGTCCGCGCGGTGCTGCGCTTGAGCGCTCGGTCATGGATACCGCACGCCGCCACAAGATCCGCTTGCTCGGTCCGAACTGTCTGGGCATCATGCGCCCCGACCTCGGCCTCAACGCCACTTTCGCCCACGGCCGCGCCCTGCCCGGTTCGATCGGCCTGATCTCGCAATCGGGCGCGCTGTGCACCGCGATTCTCGACTGGGCACGCCCGAACAACGTCGGCTTCTCGACCGTCGTGTCGCTGGGCTCGTCCCGCGATGTCGATTTCGGCGAAGCCCTCGAGTTCATGATCTCGGACCCGCGCACCGAAAGCATCTTTCTGTACGTAGAAGGCCTGCGCGACGCACGACGCTTCATGAGCGCGCTGCGCGGTGCAGCCCGCGTCAAACCCGTGCTGCTCATCAAGGTCGGCCGCCACCCGGAAGCCTCAAAGGCTGTTCTCAGCCATACCGGCGCGCAGGTCGGCGACGATGCGGTCTTCGACGCAGCCATCCGTCGCGCCGGCGTGATCCGGCTGTACAGCCTCGGCCAGCTCTTTGCTGCCGCCAACGCCTTGTTCTCGCACTTCCGCCCTCGCGGCAACCGCTTGGCCATCATCACCAATGGCGGCGGACCGGGCGTGATGGCCGCCGACCGGGCGCTCGATCTGGGCATTCCCCTGTCGCAGCTGTCCGACACCACGATGGCCAAGCTCAACGCCTGCCTGCCGGCCACCTGGTCGCACGGCAACCCGATCGACATTCTCGGCGACGCCGATGTTGACCGCTACCGCGGCGCCATCAAAGCCGTGCTCGAAGGTCCGAACGTCGACGGCGTGCTGGTAATGCTCACGCCGCAAGCCATGACCAAGGCCACCGACATCGCCAAGGCGATCATCGAAGAAGAGCGCAGCGCCGACAAACCGGTGGTGACCTGCTTCATGGGCGAAGAGCAAGTCGGCGAGGCGCGCAAGCTGTTCGAAGGCGCGGGCATCCCGACCTTCCGCACGCCCGAGCCGGCGGTCGAGCTGTTCAGCCATATCTCGGCCTATTACCGCAACCAGAAGCTGCTGGCGCAGACGCCGGCGTCCTTGTCGCAAAACAATCCGCCGTCGATCGAAAGCGCCCGCCTGGTCATCGAAACCGCGCTCAACGAGCGCCGCAAGGTGCTCAACGAGATGGAGTCGAAGGCCATCCTCGCCGCCTTCCGCATCCCCATCGCGCAAACGGTTGTTGCCCGCTCGGCCACCGAGGCCATGGTGCTGGCTGAAGAGATCGGCCTGCCGGTGGTGATGAAGATCGATTCGCTCGACATCACCCACAAGTCAGATGTCGGCGGTGTTCGCCTCAACCTCACCAGCCTCGCAGCCGTGCGCACCGCCTACCAGGAGATCCTCGAGGGCGTGCGCCGTACCCATCCGAACGCCAGCATCAATGGCATCGCCATCGAGCCGATGGTGATCAAGCGCAATGGCCGCGAGCTGATGGTTGGCGTGCGACGCGATCCGGTTTTCGGCCCGATCATCACCTTTGGTGAGGGCGGTACGCGCGTCGAGGTGCAAAAAGACCGCGCCATCGCCCTGCCGCCGCTCAACACCTACCTCGCACGCGACCTGATCCGCTCAACCCGCGTCTCGGCCTATCTCGACGAGTTCCGCAACATGCCGCCGGTCGACATGGATGCGCTGGAGATGGTGTTGCTGCGCGTCTCGGAAATGGTCTGCGAGCTGCCCTGGCTCAAAGAGCTCGACATCAACCCGCTGATCGTCGACGAAAACGGCGCCGTCGCCGTCGATGCGCGCATCGTCGCCGACAACGTCTCGCCGATGGCGGATCGCTACGATCACATGTCGATCCACCCCTATCCGCAGCACCTGACCACGCACTGGACGCTGCCCGACGGCACCGACGTCACCATCCGCGCCATCAAGCCGGAAGACGCCGACCTCGAAGTGAACTTCGTGCGCAAGCTGTCCGCCGAGACCAAGTACTTCCGCTTCATGAACACCATGCGCGAGTTGCCGCCCGCCATGGTTGTGCGCCTCACGCAAATCGACTACGACCGCGAGATGGCCTTTGTGGCGACGGTCACCGAAAACGATGAAGAAACCGAAATCGGCGTCTGCCGCTACGCGGTGAATCCGGATGGCGAATCCTGCGAATTCGCTGTGGTGGTAGCCGACGACTGGCAACACCGCGGTCTGGCGCGTCGTCTGATGGGCGTACTCATCGAGACCGCCCGCAACCGTGGCCTGGTCTACATGAACGGCGTTTTCCTGGCCAATAACGACCGCATGCTGCGCTTCGTGCAAAGCCTCGGCTTTGTCCTGTCGAGCGATCCGGACGACAGCACCGTCAAGCTCGGCGTCCTCGCGCTGCAGGACTAAGCGGCGCACAAGGCTACAATGTCGCCTCCACTCCCGGAGGCGACATTGTGGCCGACATACCCACGCTCACCGACCGCTGCCCCTGGTGCGGCACTGAACCGCTCTACGTCGCCTATCACGACGAAGAATGGGGCGTGCCGCAACACGACGACCGGATGCTGTTCGAGATGCTGACCCTCGAAGGCGCGCAGGCCGGTCTGTCATGGTGGACCGTGCTGCAAAAACGCGATGGCTACCGCCGCGCCTTCGACAATTTCGACATCGCGCGCATCGCCCAGTACACCGATGACGACATCGCCCGACTGGTCGCCGACGCCGGCATCATTCGTCACGCAGGCAAAATCCGCGCGACCATCGGCAACGCCCGCGCGTTTCTTGAACTGCAGGCGCGCGAAGGCAGCTTTGACCGTTGGCTATGGCAATTTGTCGATGGTCAGCCGCACATCAACCGACCGCAGACCATGGCCGAGGTGCCGGGTAAAACGCCTTTGTCCGACACCCTCAGCCGTGAACTCAAACGCCACGGCTTCAAGTTTGTCGGCTCCACCATCTGCTATGCCTTCGCCCAGGCGACCGGAATGGTAAATGACCATTTGCTCAGTTGCCCCCGGCATCCCGAACACGCAGCGCAAAACCGTTAAAAAATGAAATCAACTATTTCCACTGACACACTTCACGGCCAGCCGGTCATTCAGGTCCGCACGGCCGACGGCGCCGAAGCCACTGTCAGCCTGTTTGGCGGGCAGGTGCTGCACTGGCAACCGGCGGGGGGCCGACCCTGGCTCTACCTCAGCGACCAAGCCGTGTTTGACGGTCGTACCGCCATCCGCGGCGGCGTGCCGGTGTGCTTTCCGCAGTTTGCCGCCCACGGCCCGCTGCCCCGCCATGGCCTGGTACGCAACCGCCTGTGGCGCCTCATCAATCAACGCGAGGTGGACGGGCAAGTCATGCTCACCCTCGGCATCGACAGCGACGACGCGACTGTGGCCCTGTGGCCGTATCTGTTTTCGCTGGAGCTGACCATCAACGTGGGTGGCAACCGCTTCGACATGGAGCTTGAAGTCACCAACACCGGCGCCGACCCGTTTGATTTCACCGCCGCGCTGCACACTTACCTGCGTGTCGGCGAAGTGGAGCTGGCCGAGCTCCATGGGCTGAAAGGCCTGCACTACACCGATCACTGCGACGGCGGTGCACGCAAGACGGACCCGATGCCCCTCCTGCAGATTGACGACCCCATCGACCGCATCTACCACGATGTTCGCCGGCCGCTGGTGCTCGACGATGGCGGCCGTGCGCTACAGATCGATCAGGAAAACTTCACCGACGTGGTGGTGTGGAACCCATGGGAAGCCGGCGCCGCAGCCCTGGCCGACATGCCGGACAAGGACTTCCGGCGCATGCTCTGCGTTGAAGCTGCGGCAGTCAAAAACCCCATCACACTCGCGGCTGACGCGCAGTGGTGGGGGCGCCAGAGCCTGCTCGTAGGGCCTAATTGACAGGTGGCGCGGTCAGCAGCTCGCCATTGATACGCACCTGCGCGCGCTCGGAGTCCTCGATTTTGTCGCCGAGCGGCTGCACGCTGAGATCGCCGCCGTCGAGCATCTCTTGCAGACGCTGGCGTGCCAGACTGCCGTGATCTTCCGCCACCACCGGCGCATCCAGGATGTATTGCTGACCACCGTAATAGAAGCGACGACCATCAATCGCATAGGCGCGCACCGTCGGCACCGGCGCCACGCTGCCGTCGCCCTCGGGCATACGCACGGTGCCCAGACGCGACGGATCAACCACCGCCGCGGCCGGGCTGGCCGCGCTGGCCGGGCCTTGCAGCACAGCCAAGGCCGCGAGCAGCACACAGATTGAACGAAACACAGACTTCATGGACGGGGCACACTGGAGAAACAAGAGCGTCAAATTGTATCCCGACTGTCCGAGCCGCGCTTGCCGCCGGGCGAGCGCTTCTGCACACTGACCGCCTTTTCAAACGCCAACGCACCCATGCCCCACACTATCGAACACCGCCTGGCGGAAGAACTCAAAGCCACCCAACGACAGGTGGTGGCCGCCATCGCCCTGCTCGACGAAGGCGCCACCGTGCCCTTCATCGCCCGCTATCGCAAGGAAGTCACCGGTGGTCTCGACGATACGCAACTGCGCACGCTCGAAGACCGCCTCGGCTATCTGCGCGAGCTTGAATCGCGCCGCGCCACCATTCTCGAATCCGTCGAGTCGCAAGGTGCGATGACCGATGTGCTGCGCGAGCAGATCGTGACCGCCGACACCAAACAGCGCCTCGAAGACCTCTACCTGCCCTACAAGCCCAAGCGCCGCACCAAGGCACAGATCGCCCGCGAAGCCGGTCTGGCCCCGCTGGCCGAAGCCCTGCTGGCCGATCCGAGCCTGACACCCGAGACCGAGGCCGCAGGCTATCTCAACGCCGAGGCCGGCATTGCCGACACCAAGGCGGCACTCGACGGCGCCCGCCAGATCCTGATTGAACAGTTCAGCGAAAACGCCACCCTGCTCGACGCACTGCGCGGCCTGCTGAACGAGCGCGGCCGCATCGTCTCGGCCGTGGTCGAAGGCAAAGAGGCCGAAGGCGCCAAATTCCGCGACTGGTTCGACTTTTCGGAAGCCGTCAGCAGCATCCCCTCGCACCGCCTGCTGGCCTTACTGCGCGGCCGCAACGAAGGGGTACTGCGCCTTGGTATCGAGCTGTCTGACCCGCCGCCCGCCGGCGAGTTGGGCCCCTGCGAGCTGACTGTGGCGCGCCATGCTGGCATTCGCGACAACGGCCGCGCCGCCGATCGCTGGTTGATGGAGACCGCGCGCTGGGCCTGGTCGGTCAAGATCGCGGTGCATCTTGAGCTCGAACTCATGAACACCCTGCGCGAGCGCGCCGAAGAAGAAGCCATCCGCGTCTTTGCCGGCAACCTCAAGGATTTGCTGCTCGCCGCCCCGGCCGGCCCGCGTGTCACCATCGGCCTCGATCCGGGCCTGCGCACCGGCGTCAAGGTGGCCGTGGTCGATGGCACCGGCAAGCTGGTCGACACTGCCACCATCTACCCGCACGAACCGCGCCGCGACTGGGACGGCGCCCTGGCCGAAGTGGCCCGCCTGGCCAAGAAGCACGGCGCCGATCTGATCGCCATTGGCAACGGCACCGCCTCGCGCGAGACCGACCGCCTCGCCGCCGAGCTGATCAAGCGCCATCCGGAACTGAAACTCACCAAGGTGATGGTGTCCGAAGCCGGCGCCTCGGTGTATTCCGCCTCGGCGCTGGCCGCCGCGGAGTTTCCCGACCTGGATGTGAGCCTGCGCGGCGCTGCCTCGATCGGCCGCCGCCTGCAGGACCCGCTGGCCGAACTGGTCAAGATTGACCCGAAGTCCATCGGCGTCGGCCAGTACCAGCACGACATCAACCAGACCCGTCTGGCGCGCATGCTCGACGCCGTCGTCGAAGACTGCGTGAATGCAGTGGGTGTGGACGTGAACACCGCCTCCGCCGCCCTGCTCAGCCGCATCTCCGGCCTCAACAGCACGCTCGCCAACAACATCGTCGCCCATCGCGACAGCAATGGCCCCTTCGCCGACCGTCGCGCACTCAAGGCCGTGCCGCGCCTGGGCGACAAGACCTTCGAGCAGGCCGCCGGCTTTTTGCGCGTGATTGGCGGCAGCAACCCGCTCGACGCCTCGGCGGTGCACCCCGAAGCCTATCCGCTGGTCGAAAAGATCCTCGCCGACATCCAGCGCGACGTCGGCAGCATCATCGGCGACAGCCGCACGCTCAAGGCGCTGGAGGCCAAGCGCTACGCCGACGAACGCTTTGGCGAACCGACGGTGAATGACATCCTCGCCGAACTCGACAAACCCGGCCGCGACCCCCGCCCCGCCTTCCGCACCGCCAGCTTCCGCGACGGCGTCGAAAAGCTGAGCGATCTGGCCGAAGGCATGGTGCTCGAAGGCGTGGTCACCAACGTCACCAACTTTGGTGCATTCGTCGATATCGGCGTGCATCAGGACGGCTTGGTGCACATTTCCGCGCTGTCCAACACCTTCGTGAAAGATCCGCGCACGGTCGTCAAAGCCGGCGATGTGGTGCCGGTCAAGGTGCTCGAAGTCGACCTGCCGCGCAAACGCATCGCGCTCACCATGCGGCTGTCAGACACGCCGGCCGATGCGCGAAAGCCCGCCGAGCGAAAGAATTCAGACCGGCCGAAACCCGCCCCGCGTGCAGATCGCGCGCCGCGTAAAGATGAGGCCAATCGTCACGGCAACATGGCCGCCGCGCTCGCCAAAGCATTGAAAAAATAAGGGCTTGGGATTTTCTGAGACAATGCTCGCCAACACACACGACACGACCATGATCCGCATCTACGGCATCCGCAACTGCGACACCATGAAGAAGGCCTTCGCCTGGCTCGGCAGCCATGGCATCGCCTACCACTTCCACGACTACAAACGCGACGGCATCGACGAAGCCACGCTGACCGACTGGGTTGCCCGCGTCACCCGCACCCCCTTGGTCAATACGCGCGGCACCACTTGGCGCAAGCTGCCCGACGACACCCGCCAGATCGCCAGCGACGCCGACGCGATCGCCCTGATGGCCGCCCACACCAGCCTGATCAAACGCCCGGTGCTCGACACCGGCGACGGTCGGCTGCTGATGGGTTTTAAGGCCGACACCTACGCCACCGAACTCACGGAGCCCCGCTGATGCTGCGCGAAGACAGCCTCGTCCAGCCCTTCCTGTTTGACGATCTCGACATCCGCGGCAGCATCGTCCAGATCAACGACGCATGGCGCGCCATGACCGCCAAGCGCGGCTACGCCCCGGCCGTGCGCGCCGTGCTCGGCGAGCTCACTGCCGTGACCGCGATCATGTCGGCCAACCTCAAGCAGCCCGGCCGCCTCACCTTTCAGATGCAAGGCCACGGTCCGCTCTCCCTGATGGTGGTCGACTGCACCGAAGCGCTCAACCTGCGCGGCTACGCCAAGGCCGACACCAGCGCCACCGAGGACGCCCTCGATGCACTCATTGGCGACGGCCACCTGCAACTGACGCTCGACATCGCCGGCCTCGACCAGCCCTACCAGAGCCTGGTGCCCCTCGAAGGCAACACCGTCGCCGCCGTCTTCGAGCACTATCTGGCGCAATCCGAACAGCAACCCGCCACGCTGTGGCTGGTGGCCAATGGCGACACCGCCGCCGGCCTGTTCCTGCAGAAACTGCCCGACGCCGACCTGCGCGACCCCGACGGCTGGGCGCGCGTCACCAGTCTTGCCGCCACGGTCAAACCCGACGAGCTGCGCAGCCTGCCGCCCGAAGAGGTGCTTGCCCGACTGTTTCACGAAGAGACGGTGCGTGTTTTTGCCCCGCGCCCGGTGCTGCATCGCTGGCCGGCCGACCCCGACAAGGTCAAAGCCATGTTGCGCGGACTCGGCCGCGAAGAACTCGAATCGGTGCTCGAAGCCCAAGGCGTGGTCGAGATTCACGACGACATGTCCAACCACACCTACCGCTTTGACGCCGACGCCGTCCACGAACTGTTCGCCGCCCCCGACGCACCACCCACCCAACACTGAACCGGCTGGCGGAGAGATTCCACCGGAATCTTGCCCCCAGCCTCTACGGCCAGTAAACTCGCAGGATTTGACAGCTCATCGGCCCCGCATGAACCCAGTCTCCGCATCATCCAAACCCATCGAATTCCGGGGCGCAACACTGGGCGTCATGACCGCACGCCTGCGCGACACCGACCCGATGCGCCTGGCCGACGCCATGCACACCCTGCTCGGCGGCATGCCTGACTTCTTCAACCGCGAAGCCACCATCCTCGATTTTGCCGAGCTGGCCGGCACGCCCGAACGCATCGACTGGCCGGGCATCGCCAGCCTGCTGCGCCGCTACCGCCTGCAACCGGTCGCCGTCAGCAATCTGCCCGAGGCTTTCATTGAAGGCGCGCGCAAGATTGGTCTGGCCGTGCTCGATGCCGACAACGCCAGCATCAGCGCGCCTGAGGCGCCCGCCGCAGCAGCCCCGGCACCGGTCGCAGCGCCCCCCGTTGAGGCGCCCAAAGCCGCGCCCGTCGCCGCCGCCGAACCGACGCTCATCATCGACCGCCCGCTGCGCTCCGGTCAGCAGGCCTATGCCCGTGGCGGCGACCTGGTGCTGCTGTGCGGCGTCAGCCATGGCGCCGAAGTCATCGCCGACGGCAGCATCCACTGCTACGGCCCGCTGCGCGGCCGCGCACTGGCCGGGGCGCAAGGCAATACCCGCGCCCGGGTGTTCAGCACCAATTTTGGCCCCGAGCTGGTGTCCATCGCCGGGGTCTATCGCACCTTCGAAAAAGGCATCCCCGAGTCCGTGGCCGGCAAAACCGCCCAGGCCTGGCTCAAGGGTGAAGGCGACAACCAGATTTTGACGATTGCGCCGCTGCAGACTCTGTAAGCGCGGCACACACAGGAAGGAAGTATCGTGACTCGAATCATCGTAGTAACGTCCGGCAAGGGCGGCGTCGGCAAGACGACCACCAGCGCAGCGTTCGCATCGGGCCTGGCCCTGCGCGGATTCAAAACCGCCGTCATCGATTTCGACGTCGGCCTGCGCAACCTCGACCTCATCATGGGCTGCGAGCGCCGCGTGGTGTATGACCTGATCAACGTCGTCAACGGCGAAGCCAAACTGAGCCAGGCGCTGATCAAGGACAAACACTGCGAGAACCTGTTCATCCTGCCGGCCTCACAAACCCGCGACAAGGACGCCCTGACCGAAGAAGGCGTCAAGACCGTGCTCAAAGAACTCGAGCACATGGGGTATGACTACGTCGTCTGCGATTCACCCGCCGGCATCGAGCGTGGCGCCGTGATGGCGCTCACCTTCGCCGACGAGGCGATCATCGTCACCAACCCGGAAGTCTCGTCGGTGCGCGACTCCGATCGCATCCTGGGCATCCTGCAGTCCAAGTCGCAACGTGCCAAAGACGGCCTTGATCCGGTCAAGGAGCACCTGCTCATCACCCGCTACTCACCCAAGCGCGTTGAAGAAGGCGAGATGCTGTCCTACAAGGATATTCAGGAGTTGCTCCGCGTCGAGCTGATCGGCGTCATTCCCGAATCGGAAGCCGTACTGCACGCCTCTAACCAAGGCTCGCCGGCCATCCACCTCAAGGGGACGGATGTCGCAGAAGCCTATCAGGACGTGATCGCACGCTTCCTCGAAGAAGAGCGCCCCCTGCGCTTCGCGACCTATGAAAAGCCGGGCCTGATGAAGCGCCTGTTCGGAGGGAAGTGACATGTCCCTGCTCAGTATGCTGTTCGGCAGCAAACCCAAAACGGCAAACCTGGCCAAAGAGCGCCTGCAACTGATTATTGCCCGCGAGCATGGCCCGCGTGACGGGTCGCCGGACTTCCTGCCCGACCTGCAAAGAGAACTGATCGCGGTCATCTCCAAGTACGTCAAGGTGAACCCCGACGACATCAAGGTGAACCTTGAGCGTCAGGACAACTACGAAGTGCTCGAGGTCAACATCGTCCTGCCCGAAAAAGAGCATTGATCGCCTGAGTGCGACCTTGCTGCCCGGATGGTGAAATCGGTAGACACAAGGGACTTAAAATCCCTCGGCCTTTGGCTGTGCGGGTTCGATTCCCGCTCCGGGCACCAACACGACAGGCTGAAATCTCTCGCTGAGGATTTCAGCCTGTTTTTTCACTTATCCGAACACGCGCAGGCGTACCACCTTGCGCAGCGTCGACGACCCGCCCCTCGCCTTTGCATGAGCACGCCATGAGAATGAATCTGAAGGTCCCCTACGCGGAAAAAGACCAGGCAAAGCAACTGGGTGCGCGCTGGGACCCCGCCCGAAAGATTTGGTACGTCGACGGCAAGGAAGACCTCTCGGATTTTTCCGCGTGGTCGCCCACGCCCCATGACGGCACCGCCGCCAGCCCTCAAGCGCCCACCCGCGCCGCAGCCAAGCCGAGAAGCACAACGAGCCGCGTTCAGGTGGGCAGCCGCTATGTCGAGCACGCCCGTGTGTGTGACTGCCCGCCGTGGGAGGTATGCGACGCATGCCGGGCCACGGCCCTGCCCGGTTAAGTCAAGGATTCCGACCCATGGAGACGGTTGCAGTCATCGACTTTGAAACGACGGGGCTCTCGCCCGGACAAGGCGACCGTGCGACCGAAATCGCCGCGGTGATTCTCAAGAACGGCGAGATTGTCGACAGCTACCAAAGCCTGATGAATTGCGGCGCCAGGATTCCTGCCTTCATCGAATCGCTGACCGGCATTAGCAACGACATGATCCAGGCGGCGCCGCCAGCGGCAGCGGTCATGCGTGAGGTGTACGACTTCGTCGGCAGCTACCCCCTGGTGGCCCACAATGCCTCATTCGACAGCAAGTTCTGGGATGCCGAATTGGCACGAATCGACCGAAGCCGTCGACAGCCGTTCGTGTGCTCATTGCTGTTGTCACGGCGCATTTTTCCGCAAGCACCAAGCCACAAACTCAGCGCCTTGGTGGCATATGCCAATCTGCCGGTTGCCGGCCGATATCACCGCGCCCTGGCCGATGCCGAGATGGCGGCAAGTCTTCTTTCAAGGCTGGAGCGTGAGCTGCGTGAGCGACACAAGCTCAATGACGTCTCCGTCGAGCTTCTCCGTAAAATCCAGCTCGCGCCAAAGACCCAGCTGTCGCGATGCATCGCGCGTGAGCAAGCGCTTTGATACGGAGGCGAAGGCGCCAGTGATCAGTCAGCACGGCCGGCGAATTCACAGCGGCAATCACGGTCCTATCGTGAACAGTCTTTTCAAGAAAAGGCACCGGTAATGACACGCAAGACACTTTTTGTCCTCCGCCTCGCAGAGCACCTGATTCGGTCTGCCGGAGTCTCGACGTGATCGTCCTCAATCTGCGCTGCGCAAACGACCACGCCTTTGAAGGCTGGTTTGCGTCCTCTGACGCCTTTGACGTCCAAAAGGCTGAGGGCAGGATCGACTGCCCGGTCTGCGCCTGCAGCGAGATCACGCGCCTGCCCTCCGCCCCTTACGTGCGAACCGGGGCTGCAGCCCCGGCAAACCAGCTTACCCCGTCGCGCACAGAAGACGCGGCAGCACTGGCGGTCGCCAGCTTGCGACAACTCGCACAAAAAGCCGAAGACGTCGGCAAGGCCTTCCCCGCTGAAGTGCGCCGCATTCACCACGGCGACGCGCCAGACCGAAGCATCCGCGGGCAGGCATCCATCGACGAGGTGGCCGAGTTGCTAGACGAAGGCATCGGTGTGCTGCCGATCCCCGCCCCGAAAGAAGACCTTCACTAAGCCACGTCAGCAGCGAATGGCGACCAGCGGAATCAACATTTCGGCCGCCGAAATCCCGGCATGCACACCCAGCATCGGATAGCGATGCTCCTTCGGCAGCCAGTCGTAGAGCGTCCAGTTGTCTCGTCCGATCAGGGCGAAATCGCCAACACGCTCACGTAGCCTGGGTGATGGCTTGGCGGCCGGGCCGAACACGCCGGCGTCGATAAGGCGCTGCCCTCGCACGACATGGAAGCGGTCGCCAAGCTGCGCGATAGCCTCCAGCTCAAACTGCGCGTGGCAGCCCTTTTTTACCCGGCAGTAGGCCACCCGTCGCTCACCCCACAGCGGCCCGTCCAGATGTCTTTGCAGCCGCCCTTCCGAGGCAATATCGCATTGGCGCTCGGGTGGAGAGTCGATGAAACCGTGGTCGGCTGTCACCAGCAATAGTGCGCCGCTGCCGGCAAGCGCCGCACTCACCCGCGAGACCATCGCGTCAATCGCCTCCAAGTGCGCGTCGCATTCGACCGAGGCGATACCGAACTGGTGCGCGAGGCTGTCGTAGTCGGGGTGGTAGGCGTACACAAAACCGTCCAGACTGCCAAGATCATGCACCGACTGAATCAGCTGCGATTCAAAATCCGGCAGGCTCTGATAGGCATATCGCCGCGCGACGCCCCGCGAATGGCGCAGATTGAAAGGTGAGCCGAGAATGGATTCCGGCGCGACCATCACGCTTCGGGTATCGAGCCGCTGAAACAGGCTGGGATAGGGAAACAGGCGCGGCATGCGCCACCAGCCGGTCATGGGCTCCCTGTCTCGTCGCACCATCGGCAAAGGCGCGAGCACGCCACCAAAACGATCATCACGGATATACCAGCCGGTGAGTCCGTGTTCGGCTGGCGAGATGCCAGTCAAACTCGTGGTGATCGCGCTTGCCGTGGTCGCCGGAAATACGCTGCTCAGCGTGCGGGCCTGATGCCGGGCAAGAAAGCTGCCAGCGCCCCGTGTGGCGAGGTCGTGCGCGCCCAGCCCGTCGATCATCAACAAAACGACGACACGCGCGTCAGCGAGGCGCAGCGCGCCCGGGTCGCGCAAGCCGGGCATAGCGACACGGCCATCGCCAAAGCGCCGCCGCAACGTGACCATCAGATTGAGCAGGCTGCCGCCTTCGTAATCCGGGGCGACCGTATCGGGTAGATCGAGAAATCGGGGAAATGTCATGACAGCCATCCGGCGAACACTCGCCCATGATAGCGTCGCCGAAGCGCGGCGGAAAAACAGAAGGGGAAGCCAGACGGCTTCCCCTTCGTGTTTTTGGAGCGGGAAACGAGGCTCGAACTCGCGACCTCAACCTTGGCAAGGTTGCGCTCTACCAACTGAGCTATTCCCGCAATACTTTCCTGGAGGCGCGGGGCGGAGTCGAACCGCCCTGGAGGGATTTGCAGTCCCCTGCATAACCGCTTTGCTACCGCGCCACTGACCAACTGCCAGGTTGGCCATTCACTGTCCGATTTCTCGGGAGTGAAAAGGGGAAAGCTGCGCTTTCCCCAGAATACTGGAGCGGGAAACGAGGCTCGAACTCGCGACCTCAACCTTGGCAAGGTTGCGCTCTACCAACTGAGCTATTCCCGCAAAACAGACCGCCATTATAGGCAGCCATTTTCTTCTGTCAAGGCGTTTTCAGCCTTTTTCACTGTCCCGCAACATGGGCATTGCACGGTGCAAATAATAGCCCATCGACCACAGGGTCAGCGCTGCCGCAATGTAGATCAAAAGGGTGCCGATCCACTGCGTTTGCACCGAAAGCAGGGGCGCATTATACAGAAGCAAGGGGATCGCAACCATCTGTGCGGCAGTTTTTAATTTGCCCACGAATGCCACCGCAACACTGGCTGAGCGCCCGACACGCGCCATCCACTCCCGCAGTGCAGAAATGGTGATTTCGCGGCCAATGATCACCACTGCGATGATCGCGTCGGCACGGCCAAGCTGCACCAGCATGATGAGCGCGGCGGCGACCATCAACTTATCGGCTACGGGATCGAGAAAGGCGCCGAAGGCCGAGGTTTGACCAAGGCTGCGGGCGAGATAGCCGTCGAACCAGTCCGTAATCGCAGCCACGCCGAACACCAGGGTCGCGACGAGGTTGCGATCGGGCATGCTCATCATGCCTTCGGGCAAGTAATAGACGCCGATAAACACCGGAATCATGATGATCCGGGCCCAGGTCAGCGTATTGGGAATATTCAATGGCATGAGTCTATGCGTTTAATTGCCCCACCGGTCGAAGCCGACCGGGAGTACAGGCGCGAAGTGTAGCCGCTGGCAGCGCGGCTTGTCACGATTCGCCACCGGTGAGTTCACTATGAATCAGTTCAGCCAGGGTTCGGCTGATCCCGTCCACGCGGCATAAATCGTCGACAGTCGCACTGCGCACACCGTCCAGACCACCAAAGGTGGCGAGCAACGCACGCCGCCGCGTCGGGCCGACACCAGCGATACGCTCGAGCTTGGAGCCGATGCGCGCCTTGCCACGCTTGGCCCGGTGGCCGGTGATGGCGAATCGGTGCGCCTCGTCGCGAATCTCCTGCACCAGATGTAGCGCGGCCGATTCGGGCGACAGATGCATGGGCGGCCGACCATCACCGAAGATGAGCGACTCCAGCCCCGGCTTGCGCCCTTCCCCCTTGGCCACGCCAACCGCCGGCAAGGCATCGAGGCCAAGCTCGGCAAACACTTCGAGCGCCATCGACAGCTGACCTTTGCCGCCATCAATCAAGACCAGATCCGGCAACACGCCGTCACCGCTGGCGACTTTTTCGTAGCGTCGCGACAACACCTGACGCATGGCGGCGTAGTCATCGCCCGGCGTGATGTCGGTGATGTTGTAGCGCCGGTATTCGCCGCGCTTCATCGCACCGCCTTCGCAGACCACGCAGGAGGCGACGGTGGCCTCCCCCATCGTGTGGCTGATGTCGAAGCATTCGATGCGTGCCGGCGGCTCGCTCAGGCCAAGCGCCAGTTGCAAGGCCTCAAGCCGCGAGGCGCTGCGGTCGGATTGCGCCAGTCGGGCCTGGATGGCAAGCGTGGCGTTGCGCTCAGCCATTTCCATCCACCCCTTCTCGATTGGCCGGCGCGGCATCACGACAGGCGCCTGTTTGCCGAGGCTCTCAAGCACGCTCTTGACGGCGGCAGTGTCGATGGCGGCGACGATCCTGCCCGGCAGCGGCAGCATGGCGTAGTGCTGCTCAATGAAAGCGAGCAGCACATCTTGCGTAGAGCACTCGCCACTGACCACCGGGAACTGCGGCCGATCACCCAGATGACGGCCGCCACGAATCATTGCCAGATTCACGCACACCAACCCCTCCGACTGAACCGCGCACAGCACGTCCACATCCTCTTCCTTGCCGCTATCGACGTATTGACGATGCAACACTTGCTGGAGTGCGCGAATCTGATCGCGCAACGCCGCAGCCTCTTCGAAGGCCATTCGCTCTGCGGCCGCCGCCATGCTGTCGGTCAGTCCGTTGATGACCTCGGAGGTTCGCCCCTCAAGAAACAAGGTCGCCAGGCGCACATCGGCGGCGTAGTCCTTTTCGGAGATCAGCCCGACACAGGGCGCAGTACAGCGCTGGATCTGGTGCAAGAGGCAGGGACGCGATCGGTGATCGAACACGCCGTTTTCGCAGGTGCGCAGCTTGAAGACTTTTTGCAGCAGATGGATGCTGTCGCGTACCGACACGCTGCCCGGAAAGGGACCGAAATAACGGGCACCTTTGGTGAAACCGCCGCGATGGAAAGCCAGGCGCGGAAAACCATGCGCGGTCAACGTGATGTAGGGGTAAGACTTGTCGTCCCGGAACAGGATGTTGTAGCGCGGCGACAACGACTTGATGAGATTGTTTTCGAGGATCAGCGCCTCGGCCTCGGAGCGCGTGGCGGTGAATTCCACGGCGACGATCTGCGCGACCATCATGGCAATGCGCGGGCTGGACAACTGAGTGCGAAAGTAGGACGACAGACGCTTCTTGAGGTTCTTGGCCTTGCCGACATAGAGCACCTGATCCCCCTCGCCGATCATCCGGTACACCCCGGGATCGGCGGGCGCGTTGCGCAAGAAGCTCTGGTGATCGAATGCGGTCACGTCATTGATGCTCAGGCACGGCGTGTGGTCTCGACCAGTGCGGCGAGTTGTGCTTTTGCCTTCGCGTAGGCCGCACTGCCCACGCACACGCTGTCGGCGCACGGGCGCGCATGCAGTGCACACAAACGATCGGACAGCGAGGCCGGCACCACTGGCCGCCACCGCGACAGCAAGGTTTCCGCCAGATCCGGCCGATTACAGACCAGCACCATATCGCAGCCTGCGGCGCGGGCGGCCTCGGCGCGATCAACGATATCACCGGCCTCGGTGGCGGCCTCCATGGTCAGGTCGTCGCTGAATATCACGCCGCCGAAACCGAGCTGGCCACGCAGCACGGTTTGCAGCCAGAAGGGCGAGAAGCCCGCCGGCCGGGGATCGACGGCCGGGTAGATCACATGCGCCGGCATGACGCCCGCCAGCCGGCTGGCAAGCGTGTGAAAAGGCCGCATGTCCTGCGTGCAGATCGCGTCGAAATCGCGCGTATCGCGCGGCATATCGACATGCGAATCGGCTTCGACAAAGCCGTGCCCGGGAAAATGTTTACCGACGCAGCCCATGCCGGCGTCGGCCATGCCGTCGATTAGCGCGGTCGCGAGTGCGATGGTGGCATCCGGGTCACGGTGAAAGGCGCGATCACCGATCACACGACTGACGCCGTAGTCGAGATCGAGCACCGGGGTGTAACTGAGGTCCACGCCATGAGCGATCAGCTCGCTGGCCAGCACACAACCGGCCTCGCGGGCCAGTTGGCAACCGGCCTCGGGATTATCGGACCAGGCTTTACCCAGCGCACCCATCGCCGGCACAGCACTAAAACCTTCGCGAAAGCGCTGCACCCGCCCGCCTTCGTGATCGACCGTGATCAACAGTGCCGGCGCGCGCAGCGCGCGGATCTCGGCGGTCAGCGCCGCCAACTGCGCGGGATTGTCGTAGTTGCGGGCAAACAGGATGACCCCGCCCACCAGCGGGTGGCACAGGCGCACGCGCTCATCGTCGGTCAGGGCGTGGCCGGCGACGTCGAGCATCACCGGTCCGAGAGGCAGTGTCGTCGGCATCAGGCCGGATCCTTTTCTATCACCGCAAAGGCGATCACATAGTCGAGTTCATCACTCAGACTCACATGCGAGCGCAGACCGTCACGGGCAACGATGTCGGCCATCGGGCCATGGAACTCAAAATGGGGCTTGCCCAGCGCGTCGCGCACGATGGCGACCGAATGCAGGGTGGCCGGCACGGCGACGCCCGTGCCATAGGCTTTGCCGAAGGCTTCCTTAGCGGCAAAACGCTTGGCCAGCAAGCGCTCTGGCTGCGGCGCATCATGGTAGGCCTGACGTTCGCTCGGCGCCAGAATACGGTAGGCAAAGCGATCGCCGTGACGCGCCAGCGCCTGCCGAATGCGCTCGACGCTGACCATATCGGTGCCGATGCCGTGAATCATGCGTCGCCCTACTCGCCTTGCACGGCCGCTTCGCGCATCAGCCGCTTCATCTCACGCACCGCCTCGCGCAGACCGCTGAACACCGCGCGGGAGACGATGGCGTGGCCGATGTGCAGCTCACGAATTCCGGCCAGTCGCGCGATGGGCTGGACGTTGTAATAGTTGAGCGCATGACCGGCGTTGAAGCGCATGCCCGCGGACCGGATCATCTCGCCAGCACGTCGGATCTTGTCGATCTCGGCGACCACGGTCGGGCTTTCGGCGTCGCGACCGGCGCGATGGAAGGCCGCCGCGTAAGGGCCAGTGTGGATTTCACAGACGCGGGCACCAATGCGCGCCGCCGCCTCGACCTGAACCGGGTCGGCGTCGATGAATACACTGACCGAAATGCCGGCATCGGCAAGCCGGGCCACGGCGTCGCGCAGCGCGGCCTCTTGCGACACGATGTCGAGACCGCCTTCGGTGGTGACTTCCTGCCGCCCTTCGGGCACGAACATGGCCATCTCGGGCTTGAGCGCGGCAGCGATGCCGACCATCTCATCGGTGGCTGCCATCTCGAGGTTGAGCTTGACCTGGGTGAGGTCGCGCAACTTGCGCACATCATCGTCGTTGATGTGGCGACGGTCTTCGCGCAGATGCACGGTGATGCCATCCGCGCCCCCCAGATGCGCCTCGACTGCGGCCCAGACCGGGTCCGGTTCCCAGGTTCGCCGCGCCTGACGCAGGGTGGCGACATGATCGATATTCACGCCCAATTCAATCACAGTGCTTGCAACTCCTTGAACATCCGGCGCGAATGCAGCGGCTGCGCGCCGAGATGGTGCTGGATCAGGTGGCGCAGCAAGGCCTTGCTCTGCACCAGTGTTTTTGGATCGTCGAAACGACCGGCGGCCATGTCAAGCAAGGTCTGGCCCGAGACCATCGGCAGGCCATCTTCTGACGAGGCGCCTTGCACGGGGCCGCGGTCGATTATATAGCCGTAGAGGGCGTCAGCCTCGATAGCTGACTCGGTGACGGCATCATGCTCGAGCGGCACGCCATAACCGAGGGCTGACAACAGCGTCAGTTCGAAGGCTCGCAGCACCGGCTCGAATCGTTTTTCGCCGGGTAGATGCTGGATCAGCGCGGCATAGTGTTCATAGAGCTCGGCGTGGGCGTCCTCACGCGGGAGGAGCTTGACGAGCAGTTCATTGAGGTAATAGCCGCAGAGCAGCTCTTTGCCTGACAGCAAGGGTTGCCCGCCCAGCCACTCGGCACGCACCAAAGTCTTCACCTCGCCGCCGCCCGACCAATCGAGCAACAGGGGCTGGTAGGCCATCAGCACACCGCGCAGGGCAGACATCGGGCGACGCGCGCCCTTGGCGACCAAGGCCATGCGGCCGTAGTCGCGGCTGAACACCTCGACAATCAGGCTGGTTTCCCGATACGGGTGGGTGTGGAGCACAAAACCGGGTTGTTGATCGACGCGCTGCTTCTGGCCCACGACGCGCTCACTCAGTCGTAGCCGAGGCTCTTGAGCGCGCGCTCGTCATCGGCCCAGCCAGACTTCACCTTGACCCACACTTCGAGATAGATCTTGGCGCCAAAGAGCTCTTCCATAGCTTTGCGCGCTTCGGTCGATATGCGCTTGAGATGCTCACCGCCCTTGCCAATGACAATGCCTTTGTGTCCGGGCTTGTCGACAATGATGGCGGCGTTGATGCGGCGCAAACCGCCGTCGGCCTCGAAACGCTCAATCTCGACCGTCATGCCGTAAGGCAACTCGTCGCCCAACAGGCGGAAGAGCTTCTCACGCAAGAACTCGGCCGCAAGGAAACGCTCACTGCGATCGGTGACATCATCCGGCCCGAACATGGGCGGGCCTTCAGGCAGGTAGGTGCGCGAGACGGCAAGCAATGCATCCACGTTTTTACCGCGCTCGGCCGACAAGGGCACGATTTCAGTGAACGGGAAGGCGCCGCGGACGCGCTCGATGAAGGGCAGCAAGCTGGATTTGTCAGCGACCGTATCCACCTTGTTGATCACCAGGATCACTTTCGCGTCCCGTGGCAGCAAAGCCACGACTTGTTCATCTTCGGGGCCGAACTTGCCTGCCTCGATGACCAGATAGACCAGATCAACATCCGCCAGGGACTGGGTCACCGTGCGATTCATGGTGCGATTCAGCGCATTCTGGTGACGGGTCTGGAAGCCCGGGGTGTCGACAAACACAAACTGTGCGGTGTCGTCGGTGAGAATGCCCGACACGCGGTGACGCGTCGTCTGCGCTTTACTGGAGACGATGCTGACCTTGAGTCCAATCAACCGATTCATCAGCGTCGACTTACCCACATTGGGTCGGCCGACGATGGCGATAAAGCCTGTGTGGAAGGTCGAGCCGTCCGGAGTGTGCTTATCCTGCATGTTTTTCCAATGTTTGCATGGCAAGCAAGGCCGCTTGCTGTTCTGCTGCGCGACGACTTGAACCGATGCCTCGCGTCTGCAAGCCACCATCAACGGTGCATTCGACATCAAACTGCTGAGCGTGTGCCTCGCCAAGTGTTTCGACCAGGCGATATTTTGGCAACTGTTTGCGACGCGCCTGAAGCCATTCCTGCAAGCGGGTTTTGGGGTCTTTCAGGCTTGTATTCGGATCCAGACCGGCCAGGTGCGACTTGAACAGATGATCAATCACGGTTTTTGCCGCGTCAAACCCACCATCAAGATAGACCGCGGCGAACAAGGCTTCCAGTGCGTCAGAAAGAATCGAAGGACGTTCAGCCCCGCCGCTCTTCAATTCGCCCTCACCCAGGCGCAACACCAAGCCCAGATCTAGGCTGGCCGCTATGCCGTGCAAGGCGTCCTGGCAGACCAGTTGCGCGCGCAAGCGCGACAAATCGCCTTCGCGCAAATCGGGGAAACGGGAAAACAAGGCCAGCGCAACCACGTGGTTGACCACGCTGTCGCCGAGAAACTCCAGCCGCTCGTTGTTCGGCTGGCCGTAACTGCGGTGGGTCAGCGCCTGCCGCAGCCGGGTGGCATCTTTGAACCGGTAGTCGAGCCGTTCTTGTAAGGTATCGAACGTCACTCGGTCACCATCAAGAACCACCGCGCAGCGTACCCGTATCGAACTCGATCAACAGGCTGACATTTCCGGCAATCGGCACCTTGCGCGCATAGCTCACCGACATTTCGAATTTATTGCCGCGCTTGACGATCACCAGATCGCGACCGGAGACGTTTTTGACTTCGTCAATGTAAGCACGCTTATCGAAATCATTCCGCAATTGGCTAACAGGCACCTCAGGCGACGGATTGGCATCGATAATGGCATTCATCACGCGTTTAACCGCCATGTACTCGGTCACAACCGGCACCGTCCGCATACCGATCAGGAACATAAAGCCAAGAATGCCACCGACGATCAGGACACCGATCAGGGACAGGCCCGTTTGCTTGTTTTTCATGTGATTGCCCTTCAGTGGAAGAAGCCGATACGGCTCGGCTCATTGAAGTTGAACCAGATCATAAACGCCTTGCCGACAATATTCTGCTCTGGCACAAAACCCCAAAAGCGACTGTCGCTGCTGTCGTCCCGGTTGTCACCCATGACAAAGTAATGACCTTGCGGCACGGTACAACGCACGCCGTTGTTAGTATAAGTACAGTTCTCACGCTGCGGGAACTGCTTGGGGTGCGGCACATAGGCCGGCTTGTCGGCGTCATTGAGAAACGCATGCTCGAGATCGCCGAGCTTCTCGCGAAATTGCGCGCTGGCGTAGAGTCGGTCAAGGTGAACGTACTCGCTTTCAGACGTCACCTCGAGCGGCTCACCGTTGATCGTCAGGCGCTTGTCGAAATAGGCAATCGTGTCGCCCGGCAAACCGACAACACGCTTGATATAGTCCAGCGAGGGGTTCTCGGGATATCGAAATACCATGACGTCACCGCGAGCGGGTGAATTCATATCAATGACTTTCTTGTTGATCACCGGCAGACGAATGCCATAGGTGTATTTATTCACCAGGATGAAGTCTCCGACCAGCAAGGTCGGAATCATCGAGCCCGATGGAATCTTGAACGGCTCGACCAAAAACGAACGCAGGAAAAATACCGCAAGAATGACCGGAAAAAAGCTGGCGCCGTACTCGACCCACCACGGCTCGCCCGCACCCGGCGCACGATGCTTGCGTGCGTAGAGTTTGTCGGCGAGCCACAACACGCCGGTCGCAACCAGCAGCAGAAAGAGGATCAGGGCAAAATTCACATCGTCTCCGGTTTGCGATCTTGGGCTTACTTGCTGTCGTCCGTACGCAATACGGCCAGGAAGGCTTCTTGCGGGATCTCGACCGCGCCCACTTGCTTCATTCGACGCTTGCCGGCCTTCTGCTTCTCGAGCAACTTGCGTTTGCGGGAGATATCGCCGCCGTAGCACTTGGCCAGCACGTTCTTGCGCAGCGCCTTGATGTTCTCACGCGACACGATGGTCGAGCCGATGGCCGCCTGCACCGCCACATCGAACATCTGGCGCGGGATGATGCCCCGCAATTTTGCCGCCAGTTCCCGACCACGATAATGCGCGTTGGCACGGTGCACGATCACCGACAGCGCATCCACCTTTTCGCCGTTAACCAGCATATCGAGCTTGACCAGATCGGCCGCCTGATAGCAGTGCAGCTCGTAGTCGAGCGAGGCATAGCCGCGTGACACCGACTTGAGCCGGTCGAAAAAGTCCATGACCACTTCGTTCATGGGAATGTCGTAGACCAGCTGAACCTGCCGGCCGTGATAGCGCATATCGACCTGCGAGCCCCGCTTCTGGGTGCACAAGGTGATGACCACCCCGACGTATTCCTGCGGCAGGTAAATGGTGGCGCGAATGATCGGCTCGCGGATCTCGTCCATCTTCGACGGATCAGGCAACTTGGCCGGGTTCTCGACCTTCATCACCGTGCCATCTTTCATCAACACTTCGTACACCACGGTCGGTGCCGTGGTGATGAGATCAATATCAAACTCGCGCTCAAGCCGCTCTTGAACGATATCCATGTGCAGCAGGCCGAGGAAGCCACAGCGGAAGCCAAAGCCCAGCGCCTGCGACACTTCCGGCTCAAAACGCAAGGCAGCGTCATTGAGTTGCAGCTTTTCGAGCGATTCGCGCAACTGCTCGTATTCGTTGGATTCGACCGGATACAAACCAGCGAACACCTGCGATTTTATTTCCTTGAAACCCGGCAGCGGCTTGTCGGCCGGACGGGTCGCCAGGGTGACCGTGTCGCCCACCTTGGCGTCCGAAATCACCTTGATGCCACTGATCACAAAACCTACTTCACCCGCCGACAACGTGTCGCGAACCAGCGATTTCGGCGTAAACACGCCAACCTGGTCGACCGGGTATTCCGCGCCATTGGCCATCAGGCGCATGCGGTCCTTGGCCTTGATGCTGCCGTCAATCACGCGCACCAGAATGACCACACCCACATAGCTATCAAACCAGGAGTCGATGATCAACGCCTTCAGCGGCGCCGTCGGGTCGCCCACCGGCGGCGGCACACGCCGCACCACGGTTTCGAGAATGTCATCAATACCCAGCCCGGTCTTGGCCGAGCACAAAGTTGCTTCGGAGGCATCGACGCCGATCACGTCTTCGATTTCAGCACGCACGCGTTCGGGGTCGGCCGCCGGCAAGTCCACCTTATTGAGGACCGGAATCACTTCCAGATCCTGCTCAATCGCCGTGTAGCAGTTGGCCACGGTCTGGGCTTCCACGCCTTGCGACGCGTCCACCACCAGCAACGCGCCTTCGCAGGCCTGCAGGGAGCGCGACACTTCATAACTGAAGTCCACATGCCCCGGGGTGTCGATCAGATTGAACTGATAGACCTGCCCGTCTTTTGCCGTATAGAGCAATGACGCGGTCTGCGCCTTGATGGTGATGCCACGCTCCCGCTCCAGGTCCATCGAATCGAGGACCTGGGCATCCATCTCCCGGTCAGCCAGACCGCCGCAACGGTGGATCAGGCGATCCGCCAGCGTCGATTTACCGTGGTCAATGTGGGCAATGATGGAGAAGTTACGTATGTGGCGCATATTCACAACAAAAAAGGTGCCTTGCGGCACCCTCGTTTCCCGGGCGTAGTCAATCGGCGGATTCTATCGGAAATCGAGCCAAATAGGCACGCAGCGCCGCTTCGTCAAGATGGTAATGACACAGTTCATCGCCATTGACGGTCAGCAGCACCGGCACCAATTCGCCCCAGCGCGCTTCGAGCACCGGATCGCTATCCACATCAATGACTTCGATCTCGATGCCCGCCGCATCCGCCAGTGGTTTAGCAGCCACCAGCATGTCATCACACAGATGGCACCAACTACGACTCAGCATCTGCAGGGCACTCATCAGCGTGCCTCAATCACCACAAAGCTGCGGCCCGCGCCGCGCTGAAGCAATAGCGCCAGCGCCTCCTGCGGCCCCAGCTGGGCCAGTGCCGCATCCAGATCTTCGAGTTTCTTCAACGGGTTTTGCTTACCTGCCACCACCGACGCCACCAGCAAATCGCCTTCGCGCAGGCGCGCACGGGCCGCCGGCCCCTCAACCTTTCGAACCTCCAGCCCCCACTGCGCACCCAAGGTCTTCAGGCGAGCGCCATTCGGCTCGATCAACACCAACCCACGGCGAACCAGCTCACTCATCTTGGGCGGCACAGATCGCTGCAGTGGCGTCGAATTGTCTGCGCTGGGCCAGTGCCCAAGCGTAACCGACAAACTCCGGAGAGCGCCGTCGCGAATCACCTCCATTGCCACTTCGCGCCCCGGCGCCAAACGCGCGACGATACGCGGCAAATCATCGGAACGGCGAACGGGCGTATCACCAAAACGCGCGATCACATCACCCACCACGACGCCGGCCCGCATCGCCGGGCTATCGGGCTCGACCATGCCGACCAAAGCACCATCCAGCGTTGAAAGACCAAATGCACTTGCCAGCGCCGGCGTCACTTCCTGTATACCCACACCAATCCGACCACGCGCAACTTTGCCCGAGCTGCGAAGCTGTGACTGGATATCCATGGCGACATCGATCGGAATCGCAAAGGACACGCCCATGAAGCCGCCGGTGCGACTGTATATCTGGGAATTGATTCCCACCACTTCACCGGCGAGATTGAACAAGGGCCCGCCGGAGTTGCCCGGATTGATCGCCACGTCCGTCTGAATAAAAGGCACAAAACTTTCTTCCGGAAACACGCGCCCCTTGGCGCTGACGATACCGGCCGTCACGCTGTTTTCGAAACCGAAAGGCGAGCCGATCGCCACCACCCATTCACCCACCGCCAACACATCGGGACGACCAAATCGAACCGCAGGCAAACCACTCCCATCGATTTTCAACAACGCGATATCAGCGCGCTTGTCCGAGCCAACCAGCGTCGCGGCGTACACCCGACGATCGAGCAGGCGCACCTGAATGGTCTGGGCGTTGGCCACCACATGGGCGTTGGTCAGAATGTAACCATCCTCGGAGATGAAAAAACCAGAACCCTGAGATTGCTCAATGGCTTCCGGCTCTACCTCCGGCGCTTCTGGCAACAGCCGACGCAAAAAATCAGGGACATGGGGATTTTCACCCGATTCGGGATGCGCGGTTTTAGCGCTGGACTCGGCTTGCGCAATACTGATATTGACGACCGATGGGCCGTGCTCTCGCACCAGTGTCCGAAAATCAGGCAGAACATCGGCCAGCGACACACTCGCAGCGAAAACGCATGCCGCGGCGATTACGACCTGCAAAAAACGGCGCCTAATCATGGCGCGAGGAGGCGTCCGCTGGCGTCGCCGAGCATAAGGCTGCGTCAGCCGCCAGTCGAACAGATAATTTCTTGCGCCAGAAAAGCCGGTTGCCGATCGAACGGACAAGCCACACAGACGAGATCAAGGCCGCCGCCAAACCGGCCAAGGCCCCTGCGTTACCGCCCCACCACGTGCCCAAACCCGCCCCCAGCAATGCGCCAAGCGTCGGAACACCATATGTGACCGCCGCGGCACCAAGCGCCGCGCCGTCGTCGATTTGTAAACGAACACGATCTCCGGCAACAAAGTGCTGCGGGTTATCGACATGAAACACTTCATCGGGTTTGCCGAAGGCATGGGCAATCTTTGCACCACCACAGCCACCCGGCTCGTTGCAGCGCCCGCAACCCGTGGGTTGATCATCAACACGCACCCACGCCTGATCAGCGCCGGCACGCAAAACGACACCCCGCGCTTCAATCACTGCTTGACCACCGACATGCCGTCACCAACACGACGGAGCGCCTCGTTGGGCGCTTCACCCAGAACCGTCAGGCGATGCCCAGCCACGTTTCTGGCGTAGACAGCGATGGACCCGGCATCCATGAAACCGGCGGTTTCATCGTTCGATTGATCCGGCTCGACAAACACCGAAATATTCGCCAAACCGTCAGACACCACCATGTGCAAGACCGACTGACCCTGGGCGCCCACCGACCGACGAACCGTCGACACCAGGCGATACCCCGGAAGCATGTCGCCTAGATGCCAGCCAGCGGTATCTGCACTGGCTTCGTCACCCATGGCGTTCACCGTCTGCCAGTCATCTGCGACGGCGTATTTTTGCTTGAGCAGCACGGGATCAATGTCTTCACCGATACGTATCTCATTGAACGCAAATTGTTCAATCAGCTCTCCGTTGCCGTCGAGCAAGCGCGCCTTGAGCAACAAGCCGCTTTCCACGTCAGCCCAGAGCTGATGGCCGTAGCGTAGTTTGTCCTTGGGCTCAAGAATAATCAGTTGCGCTTTGCGACCGGCAACGCGACTCATGTCGCCGCGAGAGATCCGGTAATACTCGTTCAGTGCAGCCACGGCAACCGGCAAGCGCGCCGGAAAAGCCCGGCGATTGCCGATACGGTCAATGATGACCGTTTTGAGGTCTGGCAAGACACAGCGCACCTCGGAATTGGTACGAATGACCTCTCGTGGGTTGCCATCGAGGGTTTCGATGCGCTCGACTTCGCCGTCCGGCCCCACCCGATGGGCTATGCGGAGCGCTTCAAGACGTTTTCCACTGAGGTATGAGAAGGTGCCCGAAAAATTGACTTTCTGAGCAGCTCCCGCCATGCGGTTCATCCAGGACAGGGCGTCGCTCTCGGTGGCCAGGGCCGAGCCGCAGAAAGCGAATAGCCAAACGACAAGGAGGCCAAGCCTCATCGTTGCGCCCCCGGTGACACCTCGGCCACGGTGCGAACAAAAGGTGCTACCGCTGGAATCGCGCCTTGATTGGCCAGGCTCTGGTGAGCGAAAAGATACGCACGGAGGGGTTCTCTATCCTGGCGACTCTTGCTCACCGAAGCAGTCACCAAGGGCTGCGGGGCGACTCGGGCCATCTGTATGGCCGAGGTATCGGCCGCCTTGGGCATCGCCAGCCATCCCACAACAGCCACACCCGCCACTGACGCGGCCAAGGGAAGAATCTTTCGCCACGACTGACCCAGCGCAGCGGCCGGACGTCGCGTGGCAACCGGTGCGAGCACGGTTGGTTCCTGCGCCAGACTGGCCATCACCCGGGCAGTCAGATCGCAGGACAATTCAGGCTCCCCCCGAAGCGCATCACCTATCAGACAATATTCGTCCCATTGGCGACGAACATCGGCGGACGCTCCGACAGAACTCAGGACCGGCTCCACCGCTTGTGCATCAAGATTGCCATCAAGCAGTGCCGAAATACGTTCCTTCATACCTACCACCGTTGATCAGGGGCCGTATCCAACAACGGCCGGAGTTTTTCTGCAATCGCCTCGCGCGCCCGAAAAATTCGCGAACGCACAGTTCCAATCGGGCATTCCATGATGCCGGCGATTTCCTCGTAGCTCAGCCCTTCGATCTCACGCAACACGATTGCCGTCCTCAATTCCTCAGGCAATGAATCCATCGCGACATCGATTGTCTGTCCGATCTGTCGAGACATCATCAGCCGCTCTGGCGTGTTGATGTCTCGCAACTGGTCTCCGTCGTCAAAGGTTTCAGCATCTTCCGAGCTGAACCCCGTAGTTGTCGGCGCTCTGCGGCGCTGAGCAACCAGATAATTCTTCGCCGTGTTCACACCAATACGATAAAGCCAGGTGTAAAACGCGCTTTCACCGCGAAATGACGGCAAAGCACGATACGCCTTGATGAAGGTTTCCTGGGCGACATCCTCCACCTCCGCCGGATCACGGATCAGGCGCGACAGCAAGCGCAGCAACTTGCGCTGGTACTTGGAGACCAACAGACCGAAGGCCTGTTTATCTCCGCGCTGAACGCGCTCAACAAGTTGTTGATCCAATTCTCGGTCGGTCATTTGGCTCGGGGAAAACGGAAATCGATCGCGGCGGCGAATAAACCGCGAAAGTATAACCAACCCGGAGCCTCACGCCAAAAACACCTCAACCTATGCAATGACCCGTCACTCGCCGAATAGTTCAGACCGCGCAAGGGTTTTTGCACCACCAGCGTTGGCGCACCGAGTGATATAGTTGGCGCCGACCTTTTCTCGCTGGAACCAGTCGGTGGAAACCTTCGACGTCGTCATCATCGGAAGCGGCCTGGCTGGCCAATCACTTGCCTTGCGCCTGGCTGAACACCGCCGGGTCGCCATCGTCACCAAACGGACACTGGCCGACAGCGCCAGTGCATGGGCACAGGGTGGCATTGCCGCGGTGCTCGACCCGGCAGACAGTGTCGAGTCGCATGTCTCTGACACATTCGATGCTGGCGCCGGGCTCAATAGCCGAGCAGCCACGCAGCATGTCGTCGAAAACAGCCGGCGTGCCATCGAGTGGCTCATCGATCGCGGCGTGCCTTTTACACGCGACGACAAGGCCCCGACGGGCTATCACCTGACCCGCGAAGGCGGCCACAGCCACCGGCGAATCATCCACGCCGCCGACGCTACCGGCGCCGCGGTTCAGGCCACGCTCAGCGAGCAAGTCGCAGCGCACCCGAACATCACGGTACTTGAACGCCACATTGCAATCGACCTGATCCCCGGCAGCAAGCTGGGCCACGCCGACCGCGGCTGTCTCGGCGCCTATGTTCTCGATATCGAAAACGAGCATGTCAGAACACTCAGCGCCTCGGCAACCGTGCTGGCCACCGGTGGCGCGGGCAAGGTCTACGTTTACACCACCAATCCGGACACGGCGACGGGCGACGGTATCGCCATGGCATGGCGGGCCGGGTGCCGCGTCGCCAACATGGAGTTCATCCAGTTCCACCCGACCTGCCTGTATCATCCGCAGGCAAAGTCCTTCCTGGTATCCGAGGCGGTTCGGGGCGAAGGCGGCTTGCTGCGCCTGCCCAGCGGCGAGCGCTTCATGCCGGAACATGATTCACGCGCCGAGCTCGCGCCGCGCGACATCGTCGCGCGCGCCATCGACTTCGAAATGAAAAAGCGCGGCCTGGACTGCGTCTTCCTCGATATCAGCCATCAACCGGCCGACTTCCTGAAATCGCACTTCCCCACCATTTACGCGCGCTGCCTGGAACTGGGCATCGACATCACACGCCAAGCGATTCCTGTGGTGCCGGCGGCTCATTACACCTGTGGCGGCATCGTCACCGACCTGCAAGGGCGCACCGATCTCTCCGGCCTCTACGCTGTCGGCGAAGCGACCTGCACCGGCTTGCATGGCGCCAACCGGCTCGCCAGCAACTCGCTACTCGAATGTGTGGTGTTCAGTGAGGGCATTGCCGAAGCGATTCTGGCGCAGCCGCTGCAGCGCCCCCTGCCCCTGCCGCCGTGGGACGAAAGCCGGGTGACCGACGCCGACGAGGAAATCGTCATCTCGCACAACTGGGACGAGCTGCGTCGCTTCATGTGGGACTACGTCGGCATTGTGCGCACCAATAAGCGCCTGCTTCGTGCCCAGCATCGAATCCGGCTGCTGACCCGGGAAATCAACGAGTTCTATACCAACTTCCGCGTCACCAACGACTTGATCGAGCTACGCAATCTGGTGACCAC
>JBFIJC010000011.1:0-31229 GCA_041600915.1 Nitrogeniibacter sp.
TAGTCGAGCAGCAACCAGGCCTTGGCGGCCAGCGCCGGCGGCGGGGCACTCTGCGCCAGCGAGGAAAGGGAAATCAAGGAAAACAGCAATGCAGCGAAGAAACGCATGGGCAGAAGAGAATCCTGAAAAAACACGGGAAAAGGCGAAAAGGCCAACGCCGGATACGGCCGACCGATTATAGGCCGGCCGCAGTGCCTGACCAAAATCGGGGCTGTCGGTTCAACGCGACACCAGGAAAGCCTGAACGTCGAGCGCCTCGGAGATGCGCGCCGCCACTGCGCGCGCTACCGCCGCACTGGCGTAGGGCCCGGCCTGAAGGCGAAAACGGCCACCCTGATCGAACACCGACAGGCGCTCGCTCAGCCAATCGAGCTCGGCAGCCACATGCCCGCGAAAACCTTCGGCGTTATCGCGGGTCTGGAATGCGCCCAGCTGGAGGTACACCCCCTCTTCCGTTGCCTGCGCCACATCCACGTGCTCGCCATTGAGAATGGCGGCGGGGTCAGCTGCGCTCGGCGCCGCCACTTCGGCTGGTGCGCTGACCGGTGCCACGGCAGCCACCTGAACCGGCGGCGCAGCCGCGCGCAACACCGGCACATCGTCCGGTCCGACGGTTTCGATCTCGACCTCGGCACTGCCCTGACCGAGAAACCCCAGTTTGTAGGCTGCGGCGTAGGACAGGTCGATGATCCGGCCGGAATGGAAAGGGCCTCGATCGTTGAGCCGCACGACCACCGACTGTCCGTTGGCCACGTTGACCACCCGAACATAACTGGGCAGGGGCAAGGTCTTGTGGGCGCCCGTCATGGCGTACATGTCGTAGGTTTCGCCGATCGAGGTTTTCTTGCCATGAAACTTGCGGCCATACCAGCTGGCCCGACCGCGTTCGCGGAAATCATTGCGCACAGCCATCGGCGCGTAATCCTTGCCAAACACCGTGTAGGGCCGCGTGCTGGCACGATGCACCGGCTCATCGCGCGGCACGGCGTCGGGAATGGCATGCAGATCGGCCGGCACGTTGTCGCCCGGCCCATCGTCCTTGTAGTAGCCCCCGCCACTGCGTGGCAGGTTAGGAATGGCGCCGGGGGTCGAGCCGCTCTTGCTGGGCGGCGCACTGGAGCACGCCGCCAGCGTGGCGGCCAGGCAAATCAACAACAGGCGGATCAGTGATAGACGCATTGGGCCAAATGATCAGGACTGGCTGAGCGCACGCTCGCGCTGGATGCTCATCAGAATACCGACCCCGATACACAGGGTCACCAGCGCGGTGCCGCCATAGCTGATGAAGGGCAAAGGCACCCCGACGACGGGCAGGATACCACTGACCATCCCCATGTTAACAAAGGCATAGGTGAAGAAGATCATGGTGATGGCGCCCGCCAGCAGGCGGGTGCCGAGGGTCGGCGCAGCCGCAGCGATCATCAAGCCGCGCAACAAGAGCATGAACAGGACCACCAGCAGCGCCAATGCGCCGATCAGGCCAAACTCCTCTGCCATCACCGCGAAAATGAAGTCGGTGTGACGCTCGGGGATGAAGGACAGATGGGTCTGGGTGCCCTGCATCCAGCCTTTGCCAAACATCCCGCCGGAGCCAATGGCAATGGTCGACTGAATGATATGGAAGCCCTTGCCGAGCGGGTCGGAGGTCGGGTCGAGCAGGGTGCACACACGGTGCTTTTGATACTCGCGCAACACTTGCCAGTCCACCTCCGGCTGGCAGAGCGTGTCGCCAAACGCGACGATGGAGCCAAGCCCCAGCACTGCGATCAATACCAGCGGCACGATCAGCTTCCAGCTCAGACCGGCAAAGAAAATCACATACAAGCCAGCTGCGGCTACCAGCAGGCTGGTCCCCAGGTCGGGCTGGGTGACGATCAAGGCGACCGGCACCGCCAACAGCACGCCCGCGAGCAGGAACTCGACCAGGCCAATCGCCCCCTCGCGCTGCTGAAAGAACCAGGCGAGCATCAAGGGCATGGCGATCTTCATCAGCTCTGAGGGCTGTATCCGGGCCACCCCGAGATCGAGCCAGCGCTGTGCGCCTTTGGATATTTCGCCAAACAGCGCTACGCCGATCAGCAACACCACCCCGACGACATAGAGCGGCATCGCCAGCGACAACAGGCGCGGTGCGGGAATGCGGGCGGTGACCCACATCAGCGCAAGCGCTACGCCGGTATTGACCAGTTGCGCCTCCATGCGCGCCGGCGAGGCGCTTTGCATCACAACCAGCGCGGCGGCCAGCAACACCATCAGCAGCAGAAACAAGGGCGGGTCGATCGGGCGCAGGATGGCGCGAATCATGGCGACCGGGTGCAGGCGGAATTCCATCAGTCGGCGCCTCTCATTGATCCGCCGGGGCGTCTTCGTCTTCCGACGCCTGCCCGGCCGGACGCTTGCCCAGCAGATAATAATCAATGACCTGACGCGCAATCGGCGCCGCCGAGCGCGAACCAAAGCCGCCGTTTTCAACCAGTACCGCCAAGGCGATCTGCGGCTTGTCGGCCGGTGCAAACGCAATAAACCAGGAATGGTCGCGCAGTCGCTCGGCGACGTTTCCTTCCTTGTATTTCGTGCCCTTCAAGGAATACACCTGCGCCGTGCCGGTCTTGCCGCCAGACGAATACTCGGCGCCGGCAAAGGCGCGTGCGCCCGTGCCGGTGATGTTCACATCCACCATGGCAGCGCGCACTGCCGCCAGATGGGCAGGTTTGAGCGGTATCTGGCGGATCGGCTTGGGCTCGACCTCGCGCCGCGCGCCGGTCTGCGGATCCACCACGTACTTGACCACATGCGGCTTGAACATCACGCCGTCATTGACCAGCGCCGACAAGGCGGTGGCCAGTTGCAGCGGCGTGTAGGCGTTGTAGCCCTGACCGATGCCGACCGAAATGGTCTCGCCGCCATACCACTTCTGCTGCCCCGGCTTCTTGAAGCGCTTGCGCTTCCAGTCGGGCGAGGGCAGCACGCCGTCACTCTCGCCGGGCAGGTCGATGCCGGTGATCTGACCAAAGCCGAAGGGGCGCATGAAGTCAGCGATGCCCTCGATGCCCAGATCATTGGCCAGCATGTAGTAATAGGTGTTGCAGGACTGCACGATCGATTTGTGCAGGTCGACCATGCCATGGCCGCCGACCTTGTCATCCATGAAGCGATGACCACCAAACATGTAGTAGCCCTGGTCGGCGATGGCTTGCTGTGCCGTGCGCTTGCCGGTGCTCAGACCCGCCAGACCCATGAAAGGCTTGAAGGTCGAGCCCGGCGGATAGGCAGAGTAGATGGCGCGGTTGAGCAAGGGGCGGTCGGGCGACTCGTTCAGGCCGCGCCAGTCGGCGACCGAAATGCCATCAACGAACAGATTGGGATCAAAGCTCGGCGAGGACACCAGCGCCAGCACGCCACCGGTCGACGGCTCGATCGCCACCAGTGCGCCGCGCCGCTCGCCAAAGGCCTGGTGCGCCACGGACTGCAAGCCAGCATCGACGGTCAGGATCAGGCTGTTGCCCGGCACAGCGGTGCGGCGACTGAGCAAACGCACCTTGCGCCCGCCTGCGTCCACCTCGACCTGCTCGGAGCCGGTCTTGCCGTGCAACTCCTCCTCGTAGCTCTCTTCCAGGCCGCGCTTGCCGATATGCTCCGTGCCACGGTAGTTGGCGGTCTTGCCGCGCGCCTCGATCTGATCAACGTCACGACTGTTGATCCGCCCCATATAGCCGACCACATGGCCGAGCAAATCACCCTGCGGGTACTCGCGGAACAACCGCGCCTGCACATCCACGCCGGGGAACAGATAACGCCGGGCAATCACCCGGGCCACTTCTTCGTCGGTGAGCTTGGTGCGGATCGGAACGCTCTCGAAGAACTTGCTCTCTTCGCGGAATTTCTTGAAACGGCGGCGATCGTAATCGGAAATATCAACAATTTCGGCGAGGCGATCGATTGTTTCGTCGAGATCCTCGACCTGCGACGGCGTGATATCCAGCGTGTAGGCCGCAAAGTTGCGGGCCAGTACCTTGCCATTGCGATCGACGATGGCACCCCGGTTGGGGGGCACCGGCACCAGCGCTATGCGGTTGTCTTCAGCGCGGGTGTGGTAGTAATCGAAACGAAGCACTTGCAGATAGAAAAAGCGGGCGGCGAGCAGGCTGAGGCATAGCAACATGAACACGCCGGCGACCACCAGCCGGACGCGCAGTCGGCTGACATCCTGATCGGGGGAGCGAAACTCGGTCATCTCAACGCCACCGGGCCATCCCAAGGCACTGAGCCAGCCCCGCAAGGGCCGCGAACATAACGAGCGCGGGGGCCGTCCCCTCGGGGAGCAGCGAGCGAAGCGAGCGCGGGGGGCGTCCGCCCGGCCGCCCGAAGGGCGCACGCAGCCCCCTCGGGGGGCAGCGAACGAAGTGAGCGTGGGCGGCGTTCAACATCAGATCGGGCGGTTGTTGTCGCGGTCTTCGGGCTGATACTGAGGTAGCAACAACACGAAATGCAGCGGCAGCCACAGCAACGCGCCGCTCAAGCTGCTCAGGAAATAGCCCCAACCCGGAAACTCCGCACCTGCCAGCATCCGCACCACCACCATCACCAGCTGCACGCCCAGCAGCAGCGGCAGAATCTGTACCGACTGCTGAATTGGCGCAAACCACAGCACGCGGCGCGACACGGCGTTGGCCGCATAGGTCAGCAATACATAGGCCAGCGCATGCTGCCCCATGGCCGCCCCGTGGCCGATATCGACCAGCACACCAAACACAAAGCCTGTCCCCATGCCCACGTGCTGACGCTCGCGCACACACCAGAAGGCGAGCAGCAAGGCCACCCAATCGGGCACCCCGGGCAACTGGCCGGTCGGTATGTAAGACAGCAACAAGGCCACGAACAGCGACAGATACACAAACCAGATGCGAACCGGGCGAAGGATGCGGCGAGAGCGATGGGTCGGTTGCATGCCGTCAGTCCTTCGCCGTATCGGCCGGCGGCACCTGACGCTCGGGTGCCGGCTGGGCGCGCCCCAGAATCAACACCTGAGCGGCATGGCCGACGCGCGCGACGGGCTCGCACACGATCTGCGCAAAAGCCTGGAGCTCACGATTGACGCTGACCACGCGCGCCACCGGCAAGCCCGGCAGAAAGAGGCCATCGAGGCCGGAGGTGACCAGGCGATCGCCCGGCTGCACATCGGCATTGGCCAGCAGGTAGCGCAGCTCCAGCATGCCCTCGCCGGCGCCATAGACCACACCACGCTGGCCGGTCCGCTCAACCCGCACGGGCACAGCCTGCGCCTTGTCAGTCAGCAAAGTCACCTCGGATTGAATCGGATAGACCCGTGTGACCTGCCCCACCACCCCGAGTTCATCGACCACCACCTGACCGGCGGTGACATCTTGCTGCGAGCCGTGATCGACGATGACCTTGCGGGAGAACACATCGCGCGCCTCGTACAACACGTCGGCGGCGACAGAGGTGACGCTAATGCGTTCGGACATCGCCATCAGACCTCGCAGGCGCGCATTCTCCTGCTCAAGATCTGTCTGGCGCAGCAAGCGCTCGGCATCGGTCAGCGCCTTGCGGCGCATCTCGCGATTCTCGCGCTGCACCTTGATCAGTGTGGCGAAATACTTGGAGGCGTTGGTGACGAACTCGGCCGGGGTGGCCGCCGCCATCTCAACGGGATAGAGCACCACCGACAAGGTCTGGCGCACCACTTCGAGATAACGGAAATGCAGGTCGGCGACGAGCATCGCCATACAGACGACAACGAAAAACCACAGGCGGACCAGCGGGGCGGGTCCACGGCGGAAGATAGGAGGTGGAGCGTGGCCTACCACGGCGTCACTTCGTCACTGCTGGGCTGCATGCAACCGGTGCCGCGGGCGCAAGACTGCACGCGCCCGCTCGCATCGATCATTCAGACGTAAAGATGGAACCTAGCTTGTCCATCTTCTCGAGCGCCATGCCCGAACCGCGGGCAACGCTGGTCAGCGGGTCTTCGGCGACGATCACCGGCAAGCCCGTTTCTTCCATCAGCAAACGATCGAGGTCGCGCAACAAGGCGCCGCCACCGGTCAGCACCATGCCGCGATCGGCGATGTCGGCGCCGAGCTCGGGCGGGGTCTGTTCAAGGGCGATCTTGACCGCCGAGACGATCTGGTTGAGCGGCTCGTTGAGCGCCTCGAGGATCTCATTGGACGAAATCGTGAAGCTGCGGGGGATGCCCTCGGCCAGGTTGCGGCCCTTCACTTCCATCTCCTTGACCTCAGAGCCCGGGAAGGCGGAACCGATTTCTTTCTTGATGTTCTCGGCCGTGGTGTCGCCGATCAGCATGCCGTAATTGCGGCGAATGTAATTGACGATGGCGTCATCGAACTTGTCGCCACCGACCCGCACCGAGCCGGAATACACCATGCCGCCGAGCGAGATCACGCCCACTTCGGTGGTGCCGCCGCCGATGTCGACCACCATCGAACCGGTCGCCTCAGCCACGGGCAGGCCGGCACCAATGGCAGCAGCCATCGGCTCTTCAATCAGATACACCTGGCTGGCACCGGCCGCGAGGGCCGCGTCGCGAATCGCGCGGCGCTCAACCTGGGTCGAGCCGCAGGGCACGCAGACAATCATGCGCGGGCTGGGCGAGAACAAACGCGTGTCGTGCACCCGCTTGATGAACTGCTTGATCATCTGCTCGGTCACGACGAAGTCGGCGATCACGCCGTCTTTCATCGGCCGGATGGCAGTGATGTTGCCGGGCGTCTTGCCCAGCATCTGTTTGGCCGCATGACCGACCGCCTGAATTGTCTTCTTGGCGTTGGGTCCGCCTTCGGTGCGGATAGCGACCACCGACGGTTCGTCAAGCACAATGCCTTTTCCCCGCACATAAATGAGGGTATTGGCGGTGCCGAGGTCGATGGCCAGGTCGTTGGAGAAGTAAGAGCGCAGAAAACCGAACATGAATATCCCGGGAAGTGCTGTGGGGCAGTGGGAAAATAAACGATTATGATAACCTACAAACCCTTGTGATTTAAGCAGGTTTGTTTCCCCATGTCTCTGTCCATCGACGAGGTTCGTCACATTGCGCGGCTGGCCCGCATTGAGTTGGGCGAAGGCGAGGCGCAAGACACCCTCGACAAACTGAACAATATCTTCGGACTGATCGAACAGATGCAGGCCGTCGACACCGCCCAGGTTGAACCCATGTCGCACCCGCAGGACGTTGCCCAGCGCCTGCGCGACGACATCGTCACCGAAGCCGACCGCCGCGACGCCTATCAGCGTGTCGCTCCGCAAGTCGAAGCCGGGTTGTACCTGGTTCCGAAAGTCATCGAGTAATCCGCCCGCCGCGGCCCCTACCCACGCCATGATCGAAGCCAGCCTCAAAGACCTCGCGGCCGCCCTGCGCGCCGGGACGCTCTCCAGCGTCGAACTCACCACGCTCTTTCTCGACCGCATCGACGCGCTCAACCCGACGCTCAACGCCTTCATCACGGTTGACCGTGACGGCGCGCTGACGGCCGCCCGCGCCGCCGATGCCCGTATCGCCGCCGGCACGGCCGGGCCGCTCACCGGCATCCCGCTGGCGCACAAGGACGTGTTCTGCACCGAGGGCGTGCGCACCACCTGCGCCTCCAAGATGCTGGCCGACTTCATCAGCCCCTACGACGCCCACGTGGTCAGCCAGCTCAAGGCCGCCGGCGCGGTGATGCTCGGCAAGACCAACATGGACGAGTTCGCGATGGGCTCGTCCAACGAAAACACCCATTTCGGCCCCGCCAAAAACCCCTGGGACACCTCCCGCGTGCCCGGCGGCTCCTCGGGCGGCTCGGCCGTGGCCGTGGCCGCGCGCATGGCGCCGATGGCCACCGGCACCGACACCGGCGGCTCGGTCCGCCAGCCGGCCGCGCTCACCGGTGTGACCGGCATCAAGCCGACCTACGGCGTGGTCAGCCGCTACGGCATGATCGCCTACGCTTCCTCGCTCGATCAGGGCGGCGCCTTTGGCCGCTCGGCCGAAGACTGCGCGCTGCTGCTCTCGGCCATGGCCGGCTTTGATCCGCGCGACTCAACCAGCGTCGAGCGCGACACCGAGGACTACACCCGCGATCTGGGCAAGCCACTGGCCGGCCTGCGCATCGGCCTGCCCAAAGAATTTTTTGCCGAGGGCATGGACGACGATGTGCGCACCGCCATCGACGCCGCGCTCGAGCAGTACCGCCAACTCGGCGCCACCACCGTCGAAGTCAGCCTGCCCAACGCCAAGCTGGCGATCCCCGCCTATTACGTGATCGCCCCGGCCGAAGCCAGCTCCAACCTGTCGCGTTTTGACGGCGTGCGCTACGGCCACCGTGCCGCCGAATACACCGACCTGGCCGACATGTACAGCAAGAGCCGCGCTCAGGGCTTCGGCGCCGAGGTCAAGCGCCGCATTCTGGTCGGCACCTATGTGCTCTCGCACGGCTACTACGACGCCTACTATTTGCAAGCGCAGAAGCTGCGCCGCCTGATCGCCGAAGACTTCATTGCCGCCTTTACCCAGTGCGACGTCATCGCCGGCCCGACCAGCCCGACCGTGGCCTGGCCGATCGGCGAGAAGAGCGATGACCCGGTGCAAATGTATCTGCAAGACATCTACACCATCGCGGTCAACCTCGCCGGCCTGCCCGGCCTGTCGCTGCCCTGCGGCACCGGCGCAGGCGACCTGCCCGTCGGCCTGCAGCTGATCGGCAACTATTTCGACGAAGCCCGCCTGCTCAACGTGGCACACGGCTTCCAGCAAGCCACAGACTGGCATCAACGCATGCCGGCGGTGGGCTGAGCCCGGACGCGCCCGCATGCAGGCAACACGCGCAAGGCCCTTCGCCCCATGGCGCGCCCGCCGGCTCGCCGTGCTTGGCGCTGGCGCGCTGCTGGCCGCCTGCAGCACGCCTTTTCCGCCGTCCGAGCGCACGCCCGAGCAGCCGATCATTCTGCCCACGCCACAACCCGAGCTGCGCGAATTGCCCGCCGAACCGCTGGCGGCCACACCGCCCGCGCCACCAGCCCCGCGCGCCACGCGCTCCGGTCGCGCCATGGTGGCCGCACCCATCGACCTGAACATGCGCTGCGCCGCGCGCGACGAGCGCAAACACACGGTGCAGGCCGATGTCGACGTAGCACGCGGCCAGGTGCGCTACCTGCGTGCCCGGGTGGCGCAACCCAATGGCGCCTGCGAGTTTGCCCTGCCCGACTTCGAGCAAACCCGCATCCTGCCAAGCATCGAGCTGCGCGCACGCGATGACAGCGGCTGCACGCTGATGCTCTGGGAACAAGGCCCGCAAGTGGTACTGGCCTACAACAACTGCGCGGCGCACTGCGCGCCGCAGACCGTTTTTTACGACGCACTGCCGATCCTGTTTGACCGCCGGGTCGGCCGTTGCGACTGAATTGAATGACAGGGCGTCGATCTGCGGCGCCCCGCGAGACACAAAGAGCACAACGCCATGAGCCGACAGGATTGGGAAGTCGTCATCGGGCTGGAGATTCACGCCCAGCTCAACACCGCCTCGAAGATTTTTTCGGGCGCCACCACCGCCTTTGGCGCGGAAGCCAACGCCCAGGCCAGCGCGGTGGATATCGCCTTGCCCGGCGTGCTGCCGGTGCTCAACAAGGGCGCGGTCGAACGCGCGATCCGCTTTGGCCTTGCCATCGGCGCGCAAGTCGCACAGAAGAGCGTCTTCGCGCGCAAGAATTACTTCTACCCCGACCTGCCCAAGGGCTATCAGATCAGCCAGTTCGAACTGCCTGTCGTCGTCGGCGGGCAGATCACGGTGCGGGTTGGCGAAGGTGACGCGGCCTACGACAAGACCATCACCCTGACCCGCGCCCACCTCGAAGAAGACGCGGGCAAGAGCCTGCACGAAGACTTCCACGGCATGAGCGGCATCGACCTCAACCGCGCCGGCACGCCCCTGCTCGAGATCGTCTCCGAACCCGACATGCGCTCCTCCGCCGAGGCCGTGGCCTACGCCCGCGCCCTGCACACCCTGGTGCGCTGGATCGACATCTGCGACGGCAACATGCAGGAGGGCTCTTTCCGCTGCGACGCCAACGTCTCGGTGCGCCGGCCGGGCGCCGAGCTGGGCACCCGCCGCGAGATCAAGAACCTCAACTCCTTCCGCTTTCTGCAGCAGGCCATCGACTACGAAATCCAGTGGCAGATCGAGCGCATTGAAGACGGCGGCCGCGTCGAGCAGGCCACCGTGCTGTTCGACCCGGACAGCGGCGAGACGCGCATGATGCGCTCCAAGGAAGACGCCCACGACTACCGCTACTTCCCCGACCCCGACCTGCTGCCGGTGGTGATCAGCGACGAATGGATCGCCCGCACCCGCGCGGCCCTGCCCGAGCTGCCCGAGGCCATGCGTGCGCGCTTTGAAGCCGACTGGGGTCTGTCGGCCTACGACGCCATCACACTGACCAGCAGCCGCGACGCCGCCACCTATTTTGAAGCGGCCGTGGCCGCGGCCGGCGAATCCCTGGCCAAGCCCTGCGCCAACTGGATCATGGGCGAACTGGCTGCGCGCCTGAACAAGGCCGAACGCGAGATCACCGACTCGCCGGTCAGCCCGGCGCAATTGGCCGCGCTGGTCGGGCGCATCGCCGACGGCACCATCTCCAACAACGCCGGCAAGAAAGTCTTCGACGCGCTGTGGAATGAGGCTGGCAGCGCGGTCGACGCCATCATCGAGGCCCAGGGCCTCAAGCAGATGAACGACAGCGGTGCGCTCGAAGCCATCGTCGACGAGGTGCTGGCAGCCAATGCCAAGTCGGTCGAGGAATTCCGCGCCGGCAAGGAAAAGGCGCTCAATGCGCTGGTCGGGCAGGTGATGAAGGCCTCGCGCGGCAAAGCCAATCCGACGCAGGTCAACGAGGTGCTGCGCAGCAAACTCGGCGGCTGAGTCGCACCCTGCGGCGGCCCTCGTGGCGTCGCGGCTTTTGCTATGCTGGCGGTCTCGCCACCCCGATCTCAGAGACCGCCATGCGCCTCATCTGCTGCAGCGCCGCACTGCTTGCCCTCGCCACCGCCCCCGCGCTGGCCACCAACGACATCCCCAAGCGCAAGCCCGGCCTGTGGGAACACGCCATGCAGATGGACCAGCTGCCCGGCTTCACCCATCGCACCCATGTGTGCGTGGGCGAAAACCTCGATGATCTCGCCCGCCACGAAGCCGCCGGCCGCTGCGACAAGACCCACGTAGTCCGCGTCGACGACCGGGTCTTGATCGAATCTGTCTGCCAGGCCGAAGGCAGCAAGGTCACCACCAAGGGCAGCTTCAGCGGCGACTTCGCCAACCGTTACGCCGGCCAGCTCACAAGCAGCTTCGTCCCGCCACTCAATGGCATGGCCAGCACCCGTATGCGCATGGAAGCCAAGTGGCTCGGCCCCTGCCGGCCGGGGCAGAAAGTGGGCGACGTGATCCTGCCCGACATGCCGCAGGGCATGGGCGGCATCGATATCAACAAAATGATGCAGAACCTGCCCAAGCTGCCGAGCCGATGAACACCGCTGCGCTCGCCGCCATCGCATTGACGATCATGACACTGAGCACACCGGCCACCGCGGCCACCCCCTGGCAAAGCTGCAGCGGCCCGCCCGTGGCCGACGCCGCGCACGAACTGCTGCCCTGCACCGACCGCCCCAACTGCGTATCCACCGAACACCCGACCGACGAACGACGCATCGTGCCGCCGGCCGGACTGGCATTCGACGCCCTGCGCCAGGCCGCACTGGCCGAGCCGCGCAGTCAGATCGTGGCCGAAGGCCCGCAATGGTTCATCGCCCACTTTCGCTCGCGGCTGTTCGGCTTTATCGACGAAGCGCACGTCATCCAACGCCCCGACGGCCAGATCGCCGTGCGCAGCGGTGCCTGCAGTGGCTACTCGGACTTTGGCGTCAATCACGCGCGCCTGTTGCGCATCTTCAACCGGGCTTCCGGTAAGAACAGCCTAAAATAGGAAGCGCACCCGCATCGAGGAATCCGCCATGTGCCAACTGCTGGGCATGAACTGCAATGTACCAACCGACATCTGTTTTTCCTTCACCGGCTTCCAGGCCCGGGGCGGTCTGACCGATATCCACCAGGATGGCTGGGGCATCGCGTTCTTTGAAGGCCGGGGCTGCCGGGTGTTTCTCGACCCGCGGCCGAGCATCGAGTCGCCCGTCGCCGAACTGGTGCGCAGCTATGCGATCCGCTCGCTCAATGTCATCGCGCACATCCGCAAGGCCACGCACGGCGATATCACGCTCGAAAACACCCACCCCTTCATGCGCGAGCTGTGGGGTCAGTATTGGCTGTTTGCCCACAATGGCGACCTCAAAGCCTATGCGCCCGAGCCCAGCGGTCGCTTCCGACCGGTCGGCACGACCGACTCGGAGCGCGCCTTTTGCGAGATTCTCAATGCGCTGGCCAAACGCTATCCGGACGGCCCGCCCCCGGTGGCCGAACTGCACGAAACGCTGCGTGAGCTGGCCACCGAAATCGGCGCCTTCGGTGAGTTCAATTTCCTGCTTTCCAATGGCGACAAGCTGTTTGCGCACTGCGCCTCCCGGCTCAGCTACATCATCCGCCAGGCGCCCTTTGCCGAGGCCCACCTCACCGACCAGGATGTGACCATCGACTTCGACCAGGTCACCACACCCGACGACCGGGTCGCCGTGATCGCCACCACACCGCTGACCGACAACGAGGCCTGGCACACCGTCCCGCCGGGCACCTTGCTCACATTTTGCGAGGGCGCACCGCTGGATATGAAAAATTGCGCAACACGACCGTTTTTTCGCCCCGAAACCACGCCGTCAACGTGACATACCGTCACGACGTAGACAAAATTTGTGGGCATACTGCGCCTTGAATTATTTTGAAACATTTCTCGCCGCTTGGAGCCGCAATGGATTGCCCGCTGTGCCAGCCTGAGTCCGAACGCGTACTGTGGCGCGACGATCGATGCCGCGTCATCCGGGTCGCCGACGCGCACTACCAGGGCTATTGCCGGGTCATCTGGCATGCACATGTGGCGGAAATGACCGACCTGTCATCCGATGATCGCGCCCATCTGATGAAGATCACCCTGGCCACCGAAGCCGCCGTGCGCCGTGAGTTTTCGCCGGCCAAGATCAATCTGGCAAGCCTGGGCAACATGGTGCCGCACCTGCACTGGCACGTCATTGCCCGCTATGCCGACGATGCGCACTTTCCAGACCCGATCTGGGCCGCGCCGCGACGGGCCGCAGCCCCCCAGCCGGCGGTGAGCGATACTCAGCTGGCCATTGCGCTGACCGAATGGATTGGCCGAATGGATGATTGATCGATGGCGTCTGGCAGGTCATCATGCAAGGCGGTCAGACGCAGCGCAGCATTGATTGACGAAAAAACAATAAGGCGCCCAAAAGGGACACCATGAATTATTCCGATCCGACCGTCGCGCTGGCGACAATCCGGAACCTCAACCCGGTCAATGTGAGCGAAAGCCACAAGACGCTCGGGGCGATCGTGGCGGCATTGCACGCCACGCCGCCTTCGCCCGAGCTGCACTTTGAGGTTTTGGAGAGCGCACGTTCGTCGATCGCTTTCGTCCAGGAAGAACTCGCCAAGCGCTACGCCGACCATCCGCTCCCGCCCGACAGCCTTGAAGAAGCCACGCTCGCCAAGGTGGTCAAGCTATGGCAGGAGCTTGCCCAGTCTTACGCCCAGATCGCCCAGCGCGACGCAACCCGTGAGGCACTCAGCGCACAGCGCCCCACGCTGTTGCAACGCCGGCTGCACTACAGCGGCAACGTCCTTCTCGAATACTTCCGCGCCCATCGCGCGGTGCCCAAAGGTCTGTGGCTCGACTTCCACGCGGGCTATGCCGTCGCCGAGCAACAAGGCGTGGCCAGAACGCGCGTCGCCGACCCGCTCAACGAAGTCTGGAAGGCGCAGAGCAGCGTTGAGGCCTATGTGGCCGTGCTGCTGGTCGACCTGTCCAACCCCTTCGGCCGCAGCCAGCGCGAGTTTGTCTGGGTCTGTCGCTGGGCGCAGCGCTTTGCCCCTTACTGCACCCTGCATCTGCCGCAGGAGTCCGACAAGCCGGGCACCTACGCCATGGACCTGAGCCGCGACCACGGCCTGCGCCCGATTGCCACGCTGGCCAGCTCACCGCATCTGCGCCGCTTCGATGGCAGCCGCCTGGCCGGGCAGATTCAGGCCGTCCTTACGCAGTTCAAGCAAGGCGTCACCCCCACGTCACTCGGCCTCGGTGACGACTGTTCGACCGAAGCCGGCGGTCGCCTGCTGCTTTCGCTATACCGCCCCTGGGGGCTCGCCTCGGCCGGGCGTCGCTACACCCGCCGTGCCACGCGCGGCCGCCTCGGCATGTGCTCAGAGTGGGAAGCCATCGGCTTTTACGTGCTCGGCAAGCCCTTCGAATCGCCCAAGGTCACCACATTCAATCCGCTGCAAACCGATATCGCGGCCATCACCTTCGGTGAGCGTGCCGAAGAAGTCCCCATGCAGCCCGAGGCACTCAAGCGCCTCGCCATCGAACGCGGCTATATCCCGCATTTGTGGGAGATTCTCGACCAATCCGTCGGCGGTTTCCGCCTGCAGTCGCAACCGAGCGCCAAACGTTTCGAGCACCATCAATTGGTCGGCGTCCGGCCACCCGACGGGCAACACTATCTGCTGGCGCATATCAGCTGGCTGATGTATCGCCCCGACGGCGTCATGGAACTCGGGGTGCACGTCATGCCTGGCTTGCCGGAAGGCGTCGCCGCCCGGCTGATCGGCCTGCATGCGAATTCGAAAGAGCCCTATAAGCTGGGTTTTCTGCTGCCCGCTGTCCCGGCCCTGAAGGCCGGTCCCAGCCTGGTCTTGCCTGCGGGATGGTATCAGTCGCAACGCATCGTCGAGCTCAAGATGGGCGGCGAGACCATGCAGATCCGGCTCACCCGCCTGGTGACCCGCGGCAGTAATTTCGATCGTGTGGAGTTCACCACGCTGGGGCGGTCCTAAGACGCTATCGACACCATTCGACGGGCGGGCAGCACGGCACAAAAGCAGCTGCCTTCGCCCGGCGCGCTGGTGATCTTCAGTTCGGCCTGATGCCGTGTCAGGACATGCTTGACGATGGCCAGACCCAGACCGGTGCCGCCGGTTTCCCGCGAACGTCCGCGATCCACCCGATAAAAACGCTCGGTCAGTCGGGGGATGTGCTCGGGCGCGATGCCGATCCCGCTGTCGCTCACGCAGAATTCCCCGACACCCGACGCCAGCAGTTGCCACCGCAATTGAATCTCCCCGCCGCTGGGTGAGTAGCGAATCGCATTGCTCGCGAGGTTGGCGAAAGCACTGTGCAGCTCTTTGGCGCTGCCCTGAACACGACATGCGTCCGTCGCGATCACGCTGATCGTGTGTCGGCCGGCGGACAAGGCCTCGGTCTCTCGCGCCACTTCCCGCACCAGACCGACCACATCGAAAACTTCCTCGATCGGCTGCGGCGCGCCGGTTTCCAGTGCCGACAAGACAAGCAAGTCCTGAATCAGGCGTTGCATTCGCGCGGCCTGATCGTGGGCCATGCCCAGGTAGCGCTGCAAATCTTCGCGCGGGACGTCGTCCATGCCGTCGAGCACGGTTTCAATAAAGCCGGACACCACAGTCAGTGGCGTGCGCAGTTCGTGCGACACATTGGCGACAAAGTCGCGGCGCATGGTTTCGAGCTTCTCGATCTGAGTCACATCGCGTGAAACGACCATCCGGCGGCCATCGCCAAATGTGATCACCTGCACCAGCAAGGCCGCACCCGGGCGACGTATCGGGTGAAACAGAAAGGGCTCGCTGTAGTCGCCGGATTCAAGGTAGTGCACGAAGTCGGGCTGGCGAACAAGATTGGTAATCGGTGCCCCGCGATCCCGCTCCAGATCCAGCCCGAGGTCTTCCGCCGCGCGTCGATTGATCCACTCGATGCTTCCGCTCGGAGACAAATACATCACCCCATCGGGCATGGCCTGGCTGGCATCACGGAAGCGGTCGAGCTCGGCGCCGAGCATGGCGCGCTCCGTCGTGGCTTGCCGCACATTGCGGTTCAGATCGGAGTAGACGCGATCCCACAAGCCGGTGGCCTGGGGCAAGGGCTCCTGGCCGAAGGGTTTGTGCGCCCAGCGCACCAGCCGGGCCAGATGCGCGTGCTGCCGGAACAGCATCCACAGCAGGCCAACACCTGCGACGAGGCTGCCCGCCAAAGGCGAAATGAGTACAGCGCATAGCGCGGCAATGAGCACGATGAGCGCCACCGTGCCGGCAAATGCCGCCCAGACATAACGTGCGGTGTGAATGACGGATCCCCTGTCAGCTGCGACGACCGCAGAATTATCGCACGGTCGATTCGTCGTCCGACTGAGCCGAGAGGCGATAGCCACTGCCGCGCACCGTCTGGATCAGGCGGTCATGCCGTGTCGCCTCAAGCGCAGCGCGCAGACGGCGAACATGGACATCGACCGTGCGCTCTTCGACAAAGACATGATCACCCCAGACCTGATCGAGCAACTGGGTGCGCGAATGCACCCGCTCGGGGTGAGTCATGAGGAAGTGCAGCAGGCGGAACTCGGTCGGACCCAGCGAAATCTGCGCATCCCCCGCGGTAATCCGGTGTGTGACCGGATCCAGAAGCAGACCACCGATCTGGACCGGATCTTCGGTTGCCTGCGGCGCCCGTCGTCGCAGCACGGCCTTGATGCGAGCGACCAGCTCCCGGGGGCTGAACGGCTTGGTGATGTAGTCATCGGCGCCGGTCTCCAGCCCCTGCACCTTGTCGTGTTCTTCGCCGCGCGCCGTGAGCATGATCAGCGGAATGTCCCGCGTACGCTCCTCGGCGCGAAGGCGTCGCGCCAGATCGATGCCAGGCATCCCGGGCAACATCCAGTCGAGCAGGATCAGATCGGGCAAGGCCTCGCGCACAATGCGCTGCGCCGTCTCGGCGTCCGCGGCACGAATCACGTGATGGCCCGCGCGGCCGAGGTTGGCGGCAATGAGTTCCTGAATCGCTGGCTCGTCTTCAACAACGAGAATATTGGCAGACATGATCGACACTCCAAAGCGTTGTACGACAGTCTATTTCAGCGAGTTGACAGTTTCATGACACGTCACGCCGCCGCAATCCGGCGCCCCAAAAAACAGCACCTCATCGGGCGGCCAAATGTAAGCCGGCCCTGCCATCAGGTATCATTGCACACTCCGTTAACTCTACGGGCGCACACGCCCGGGTGACGCACTATGGCTGGCCTCGACTCGACCACACCCTTGCCCACGGACATCGTCCTGCGTACCCAGTCCCGGGTGCTCGAGGTCGCGTTCGACAACGGCACACGCTACGCGCTGCCTTTCGAATTCCTGCGGGTGTATTCGCCCTCGGCGGAAGTGCGGGGCCATGGCGCTGGGCAGGAAGTGCTGCAAACCGGCAAGCGCGACGTCGGCGTCAATGGCGTGGAGCCGGTAGGCAACTACGCCCTCAAGATTATTTTCTCGGACGGGCACGACAGCGGCCTGTACTCCTGGGACTACCTGCTCATGCTCGGCGAGCAACACGACACCTTGTGGCAGGACTACCTGGCGCGGCTCGCGGCAGAAGGCGCCAGCCGCGATATCGACACCACCACCCGGCCGGCCACCGGCGGCAGCTGCGGTGCAGGACACAAGCACTGATGAAAGACAACACCACCCACTTCGGCTTCGAATCCGTCGCCGAGACCGAAAAGGCCAAGCGCGTCGCGGGCGTCTTTTCTTCCGTCGCCAGCAATTACGACATCATGAATGACCTGATGTCGCTGGGCCTGCACCGTGTCTGGAAAACCTTCACCATTCGGATTGCCGGCGTCCGCGCAGGACATCGTGTGCTGGACGTCGCCGGTGGCACCGCCGATCTGTCGCTGGCCTTTGCCAAGCGCGTCGGCCCGACCGGACAGGTCTGGCTGACCGACATCAACGGCGCCATGCTCACCCACGGTCGTGACCGCCTGATCGACCGCGGTCACCCGCTGCCGGTCGCCCAGTGCGACGCCGAAAAGCTGCCCTTCCCCGACAACTACTTCAATGTCGTCACCGTCGCCTTCGGGCTGCGCAACATGACACACAAGGACCAGGCCCTGGCCGAGATGCGTCGTGTGCTCAAACCCGGCGGCCAGTTGCTGGTGCTCGAGTTCTCGCAAGTCTATAAGCCGCTCGCCCCCGCCTACGACCTATACTCCTTCAAGCTGCTGCCCTGGCTCGGGCAAAAAGTCGCCGGCGATGCCGACAGCTATCGCTATCTGGCCGAATCCATTCGCATGCATCCCGGCCAGGAAGAATTGAAATCCCTGATGGAACAAATCGGCCTCGAGAAGGTCGATTACTTCAACATGACCGGTGGCGTCGTTGCGCTGCACCGGGGCTTCAAAATTCACTGACCGGAGTTTCCAATGATTCGTAGCTTTGTCGCATTGATTGCCTGCACGTTTGCGCTCGGAATGACGGCCGGAGAGGCCGAAGCCAAACGCTTTGGCGGCAGCAAATCTTTTGGCATGCAGCGTAGCGCCCCCGCAACCGCGCCCAAAGCCGCAACCGCCCCAACGGCGGGCGCCGCAGCGACCGCCGCCCCCAAGCGCAATAGCTGGCTGGGTCCGGTCGCCGGTCTGGCGGCAGGTCTTGGCCTCGCTGCGCTGTTTTCGCACCTGGGCATGGGCGAAGAACTCGGCAGCCTCTTGCTGATGGCTCTGCTCGCCTTCGTCGCCTTCAAGCTCTTCCGCCGATTCGCCGGCGGCAACCAGCGCGCACCACAGGGAATGCAGTACGCCGGGCCAGCGCCGACCAACAGCGCGCCCGAAACACGCTTCAATGCCGCGCCGGCCGGTAGCAGCGCCGCAGACCCCGCTGTGCGTGACTTTGACGAAGCTGGCTTTGTTCGCCAGGCCAAGATCAACTTCATTCGCATGCAGGCCGCCTACGACGCGGGCAACCTTGACGACATTCGCTCCTTCACCACGCCCGACGTATTCGCCGAGGTGAAAATGCAACTGGACGAGCGTGCTGACGGCGGACAGCAGACCGATGTGGTCGACCTGACCGCAGACGTGATCGAAGTGGTCCGCGAAAGCGAGCGCTACATCGTCAGCGTCCGCTTCCACGGTCTGATCCGCGAGACCCGCGATGCCGCGCCCGAGTCCTTTGACGAAGTCTGGCACCTGACCAAGCCCGTCACTGCCGACGGTGGCTGGCTGATCTCCGGCATCCAGCAAGCGCACTGATACATGCTCTCAACCGTCGCCACCGGCGGCATCAATCACCTGCTCGCGCAGGCTGACTGGGCACGCAAGCGCCTTCGTGATCACGAAGGCGCCGTCGCGGCAGTGGCGATTGGCGGCGTCACCTTAAGCCTTGAAATCGGGGCTGACGGCTACGTTCAAGAAAGTGCGGCGGATAGCGCGCCTTCAGTCACCATTACGCTGCCACCCGACGCCCTCGCCAAGCTTCCCGACGGTATCGACGCAGCGATGTCCCAGGTCAAGATCAGCGGCCAGGCCGATCTGGCCGACAGTCTGAGCTTTGTTTTCCGTCACCTTCGATGGGACCGCGAGGCCGATCTGGCGCGGGTTTTCGGGCCGATCATCGGCCGTCGTGCCCATTTGGCGGCCAGCCACGTCGCCCAGGCCATTCCAGAGACAGGGGCGCGGATTGCCGCCAACGCCAGCGAGTACCTCGCACATGAAGGGCGCTTGCTGGTGCCCAGGCCCGAACTGCTCGCCCATGCCGAACGGCTGCGACACATGCGCGACACGATGAGCCGGCTCGACAAACGTATCAAACGACTGGCCCACACCGACGCTTGATACTGCGGCGGCGACAAACACAGCAGCAAAGAAAAAGCAGCCCGAAGGCTGCTTTTTCTTTGCACACAACTTGCCATGAGACTCAGTGGCGCGGGTTCCGCAGTTTCTTGATCGCGGCCAGCTGGGCAATCGCTTCGGCCAATTCGGCTTGCGCCGCGGCGTAATCGATGTCGCCCTTCTGGTTCTGCAAGGCTTCCTCGGCACGACGCTTGGCCTCAAGGGCTTTTGCTTCGTCGAGATCCTTGCCGCGAATGGCCGTGTCGGCCAGCACGGTCACACGACCGGGCTGAACTTCCAGCAAGCCACCTGCCACGAACACCAGCTCTTCTTCAGCCTGGTTCTGCACCTTGACACGCACCGCACCCGGTTTGATTCGGGTCATCAGCGGCATGTGTCCCGGCAGAATGCCAAGCTCACCGGTTTCGCCCGGCAGGGCAACGAATTCAGCCAATCCGGAAAAAATCTCTTCTTCCGCGCTGACGATATCAACATGTACGGTCATAGCCATAGCTTTATCCTCCGATTCTGCTCCGCCCGCAAGCGAGCGGAGCATTGGGCATGCTTACTGGAGGGTCTTGGCCTTCTCGATGGCTTCTTCGATGCCACCAACCATATAGAAGGCCTGCTCCGGCAGCTGATCGCACTCGCCGCTGACGATCATCTTGAAGCCCTTGATCGTATCCTTCAGCGTCACGTACTTGCCCGGCGAACCGGTAAAGACTTCAGCAACGTGGAAGGGCTGGGACAGGAAGCGCTGGATCTTGCGAGCGCGGGTCACTGCCAGCTTGTCTTCGGGCGACAGCTCGTCCATACCCAGAATCGCGATAATGTCGCGCAATTCCTTGTACTTCTGAAGCGTCTGCTGAACCTGACGAGCCACGTTGTAGTGCTCTTCGCCAACAACCAGCGGATCGAGCTGGCGGCTGGTGGAGTCGAGCGGATCAACGGCGGGGTAGATACCCAGCGCGGCGATGTCACGCGACAGCACGACGGTGGAGTCGAGGTGCAGGAAGGTCGTTGCAGGCGACGGGTCGGTCAAGTCATCGGCAGGCACATACACGGCCTGAATCGACGTAATCGAGCCCACCTTGGTCGAAGTAATCCGCTCCTGCAGACGACCCATCTCTTCAGCCAGCGTCGGCTGATAGCCCACGGCGGAAGGCATACGACCCAGCAGCGCGGACACTTCGGTACCGGCCAGGGTGTAGCGATAGATGTTATCGACGAAGAACAGGATGTCACGACCGTCGTCACGGAAACGCTCGGCCATGGTCAGACCGGTCAGCGCCACGCGCAGACGGTTGCCCGGGGGCTCGTTCATCTGACCGAACACCATCGCGACCTTGTCGAGCACGTTGGAGTCTTTCATCTCGTGATAGAAGTCGTTACCTTCACGAGTGCGCTCACCCACACCGGCAAACACCGACAGACCGGCGTGCTGCTTGGCGATGTTGTTGATCAGCTCCATCATGTTCACGGTCTTGCCCACACCGGCACCACCGAACAGACCGACCTTACCGCCCTTGGCGAACGGGCAGATCAGGTCAATCACCTTGATGCCGGTTTCGAGCAGCTCGACCGACGGGGACAGCTCGTCGAACTTCGGTGCTTTCTGGTGAATCTGACGCAGCTCGTCGGAATCGATCGGGCCGGCTTCGTCAATCGGGCGACCCAGCACGTCCATGATGCGACCCAGGGTGCCGTGACCGACAGGAACCGAAATGCCTTGTCCGGTACCGGCAACTTTCATGCCGCGGCGCAGGCCATCAGAAGAACCCATGGCAATCGTACGCGCCACGCCATCACCCAGGAGCTGCTGAACCTCGAAGGTCAGACCGGCTTCGGCGAAGGAATTTGCTGCGTCCTCAAGCTTCAGGGCGTCGTAAACTTTGGGCATCTCATTGCGCGGGAACTGAATATCCACCACCGCGCCGATGCACTGAACGATCGTACCAGTACTCATCGTTTTTCCTTAAATCAATAATCCGTTAGACCGCAGCGGCACCAGCGACAATTTCCGAGAGCTCTTTCGTAATGGCAGCCTGACGGGTCTTGTTGTAGACCAGTTGCAGATCGCCGATCACGGTCTTCGCATTGTCGGAAGCAGCCTTCATTGCCACCATCCGCGCGCTCTGTTCGGAAGCCATGTTCTCTGCCACAGCCTGATACACCAGGGCTTCGACGTAACGCACAAGCATTTCATCAATCACCACCTGGGGGTCGGGCTCGTACAAGTAGTCCCACGACCCTTCAGGCGCACCCAGTCGCTCACCGGTCAGCGGCAGCAGCTGCTCAACCTGACCTTCCTGCTTCATCGTGTTGATGAAGCGGGTGTAGGCCAGATAGACAGCGTCGAGCTCGCCGTTCTGGAACGCGTCCAGAATGACTTTGACCGGACCGATCAGCTTTTCGAGGTGCGGTGTATCGCCGAGCTGAATGGCGTGCGAGGCGACTTTGACGCCAACCCGCTGCATGAAGCCATAGCCCTTGTTGCCGATACACGTGGCGCGAATTTCCGTCGCCCCCTGTGCTTGCCACCCCTTCATCTCGGCCATGAGCTGGCGCAGGATGTTGGTGTTCAAGCCGCCGCAGAGTCCCTTGTCCGTGGTGACCACGATGACGCCAATACGCTTGACGTCATCTTTGCTGGTCAGGAACGGGTGCTGATACTCGGTGATATTTGCCTGAGACAGGTTCGCGGCGAGTAGTCGGATCTTCTCGGCGTACGGACGGGCGGCACGCATGCGTTCCTGCGCTTTGCGCATTTTCGATGCGGCCACCATTTCCATGGCCTTCGTGATCTTTCGAGTGTTCTGAACACTCTTGATCTTCGTACGGATTTCCTTACCGCTTGCCATATTCCGTCTCCGTACGCAGGTTTAAGCCCAGCTCTTCTTGAACTCGGTCACTGCAGCAGCCAAGGTCTTCTCGTCGTCACCGTCGAGATTCAGGGTGCTGGCAATCTTCTCGAGCAAAGCCGAGTACTTGGTCTTGATGAACTGGTGCAGCGAGGCCTCGAATGCCAGCACGCGGCTCACATCGACACCGTCGAAGTAACCGTTGTTGGAGGCATACAGGGTCACCGCCATGTCCGCCACCGACATCGGTGCGTACTGCGGCTGCTTCATCAGTTCAGTTACCAGGCGACCGCGCTCAAGCTGCTTGCGGGTGGCTTCGTCCAGATCGGAAGCAAACTGCGCAAACGCAGCCAGCTCGCGGTACTGGGCCAGTGCCAGACGCACACCGCCACCAAGCTTCTTGATGACTTTGGTCTGAGCAGCACCACCGACTCGCGACACCGAGATACCGGCGTTGATAGCGGGACGGATACCGGCGTTGAACAGGTCGGTCTCGAGGAAGATCTGGCCGTCGGTAATCGAAATCACGTTGGTCGGCACGAAGGCAGACACGTCACCCGCCTGGGTTTCAATCACGGGCAGGGCGGTCAGCGAACCGGTCTTGCCTTTGACTTCACCGTTGGTGAACTTCTCAACGTAATCCGCATTCACACGGGCAGCGCGCTCGAGCAGACGGGAGTGCAGATAGAACACGTCACCCGGGTAGGCTTCACGGCCCGGCGGACGGCGCAGCAGCAAGGACACCTGGCGATAGGCCCAGGCTTGCTTGGTCAGATCGTCATAAACGATCAGTGCGTCTTGACCACGGTCGCGGAAGTACTCGCCCATGGTGCAGCCGGAATAGGCTGACAGGTATTGCATGGCGGCCGATTCGGAAGCGGTAGCGGCCACGACGATGGTGTATTCCATCGCGCCGTTTTCTTCCAGCTTGCGCACCACGTTAGCGACGGTCGATGCCTTCTGACCGATAGCCACGTAGACGCAGAACATGTTCTGGCCTTTCTGGTTGATGATCGCATCGACGGCGACAGCGGTCTTGCCTGTCTGACGGTCGCCAATGATCAGCTCTCGCTGGCCACGGCCAACCGGCACCATCGCGTCGACCGATTTCAGACCGGTTTGAACCGGCTGAGAAACGGACTGACGATCGATCACGCCCGGGGCGACTTTTTCGATCTTGTCGGTCATCTTGGCGTTGATCGGGCCCTTGCCGTCAATCGGCTGACCCAGCGCATTGACGACGCGACCAATCAGCTCGGGGCCGACCGGGACTTCGAGGATGCGGCCAGTGGCCTTGACGGTGTCGCCTTCGATGATGTGCTCGTATTCACCGAGCACCACAGCGCCGACCGAGTCACGCTCGAGGTTGAGCGCCAAACCAAACGTATTGCCGGGGAACTCCAGCATTTCGCCTTGCATCACGTCGGCGAGACCGTGAACACGACAGATACCGTCCGTAACGGAAACGACGGTACCTTCGTTGCGCGACGTAGCGGCAAGCTGCAGGTCCTGGATCCGGCTCTTAATCAGGTCACTGATTTCAGAGGGGTTAAGTTGCATTCCAATGCTCCTAGTTCTTAAGCGCAGCGGCCATGTTCGCGAGCTTGCCGCGGACCGAGGCGTCGATAACGTCATCGCCGATAGTGATGGTCACCCCACCGATCAGGTCGGGATCCACCGACACCGACACGCTCAGCTTGGCCTTGAAGCGGGCTTCAAGCTGTTCGGTCAGCGTCTTCAGCGCTGCGTCGTCGAGCGGGAAAGCGGAAACAATTTCCGCATCCAGCACGCCTTCGTGTTCGTTTTTACGTACAACGAACAGGTCACGGATCTCGGGAAGCACCTGCAGACGGTCATTTTCGATCAACACATGCACAAAGTTCTTTTGTGCATCGTCGAAGGATCCACCAACAATCCCGATAAACAGTTCGGCCAGCCTGTCGGCGCCGAGCTTGGGATCATCGATACATGTTTTCATCTGTTCATCGGAGGCGGCAAAGGCCATCCGATCCAGGGCTTCCGACCAGGGCCCCAGCGCACCAGCCCCTTTAGCCAGCATGAAAGCGGCTTCGGCGTAGGGGCGCGCGATGGTGACGTTCTCGGCCATGACTTATTGCAGTTCCTGTTTCAGGTTTGCCAGCAGTTCGGCGTGGGCCTTGGCGTCGACTTCTTTGCGCAGGATCTTCTCTGCACCGGCGAGCGCCAGGATGGCAACTTGGTCACGCAGGGCTTCCTTGGCGCGTTGAGCGGCAGCGGCGGCTTCGCCTTCTGCTGCTTCACGCGCTGCGGCGATGATGCGGCCAGCTTCGGCACGGGCCTCGTCGATCAGAGTGGATGCCTGCTTTTCAGCAGAGGTGCGCACATCGCCAGCCGACTCGCGGGCTTTGCGCATTTCCTCGACAACCTTCTTCTCGGCGTGGGCCAGATCGGCCTTCGCTTTATCCGCAGCCGCCAGCCCGCTCGCGACCTTCTCCGCCCGTTCGTCGAGGGCCTTCACAATGGGCGGCCACACGAATTTCATCGTGAAGACGACCAGAATGAAGAACACCACGAGCTGAGCGATCAGGGTAGCGTTCAGATTCACGTTGCGATGTCCTTATGGTTCGTTGGGAAAAACAAACGACCCGGAGATCAGGCGAGCTGGAACGGGTTGGCGAACGCAAACATCATGGCAATACCAACACCGATCAGGAACGCGGCGTCGATCAGACCGGCCAGCAGGAACATCTTGGTCTGCAGTGCGTTCATCAACTCAGGCTGGCGAGCCGAAGCTTCGAGGTACTTGCTGCCCATGATGCCGATACCGATACATGCACCAACAGCACCCAGACCGATGATCAGACCAGCGGCCAGCGCTACAAAGCCCAGAACGTGTTCCATGACAACTCCTTCAAAGAAAAAACGGTTTTCTGTTGAAACCCGGGGTTAAAAACAAACTTGTTATTAGTGGCTCTCGTGAGCCTGACCGATATACACCAGTGCCAGCATCATGAAGATGAACGCTTGCAGCGTAATGATCATGATGTGGAAAATTGCCCAGATCGAACCGGCAATGACGTGGCCGACAAAGCCCATCACGGTCGCCGTGCCACCGAGCAGCGCGATCAGCATGAACACCAGCTCACCAGCGTACATGTTGCCGAACAGTCGCATGCCGTGCGAAACGGTCTTGGCCAGGAACTCGATCATCTGCATGATGAAGTTCACCGGATAGAGCAGGGGATGATTGCCGAAAGGCGCGGTAAAGAGCTCGTGAATCCAGCCTTTGGCGCCCTTGATCTTGATGTTGTAGTAGATGCACACCAGCAGCACACCGATGGACATGCCCAGCGCGCCGTTGAGGTCAGCCGTGGCCACCACACGCATGTAGGGGATGCCAAACAGCTCGCCGATACGCGGCAGCAGATCGACCGGCACCAGGTCCATCGCGTTCATCAGGAAGATCCAGACAAACACGGTCAGCGCCAGCGGCGCGACGAATTTGCGGGACTCCGCCGAATGCACGATGCCCTTGGCCTGGTCAGCCACCATCTCGACCAGGATCTCGACGGCCGACTGGAAGCGGCCCGGCACGCCGGAGGTCGCCTTGCTGGCGGCACGCCAGAGGAAATAAAGGGAAATCACGCCGATTACGACTGAATAGAACAGCGTGTCGATATTGAGAATCGACCAGTCGATGACGTTTTTCTGCGCATGACCCGACGTATTGAGCTGTGTCAGGTGGTGGACGATGTACTCGGAAGCGGTGGGAGCGTGCCCTGTTGTAGCCATGGTTAATTCTTCACCCAAAATGCAAACAAATTCGCCTTGAGCGCCAGCACCATACCGATCAGAAGCGCCCCCCAGTGGAGGTCTTCGATCAAGGCGGCAGCCAGCGCCAGTAATCCCACAATCGCGGCGACCTTAATGAATTCGCCGACGAAAAATGCAGCAGGGTAAGACTCGGGGCGCCGGCCACTCGTGGCGGCAAGCTTCAAGGCAAACAACGCGTTCGGTATGACACAAGCCAATCCGCCAGCGGCGGCGGATAGTGCCCCCTTTGGCCCGAACAGCGCTGCGGACAGCACCGCGGCGAGTAATGTCGCGATGAGCTGAAAACCGACAGCCTTGAACATCCCTTCCCTTACGCTCCAACCCGCAATAATGCTGGTCAGCCGCTCAAAAAATCTCGGCAATACTAGGGGTTTACCGCAGCCAAGTCAAACCGATTTTGCAACGCAACAGTGCGCTTGCGTTTCATTATCCCCGCCAGAATAAAGGAGCTTGATGGGCGAAAACGCCCACGCCGACCAAGATTCGGTCGCCTCTCTACACCCGCGTCATAGTGCACTAATTCGGTGCTGCGCAGGCAAATATGCCCCTTAACGGAGCTTGCCGAGCAAACCCTCGAGTTGATCGAGGCTGCCAAATCCGATCGACAGCGCCCCCGCACCCTTGCGGTTGGCCTTGATGGTGACGCTCGCGCCAAGCGCATCCGAGAGCTCTTCTTCGAGGCGCAGCAGGTCGCGATCGGGCGCGGCCTTGGCCCGCAGACTGCGCGGCTTCAGTTCGTGGTGCACCAGGCGCTCGACCTCGCGCACCGACAGGCCCCGCCCGGCCGCACGGTTGGCAAACTGGATCTGACCGGCCGGATCGAGCGGCAGCAGGGCACGGGCATGGCCCATGTCGATGTCGCCGGCCATCAGCAGCTCCTGCACCGGCGAGGCCAGTTGCAGCAGGCGCAACAGATTGGTGGCCGCAGGGCGCGAACGGCCCACCGCGTCGGCCGCCTGCTGATGCGTCATCTCGAATTCGTCGATCAGTCGCTGGATGCCCGCGGCTTCTTCAAGCGGATTGAGGTTTTCACGCTGAATGTTCTCGATCAGCGACATGGCCAGCGCGGCCTCGTCGGGGATCTCGCGCACCAGGCAGGGCGCGGTATCGAGCCCGGCGATCTGCGATGCGCGCCAGCGGCGCTCACCGGCGATGATTTCGTAGCGGTCCGGGCCGACCGGCCGAACCAGAATCGGCTGCATCACCCCCTGCGCCTTGATCGACGCGGCCAGCTCTTCGAGCGAGCCCGGGTCCATGCGCGTTCGCGGCTGATACTTGCCCGGCTGCAAGGCGCCGACCGGCAACACCTGCAGCTCACCCTTCTCGGCATCGTCTGCATTGGCCGCGAGGAGGGCGTCGAGCCCGCGGCCGAGGCCTTTGAGTTTCGGAGGCGCCATAGTCTGTCGTTTCCTAGAGGGTCTGGACCCGTTTGATCATTTCTTTGGCAAAGTCGAGATAAGCCTGCGCGCCCTTCGCGGTGCGATCGTAGACCACGCCGGGCATGCCGTGACTGGGCGCCTCGGCGAGCCGCACATTGCGCGGCACCACGGCCTTGAACACCTTGTCGCCAAAGTGCGATTCGAGCTGCGCCGAGACCTGCTGCTGCAGCGTCATGCGCGGATCGAACATCACACGCAACAAACCAATGATCTTGAGATCGCGATTGAGATTGGCGTGCACCTTCTTGATCGTATTGACCAGATCGGACAGCCCCTCCAGCGCGTAGTACTCGCACTGCATCGGGATGATCACGCCGTCGGCGGCACACAGGCCGTTGAGCGTCAGCAAGGACAGCGACGGCGGGCAGTCGATGAGGACGAAATCGTAGTCTTCCCGTACCGTGGCCAAGGCCACCTTGAGCCGATGCTCGCGCGCGTCGATGCCAACCATCTCGACTTCGGCACCCGCCAGATCCCGGTTGGCCGGCAGCACGTCGTACTTGCCGGTGGGCGATGTCACCCGCACCGAGGCCAGATCGGCCAGACCCACCAGCAGGTGATACACCGAGCGGGTCAGCGTGCGCTTGTCGATGCCGCTGCCGCCAGTTGCATTGCCTTGGGGATCGAGGTCGATCAGCAGCACCCGCTGCTTGCGCGCCACCAGCGCTGCGGCCAGATTCACACAGGTGGTGGTCTTGCCCACACCGCCTTTCTGGTTTGCCACGCAAAAAATTCGGGCCATCAGGCGTTTCCGTTTCGTTCGATGATGATCAGGTGCCGATGGGCATCGAGTGCCGGCACGGCCAGTTCGATCGCCTCGACCACCCCGAATCCCTCAGGCAGCCGCGCGATTTCTTCATGAGGGTACACGCCTTTCATGGCATAGAAGCGTCCGCCAGGCGCCAGCAAGTGGGCGGTCAGGCGAATGAAATCAGACAACTCCGAAAAGGCGCGCGAGATGATGCCGTCAAAGCCGGGCTCGCGGCGCACTTCTTCGACCCGCGCGCACACCGGCTCGAAGTTGGCCAGCTTGAGCTCGATCTTGGCTTGCTGCTGGAAAGTCGCCTTCTTGTTGACCGTCTCGATCGAGGTGACCGCCAGCTCCGGCCGGGCAATGGCCAGCGGAATCCCCGGCAGACCACCGCCCGAGCCGACATCGGCCAGCCGCGTCACCGCGCTCAGATGCGGCAGCACCGACAGCGCGTCGAACAGGTGCAGCGTCATCATCTGGCTGCTGTCGCGAATCGCGGTCAGGTTGTAGACCTTGTTCCACTTGGCCAGCAAGGCGGCGTAAGCCACCAGTTTTTCGTGAGCCACTTCGGGCAATTCGATGCTCATCGCGGCCAGACCGCGTTCCAGGGTGGCGATGTCGCTCATGCGCGTTTCACTTCGTCGTTCAATGCGGCGGCGCCGCGTCTGCGTTTGAGATAGACCAACAGCAGCGAGATGGCCGCCGGCGTCACGCCCTGAATGCGGCCGGCCTGGCCGATGGTTTCGGGGCGATGCTCGGCCAGTTTCTGCTGCACTTCCTTCGACAGGCCACGCACCTCGCTGTAATCGAGCGTCAGCGGCAACAGGGTTGATTCAGCCTGCGCGGTACGCGCCACTTCGTCGAGTTGGCGGTCGATATAGCCTTGATACTGCGCCGCAATCTCGAGCTGCTCGACCACCTGCGCATCGGTTTCCGGTGTCTCGGGCGCGGTCGGTAGCGTCATCAAATCGGCGTAGCGCACATTCGGTCGGCGCAGCAGATCAAAGAAGGTGTACTCACGCTCCAGCGCCTTGCCCACCACCCGCTCAGCGGCCTCGGCCGGAATGCGGGTCGGATGCGCCCAAGTCGCCTTCAGACGGGCCGTTTCACGCTCGATCGCTTCACGTTTGGCGCAGAAGGCCGCCCAACGCACATCGTCAACCAGACCCAATTCGCGACCTTGTTCGGTCAGGCGCAGGTCGGCGTTGTCTTCGCGCAGGCTCAGGCGATACTCGGCGCGCGAGGTGAACATGCGGTAGGGCTCGGCCACGCCGCGGGTGATCAGGTCGTCCACCAGCACGCCGAGGTAAGCCTCGTCGCGACGCGGGCACCAGGGGTCGCGGCCCTGCACTTGCAGCGCGGCATTGGCGCCGGCGAGCAGGCCTTGCGCGGCCGCTTCTTCGTAGCCGGTGGTGCCGTTGATCTGGCCGGCAAAGAACAGGCCGCTGAAAGTCTTGGTTTCGAAGCTGCGCTTGAGATTGCGCGGATCGAAGTAGTCGTACTCGATGGCGTAGCCGGGGCGCAGGATGTGCGCGTTTTCCATGCCCGCGATGCTGCGCACCACCTGCAACTGCACATCGAAAGGCAGGGAGGTGGAGATCCCGTTCGGGTAGATTTCGTGCGTCTCCAGCCCTTCGGGCTCGAGAAAGATGTTGTGGCTGCTCTTGTCGGCGAAGCGGTGGATCTTGTCTTCGATTGACGGGCAGTAGCGCGGGCCGACGCCTTCGATCACGCCCGAATACATCGGCGAGCGGTCGAGGTTGTTGCGGATGATCTCGTGCGTGCGCTCGTTGGTGTGGGTGATCCAGCACGGCAGCTGCGCCGGGTGCTGCGCGACCGAGCCCAGAAAACTGAACACCGGTACCGGGTCGTCACCCGGCTGCACCGTCATCACCGAATAATCGACCGTACGCCCGTCAATACGCGGCGGTGTGCCGGTTTTCAAGCGGCCTTGCGGTAGCTTGAGTTCTTTGAGGCGTTGGCCGAGCGAGATCGATGGCTGATCGCCCGCCCGCCCGCCGGCGTGATTACTCAGACCGACATGGATCAGCCCGTTGAGGAAGGTGCCGGCGGTCAGCACCACGGTTTGCGCCTCAAAGCGAATGCCCAGTTGCGTCACCACGCCGGTGACACGGTCGCCCTCGACGGTGATGTCATCCACCGCCTGCTGGAACAGGGTGAGATTCGGCTGGTTTTCGAGCCGGCGGCGAATCGCCGCCTTGTACAGCACGCGATCGGCCTGGGCGCGCGTGGCGCGCACCGCCGGGCCTTTGGAGGCGTTGAGAATGCGGAACTGGATGCCCGCCTCGTCGGTCGCTGCGGCCATGGCGCCACCCAGGGCGTCGACCTCTTTCACCAGGTGGCCCTTGCCAATGCCGCCAATCGACGGATTGCAGCTCATCTGACCGAGGGTCTCGATGTTATGGGTCAGCAGCAAGGTATTGACGCCCATGCGCGCGGCGGCCAGCGCGGCCTCGGTGCCGGCGTGGCCGCCACCAACA
>JBFIJC010000012.1:0-30768 GCA_041600915.1 Nitrogeniibacter sp.
CACGCGGCGCCAGAGGCCGTCGCCAGCGAGATGAGTTTTCTGGATGACATTCCGGTCGTGCTCTCGGCTGCGCGCCTTGTCCAGCCGCTCAAGGACGCGCCGGGCGCGGTCACGGTCATCGACCGCGCAATGATCCGCGCCTCGGGCGCGCGCGACGTCGCCGAGCTGCTCGCCTGGGTGCCGGGCTTTCAGACCGGTCGCAAAAACGGTTCTACCGCACTGACCACTTACCACGGACTGTCCGACGACGCGCCCCGGCGCATGCTGGTGCGCGTTGATGGCCGCTCGGCCTACTCGCCATATTTCATCAGCGGTATCGAATGGGCCAAGCTCAGCGTGGATATCGACGACATCGAGCGCATCGAGGTCTTCCGCGGCTCCAATGCCGCCGCCTATGGCAGCAACGCCTTCCTCGGCGTGGTCAACATCATCACCCGCCCCGCCGCAGACACCCCCCGCTACCGGGTCCGCATCACCGAGGGCGAAAACGGCATTCAGGAGCGCGTGCTGTCGACCCGCCAGCAGTTCGGCGACGTGACGGCCCGCCTGACGGTCGGACGGCAAGGCGACAACGGACTGGCGCCGCTCGACGACACCTACCGCAACCAGCGCGTCGATGCCCGCATCGACTGGCAGCTCACCCCCAACCAGGAAATCGAGTTCCACCTGGGCTTTGTCGACGGCCGCGCACGGGCCGGACTGGGGACCGACGTCTCCGATCCCGCGCGTAGCATCGACAACTACACCGGCTTCGGCCAGGTGCGCTGGCGCAAACAACTTGGCCTGGGCGACGAGATCAAGGCGACGTATTTTCACCAGGAAGAGCGCGCCGTCGACGCCTACCGGATTCCCTTCCTCACCTTTCTTGTTCAACAAGGCATTCCGGCCAACGTCGCTGCAATCCAGATGGCAGCCCTGGGCGTTGCGGCCGATGGCGGCGTCGATGTTGACTACGCGACACGCGCGATTCGCGATGATCTCGAGTTCGAGCACTTGCTCAATCCGCGCGCCGATCTGCGCCTGGTGTGGGGCGCCGGCCTGCGCGAGGACCGCGTGAGTTCGGCGCAAATGTTCAGCACCGAGGACAACATCGTTGTCCGTCAGGCCAGGGTGTTTGCCAACACCGAGTGGCAGGCCAGCCCCCAATGGACGCTCAACGCCGGCGCCATGCTGGAAAAAACCAATGAAACAGGCCCGCGCATTTCGCCGCGCTTTGCCGCCAACTTCCACGCCTCGCCCGACACCACCTTGCGCGCAGCGGTCAGCCGCGCCTACCGCAACCTCACCCCCTTCGAGCGACAGGCAGATGTCCGGTTCTATGAATCCAGCTCCGGGAAACTGGTGCGCCAGAGTTTCCAGCCATCCCCCGGCCTGAGGCCGGAACGTGTCACGACGCGTGAAATCGGCATCCGCCAAGAATGGCAAAGCGGGCGCAGCAACATGGATCTTCGCCTCTTTGGCGAACGTATCGAAGACCTGTTGCGACGAGACACCACCGCAACCAACACCACCGACCCCCAGCTCCACCCCTCGCTCTGGAACGGCGAAAGCCCTCGCTACTACAACGGCGGCTATGCGCGAATTCGTGGCGCTGAATTGACCGGTCTATATCGTCCGACACATGACACATGGATCGGCGGGCATTATGCTTCGCTAGACATCAACAGCAACGACAGGTTTGCGGTTGGTTCAGCGCCGAACGAGCAGTTTTCGGTATTCGCTGCGGCACAGATCCACCCCGGATGGCATATGAGTCTATCGCACCACTTTGTGGGCAGCATGCACTGGTACAGGCAAGACAAAGACCGGCTCAAAGCCTACCGCCAAACGAACCTGCGTCTGGCGCATCGCTTCATGGCGCGTGGCGTGCACGGCGAGTTCGCGGTCGGCGTCCAGCACTGGACCGACGCGTTCGCCGACTACCTGCCATCGCTCACACGTCCGACCCAGGCCTACGCAACGCTGAGACTGGAGTACTGAAGACAATGGCATCCGTCGACTCGCGAAAGCGCATCGCGCCCGGAGAGGCGCGACACACCCGAGGCACCATCGTCAGCGCAACCGGGCGCGTGCTCTAAACCGCCATGCCATTATTTGGTGCCCGCCTTCTTCGCGTTCTTGTCATGCTGCTGTGCTGCATGGCCGGATCGCTGATGGCTGCGCCAACGGTTTACCTTGTCCTCAGCGGCGACGCTGACGCCTACCAGCGCACGGCCCAAACTGCGGCCGACACCCTGCAAGCCCGCCTGCCCGGCATCGACACCGTTCGGATCGATATCGACGCCCTCGACCTGCAAGTGCTTCAACAAGACGATGTGCTGATCTCCATCGGCACGCGGGCGGCACAACGCTTGTCCCAGCGCCCCGATGGCCAGCGCCTCATCTGTTCATTGCTCACCGAGCAAAGTTACAACGCGTTGGCGCCCGCCGCGCCCGGCCAGCGCACCGCGGTATTCATCGACCAGCCCGTGTCCCGACAACTGGCACTCATCCGCACCGGCCTGCCCGAATGGTCTCGCATCGCCATTGTGCACGGTGCCGAGTCAGGCGACTTTGTCAAAGTGGTCAAGGCCTCAGCACCAGCGCTTGGGCTGACCGTCAGCGCCGCCGGCGTCTCGAGCAAAAACACGCTCTACAACGCCCTGCAATCCGTTCTGGCCTCGCCGTCGATTCTGCTCGCGGTGCCCGACCCGAACGTGTTCAACAACTTCACCATCCAGAACGTGCTGCTCACCGCCTATCGGCACCGCTCCCCGGTGATCGGGTTTTCGCCCGCCTATGTGCGCGCCGGTGCGGTCATGGCGGTGTACTCCAGCCCCGAGCAGATGGGCTTGCAAGCGGCCGAAATTGCTGTGCATAGCCTGCGCGGCGGCGTCTTGCCCGACGCCGGCCATCCGGCCTACTTCTCGGTCAGCGTCAATCCACACGTGGCGCGCTCGCTGTCGATCGAACTGCCCGACGCCGCCACGCTCGAAGCACAGATTCGCCGCATGGAGGGGTCACAATGATCCAGTCATGGGGCATCCGGGCTCGCGTCATCCTGGCGGCCGTCGCGCCGGCCATCGTGCTGGCCGTGTTCATGACGATCTACTACACCCACTCGCGCATCGCCGACCTCGAAGAGGTATACCTCGATCGCGGACGCGCCTTCGCCCGGCAAATCGCCAGCGCCACCGAGTACGCCGTCTTCTCAAACAACCGTGAGGACATCCGCCGCCTGCTCGATGGCGCCCGCACTGAAGAGGGCGTGCGCGGTATCTACATCGCGGACACCTCAGGGCAAGAGCTCGCGCGCAGCGGCATCCTGTCCGCTGATGTCCCCCTGCAAGCGGCCACACAATCCTTCAACGAAGCATTCAAGCAAACACTGCGCTTCTACGAGCCCATCCTGCCGACCCGGCTGGACGTCGACCTCCTCGCCTTTGACGAGGTACAACAAGGCACGAGCACTCAGCAACTGGGCGTCGTCGTGCTTGACCTGTCCCGCACCCGTCTTGACGAGCAGCGCGACTCCCTGTTGTGGACCGGTCTGTCGGCGCTCATGCTGGTGCTCGCCGGCAGCGTGCTGTTGGCCATGCGCTTGAGTCAGGGCGTCAGCCAGCCCATCCGCAAGGTCGCCGAAGCCGTCGGCCGCATCGGTGCCGGGCGCCTGCATGAGCGTGTCGACATTCGCGGCGGCGGCAGCCTGAAGCGCTTGGCAGTTGGCGTGAATGACATGGCCGAGCGTCTCCAGGGGGCCCATGACGACATGACCCGCCGCATCGCCGAAGCAACCGCCGAACTGCGTGCACGCAAGGACGAAGCCGAGCGGGCCGACATCGCCAAGTCCCGCTTTCTGGCAGCCGCCAGCCACGACTTGCGCCAGCCAATGCATGCCCTCGGCCTGTTCATTGCCGAGCTCAGCGAAAAAGAACACCCCGACAGCACACACCGCCTTGTCCGTCAGATCGCGGCCTCGGCCGAGGCCATGGAAAATCTGCTCGACAGCCTGCTCGACATCTCCCGTCTGGACGCCGGCGCCTTGCAACCGAACATCCAGCCCACCCCGGTCCAACCGATGCTCGACCGCATCGCCAACGATTTCCACATCTGGGCCGAAGAGCGCAACTTGCGGCTCCGGGTCCGGCCCTGCCCGCACTGGATCACCACCGACCCCCTCCTGTTCGAGCGCATTCTGTCGAACCTGGTGAGCAACGCCATCCGCTACACCGACCAAGGCAGCATCCTCATCGCCTGCCGCCCGGAAGGCGAGTTCCTGCGCGTCGAGGTGCGCGACAACGGACGCGGCATCGAAACCGATGCCCAGGAGCTGATCTTTCAGGAGTTCGTCCAACTCGACAACCCGGAACGCGCCCGCAGCAAAGGCCTTGGCCTCGGCCTGGCCATCGTCCGCCGACTGACCCAGCTTCTGAGCCACCGCCTGAGCCTGCGCTCAGGGCCAGGCTGGGGATCGGTCTTCGGCGTCAGCGCACGTCGCGCCCCCCCCGAGGCGCCCGCCACCATCGCGCCCGCCGACCGCGAACCCGGCAGTCTTCAGAATGTTCGCATCGCCATCCTCGACGACGACCCGCTCGCCCTTGAAAGCCTCTACAGCCTGCTGTGCGCCTGGGGCTGCGACGTCACCGCCGCGTCCATGCCATCGGCGCTGATGGACGTCCTCGCCGGCGGCCCCATGCCGGACATCGTGATTACCGACTACCGCCTGCAAGAGCATCAGACCGGGCTCGATGTCATCGGCAGCCTGCGCCACGCCTTTGGCCACCGCCTGCAAGCCATCCTGATCAGCGGCGACACCGCCGCAGAACCGGCCGAGCGCGCCCGCGCGGCAGGCATTCCGCTGCTGCACAAACCTGTACGCCCCGCCAAATTGCGCGCATTGGTGCAACGGATGCTCACCAGAGAAGTCCCCGAGGACGCCAGCTAGCCGGAACGCCCCAAGCCAGAATCGCGGCCCGACAATCCCGAATGCTGCCATGCACCATGCATTTGGCCGCTGGCTCAGCTAAGATCAACGCTCAGACTGACAATCCACGGAGCCCGCAATGAGCCAAGAATCCTCGTCCGACCCTCTCGATTTTGTGCGCAACATGTGGAGCGGCATGGGCTTCTCGCTGCCCGGCATGGTGACGCCAACGCTGGATGTCGACGAACTCGAAAAGCGCATCACCGACATGAAGGCGGTCGAAGGCTGGCTCAAGATGAACCTCAACATGCTGCAAATGAGCATTCAGGGTCTTGAAATGCAGCATGCCACGCTGACCACCATCAAGGCCATGGGCGAAGTCACCCGCCAGAAAGGCCCTGAGGCTGCCGACGCGGACACCGCCGCCAGCCCCTTCAACAACGCCGCCATGTGGTCATGGCTGCAGGCCATGAGCGGCGCTGCCCCCGGCGCGACCGCCCAGGCTGCACCACAAGCCGAAGCGCCCGAGCCTGGCGCCGAAAGCAGCAACCCCTTTGCCGGCGTCGCTGCGGCCGCAACCAACGCCGCGGCCAGCGCGGCCATGTGGCCCTGGCAGCTGATGCCTGAAAAAGCCGCCGAAAAGGCAGCGCCCCCGGCCAAGAAGCCTGCCGCCAAAAAACCGGCCGCCAGCACGCGCGCCAAGCCCGCCGCACGCAGCACCGCCGCCAAAAAGCCGGCGGCAGCGCCCCGCAAGAAAACCTGAGAACCCGCACGCAGATCAGCAACCGTTCAAGGCGTGCTCACCACGGACCGTGGTGAGCACGCCCTAAACACGCAACAAGCCCAACCAGAAGGTCAGCGTCGGCACGGCCAGCAGCGTGGTGGCAGAAATCAGCCACGCCACCCCCGGCCCGTCGCCACCCATGCGCATCGCCAGGATATAAGCCGATGATGCGGACGGCAGCGCGGCGAAGATCACCGCCACATCCCGTGCAACACCCGACAGCCCAAGCCACGGGCCAACAAACCACACCATGGCTGGCAGGCACAGCAGCTTGACCACCATGATCCACGCCGAGCCCACCCAGCGCCCGCCGGCCTGCCCCCATCGCAGCGCGGCCCCCACCGCCAGCAAGCCGAGCGCGATCGACGCATCGGCCAGTCGCGTCAGGAATGACTGCACCGGCACCGCCAGCGTCCCGCCGGCGAGATTGAAGGCCAGGCCGGCGAGCGTTGCAAGAATGAGGGGGTTTCTCATCAGCTCACGAAAGACCCCACCCTGCCCATGACGCGCCATCAGACTCACCGCCATGACGTTGGCGAAGGGCACCATGGTCCCGCACAGCACGCCCATGGTCGCGATGCCCTCGACGCCGTGCACCTTGCCGGCCACAGCCATGCCGATATAGGTGTTGAATCGAAACGCGCACTGCACCCGCGACGCAAACGCCATTGATGACAGCCCGGCAAACGGCCGCGCCGCGAGGCCCAGCGCAAAGCCTGAGCCCATCACCAGCAAACCGGCAAGAAACAGGGGCAGCGTCGTATCAAAATCGATACGTGCACGCGCCAGTGCGCCAAACAGCAAAGCGGGAAAGAGGACGAAATAGACCATCTTTTCCAGCCCCGGCCAGAAGCTGTCGCCGAAGCCACCGTAGCGACGCAAGGCGGCACCGAGCAGAATCAGGGAAAAGTCGGGCAGCAGGAGGAGAAAGGTGTCCATGAGCGCGAGGATACCTTTGCCGCGCACCGGGGGCATCTCCCTTCGGCAGCATTTTTAGACGGAGGCGGCTCAGCCGTCGTGTGCCCGAATGCGGGCGACAGCCCTGCCGACGGCGCCCACCGGGGCGGCGTGCATATGCAAGCGGCGAGCGCTCAGCGCGACACGCAGGCCGCGAGTCAGGACGCCCGGGCGGGCCCCGACACCCGCGCCCGGATCTCCTCGCCATCGGCATCGGCCGCAGGCGCGGCGCTCGCATCGCCAAGCGCATACTCACTCAAGCCAAACGGCGGCGCGAACTGACGGATGCCGCCGACCTCCACCACCATGCCGCGCGCCTGGATGTGGGGGTGTTGCAGGCTTTCGTGCAGCCGCAGCACCGGGGTCACACAGCAATCCACGGCATCGAACACCGCGGTCCAGTGCGCCAGCGTGTGTTGTCGGAAGATCGCTTCGAGCTGGGCACGCGCATACGCCGCATCGGCGCCACGACTCAGGTGATAAGGCTTGAGGTCGGCGCGGCCCAGGGTGTCGCAGGTCAGCAGCCAGAATTTCTCTTCGAGCGCACCGACCGCCATGTGCCGCCCGTCCTGTGTTTCATAGACGCCATAGCACGGCACGCCGCCGGTGAGCATGTCTTCGCCACGCGGCCGGGTTTCGCCTTCGGCCAGCACTTCGGCCATCGGGAAGATGGCATGCGCCAGCGCCGCGTCGGTCATCGCGACATCCACATGCCGGCCGCGACCATTGGCGCGCGCATCGATCACCGCTGCCAGCACGCCGACCAGCGAGGTGAGCGTGCCGCCGAGCATGTCGGCGACCTGCAGATTGCTGATTGCGGGCGCCCCGCCGGCCACCCCCATCTGATCGAGCACGCCGGCGTAGCCGAGGTAGTTGATGTCGTGCCCGGCGCGCTGGGCGTAGGGGCCGGTCTGGCCGTAGCCGCTGATGCTCGCATAGACCAGCCGGGGATTACGCGCACTGAGCGTGGCGTAGTCCAGCCCGAGCTTGGCCATCACGCCGGGGCGGAATCCTTCAACGAGGATGTCGGCAGTATCGACAAGGCCGAGCAATACCGCCTTGTCGGCCGGGTGCTTGAGATCGAGCACCAGGCTCTTCTTGTTGCGATTGACCAGCTGGAAGAAATAGCTGGTGTCGCCGTGCATGGCCCCCATGCTTCGGGCGTAATCGCCCATGCCGGGGTCTTCGATCTTGATCACCTCGGCGCCCAGATCGGCCAGGTGCATGGTGGCCAGCGGGCCGGGCAGCAGTCGGGTGAGATCGAGGACGGTGAGCCCGGCCAGCGGCTTGGCGCGTTCGGTCATTGTTTACTCTTTTGGGGGGCGGCGCGGCCGCGAGGCCTGCACGTTGATGCAGCCGGTGTCCATGTCATACACCCAGCCATGCACCGCCAGTTTGCCCGCTTCGACCGCACGGGCGACAAAAGGGTAGGCCAGCAGATGCTCCATCTGCAAACTGACGTTTTCTTCGACAATCAGTCGGTGACGCTGCACCGCGCTGAGCGGTTCGCTGCCGGTTTGCAGACGGCTATCGATGCGATGGGCTGCCTCGCGCGCACTGTTGAGCCAGATCGGCACGTACTGGTCATGCTCGCTGGTGTTGTCGAGCGCGAGGATGCCGCCGCAGCCATAGTGCCCGCAGATGACGATGTCGGGGATGTTGAGGTGGTTGATGGAGAATTCGAGCACGGCCGACAGATTCCAGTCGGCGCCGGCCACGATGTTCGCCACGTTACGGTGCACGAAAATCTCGCCGGGGCGGGTCTGGGTAATGGTGTTCACCGGCACCCGGGAGTCAGAACAGCCGATCCACAGCACCGTCGGGTGCTGGGCCTTGGAGAGCTCTGCAAAATAGGGCCGCTCGCGCTCGAAGATGGTTTCGACAAAGCGACGATTGCCCTGCAGCAAATCATTGATCATGCACATCTCCCGCAGCGGCTGGATTCACGGATCAATCCGTATCCTGTCCGCTGCGGCGGTGCCTGTCCAGCGCGAGTTACTCGTAGGTCCGGACGTCGTCGATGACCTTGCCGTCGTTCGGCAAGGAACCCACCGGGCAGAACTCCACCTCACCACGCAGCTTGGTCAGCTCACGCAGGCTGGCGACAATACCGGCCTGCAGCGCATCGCCCGCCGCTGCCTCGCACTTGAGCGTCATCCGATCCGTCAGGTCGGGGTTGTCGACCACCAGGCGCGCACGGACGATCTCGGGATGGCGCTTGGCCACCGCGGCGACCTGCCCCGGGTGCACAAACATGCCCTTGATCTTGGTGGTCTGGTCGGCGCGCCCCATCCAGCCCTTGATGCGCTGATTGGTGCGACCGCAGGGGCTGGCGCCCGGCAGCACGGCCGAGAGGTCGCCGGTGCCGAAGCGGATCAGCGGGTAGTCGGGGTTGAAGGTGGTGACCACCACTTCGCCGACTTCGCCTTCGGCGACCGGATCGCCGGTGCCGGGACGCACGATTTCGACCAGCACGTCTTCATCGATCACCAGGCCCTCGCGGGCCGGCGTTTCGTATGCGATCAAACCGATATCGGCGGTGGCGTAGGCCTGATAGGCGTGAATACCCCGCGCCGCCAAGGCGTCACGCTGGCTCGGCGGAAAAGCCTCGCCCGACACAAAAGCCTTGCTCAGACCGAGCGCGATACCCGCCTCGTCCGCCTTCTCGAGCAGGATGCGCAGGAAGGACGGCGTGCCGGTATAGGCCACGGGCTGCAAATCGAGCATGGCCGCCAGTTGCTGTTCTGTCTGACCGACGCCGCCGGGAAACACCGAGCACCCGATGGCGTGAGCGCCGGTTTCCATCATCGAGCCGGCCGGGGTCATGTGGTACGAAAAGGTGTTGTGCACCAGATCGCCTTCGCGAAAACCTGCGGCAAACAACGCGCGGGCCATGCGCCAGTAGTTCTCGCGCGCGCCCTCGGGCTCGTAGAGCGGGCCGGGCGAGGCAAACACCCGGGCGCAGGACGCGCCCCATTTGACGGCCGAGAAGCCACCGAAGGGGCGGGCTGCCTTCTGCAATTCAAGCAACTCCGACTTACGGGTCACAGGCAATGCCGCCAGCGCCTCACGCGTGGTGATGGTGCTCGGATCGACGGCCTTCAGCAGATCCGCAAACGCGGCCGTTTTGGCTTTTGCGTGTTGAATCTGCAGCGGCAGGCGGGCGAGCAAGTCCCGCTCGCGCTCGGCCGGATCGCGGTGTTCTCTGGCGTCGAAGAAGTTCATAAGATTCCTTGGTTCGGTCAATTCAGGCCCCGCGCACGCAACGCGTGCGGGGCCAGCCGTCGTCACGAGCGACGCCCGTAAAACGGATCAGGACAACCAGCGCTTGCGACGACGATAGTGCTTGACGTCGCGGAAGCTCTTGCGCCCTTCGCCGGACAAGCCGAGGTAAAACTCTTTGACGTCCTCGTTGGTCGACAAGTACTTGGCATCGCCTTCCATCACGATGCGACCGTTTTCGAGGATGTAGCCAAAGTCGGCATAGCGCAGCGCGACCATGGTGTTCTGCTCGGCGAGCAGGAAGCTCACGTTCTCTTTCTTGTTCAGATCCTTCACGATCTCGAAGATCTCTTCGACGATCTGCGGCGCCAGGCCCATGGACGGCTCGTCCAGCAGCACCATCTCGGGGTTGGCCATGATCGCGCGGCCAATGGCGCACATCTGCTGCTCGCCGCCCGAGGTGTAGCCGGCTTGCGAACTGCGACGCTCTTTAAGGCGCGGGAAGTAGGCATACACCATGTCCAGCGAACGCTTGATCTCGGCACGCGCACCACCACGGGTATAGGCGCCAGTGAGCAGATTCTCTTCAATCGTCAGGTGACCAAAGCAGTGACGGCCTTCCATTACCTGGATGACGCCGCGCTTGACCAGGTCGGCCGGCGTCATCTGGTCGATGCGCGCGCCCTTGAATTCGATGTTGCCCTTCGTCACGTCGCCGCGCTCGGCGCGCAGCAGGTTCGAGATCGATTTGAGCGTTGTGCTTTTGCCGGCGCCGTTGGCACCGAGCAAAGCGACGATCTTGCCCTTCGGGACTTCAAGGGATACGCCCTTGAGCACCAGAATGACGTGGTCGTAAATGACCTCGACGTTGTTGACGCTGAGGTAGGGTGCGGCCTCGGAGGCCGCGGCAGTATTCTGCGTTGTCATTGTCATGTCTCTGCCGACTTGATGTTGTCCCCTCCTCCCCCGCAAACTTCTCAAGAGAGGGTCCGCCGAGCACACCGCGATGTGCTCGGCGGACCTCCCCCATCCGGGGAAGGCCCCGCACAGCCGCCGAGGCGGCCGTGCGTGCCCTTGCGATTACATCTCTTTCGAGCAATCGCGCGGGGTAATGCCTTTTTCCTTGGCGTAGGCCGCCGCGGACTCTTCGATCATGCCGCGAACCAGTTCCTTGTCCGCCTCGATCCAGTCGGTCACGACGTTCCACTTGTTGCCGTCCCACTGCTGGTACTTGACCTTGCCGGAACCTTCGTGGTCCAGGCAGCTGGTCTTGAGCGGCGGCAGGAAGCCGGTGGCGCCCAGTTCGGCCAGACGCTTGTCATCCATGTCGAGGTTCTCGAAGCCCCAGCGCACTTGCTCGCCGGTCAGGGCCTTGCCCTTGCCGTACTTCTCCTGCGCCTTGCGGATCGCCTCAACGGTGATCAGGCCATGAACCACGCCGCGGTTGTAGTACACGCTACCGATGCGGGACTTGTCTTCCATGTTGCCTTTGCCCTTGGCATAGACATTGGTTTCGATGTCCTTGATGACCGGGTAGTCAGAGCCTGCCACGTTGTAGCCAGCGGCGGTGAAGCCCTTGGCTGCGCTGCCGGCCGGCACGGTGTCTTCTTCGGCACCGGACCACCACACACCCAGCATCTTCTCGCGCGAGAAGCCGGTCTTGGCGGCGGACTTGAGTGCAGTCGGGTTCATCACACCCCAGCCCCACAGAATGACCCAGTCCGGACGCAGCTGACGGATCTGCAGCCACTGCGACTGCTGCTCGTTACCCGGGTGGGCGACGGCCAGCTTGGTCAGCTCGTAGCCATAACGCTCGGCCATTTTCTCGAGCACGGCATGCGACTCTTTACCGTAGGCGGAGTCGTGATACAGCAGGGCGATTTTCTTGCCCTTGAGCTTGTCGGTGCCACCTTCCTTGCCCGCGATGTACTTGACCATCGTGGTCGCCTGCGACCAGTAGGTGGTGATCAGCGGGAAGACGTACGGGAAGACGCGGCCATCGGCAGCATCGGTACGGCCGTAGCCCATGGTCACCAGCGGGATCTGGTCCTTGGCAACCTTGTCGAGCACGGAGTAGGTGATACCGGTCGACAGCGGCTGGAACACCGAGTTACCCGTCTCGCCCTTTTCCTTCAGACGCTCGTAGCACTCGACGCCCCGGGCGTTGTTGTACTCGGTTTCGCACTCTTCCCAAGCGAGCTTGACGCCGTTGATACCGCCATCGCGCTCGTTGATCATCTGCATGTAGTCGATCCAGCCACCAAAGATGCCTGACCCGCCAGCTGCGTAGGGACCGACACGGTAACTCGGCAAACCGACGAACTGCTCCGCCGCGTAGGCCATCGACGAACCCAGCAAGCCCGCGATTGCGGCGCCGAGAATGACTGTTTTCTTCAGCTTCATGTGTTTATCTCCTCTCTTTTTTGGTGTTACCTGTTACCTGGGCAGGTCGGCGTCAAACGCCAGCCCAATTCCAGTTTAGTGCGGGAACGGCCACAGCCGCAGCTTCTCCTTGCCGATCTGCCACAAGCGAGCCAGCCCGTGCGGTTCGACAATCAGGAAGAACACAATCAGCCCGCCAAAGACGATGAGCTGAAGGTTGGATACGAAGCTCGATGACACCAGGTCGCCGAGGAACATCGGTACGAACACGTCGAGCGCGATCGGCAGCAGCACGATAAAGGCCGCGCCGAGGAAGGAGCCCATGATCGAGCCCACACCGCCGATGATGATCATGAACAGGATCTTGAAGGACAGATCCAGGTTGAAGCCTTCCGGCTCCACCGTGCCGATGTAGGTGTAGGCGTAGAGCGCGCCGGCCACGCCGCAGTAGAAGGACGACACGGCAAAGGCGGTCAGCTTGGTACGCATCAGACGGATGCCGATCACCTCGGCGGCCACGTCCATGTCACGCACCGCCATCCACGAACGGCCCGTGGTCGAGCGCACCATGTTCTTGGCCAGCAGCGCCATCACCACCACCACGAAGAGTGTCAGCAGATACTTGGACTGCGGTCCGTCAAAGGCAAATCCCAGAATCTCGATCTCTTGCGCCGTGATCACGCCCGAAGACGAGTAGTTGGAGAACCACTCGATCTTCACCAGCGCCCAGACAATGAAGAACTGCGCCGCCAGCGTGGCCACCGCCAGATAGAAGCCCTTGATGCGCAAGCTTGGCAGGCCGAACATCACCCCGACCAGTGCGGCACACAAGCCGCCCAGCAAGATCGCCACCAGGAAGGGCATGCCGTCAATGCGCAGCATGAAGTTGTAGGCCCCGAAGGCGCCCACCGCCATGAACGCCGCCGAACCGAGTGACAGCTGGCCGGCATAGCCGGTCAGGATGTTCAGCCCGATCGCGGCCAGTGAGAAGATCAGCACCGGGATCAGAATGGCCTTGAGCCAGTACTGGTCAGCGAACAGTGGCACCGCGATGGCGAAGAAACCAATCAGCAGCATTACGCCGATGCGGTCCTGAAGAATTGGGAAGATCTGCTGATCTTCCTCGTAACTGGCCTTGAACTGGCCGGCTTCACGGTAAAGCATAGGGTGTCTCCAATCTTGTCTTTATCGTTGGGTCGCAGATCATCAAACGCGATCAATATGCTTTTCGCCGAACAGCCCTTCAGGCCGAACCAGCAGAAAACCGAGCGCCAGGATGTAGGGGAACCACGATTCGATACCACCGCCAACGAAGGGGCCGACATACACCTCGGCCAGCTTCTCGGAAGCACCGATGATCAGGCCACCGACGATCGCGCCAGGCACCGAGGTAAATCCGCCCAGAATCAGCACCGGCAGCGCTTTGAGTGCGGTGAAGGTCAGCGCAAACTGAACCCCGTTACGTGCGCCCCAGATCATGCCGGCCACCAAGGCGACGAAACCTGCCACGGCCCAGACGATGACCCAGATGTGACGCAGCGGGATGCCGATGGACAGGGCCGCCTGGTGATCATCTGCCACAGCGCGCAGCGCACGACCGATTCGGGTGTATTGGAAGAACAGCGCGAGTGCCGCCACCAGTACCGCAGCCACCGCTGCCGCGAAGACGTCGAAGGACGAAATCAGGATGTTGAAGTTGTCCATCATGTATTCGATGGGCACATCGGCAATCCCCAGATTCAGGCCGCGCACGTTGGCGCCCCAGATCCCCTGCGCAATCCCTTCGACCAGGAAGGTCAGGCCGATGGTGGCCATGAACAAGGTGATCGGCGGTTGATTGACCAGCGGGCGCAACACAAACTTCTCGGTCGCAATCGCCAGCAAAACCATCGCTGCGAGCGTGAGCAAGAACGCCAGCCAGAACACCGCGCGGCCGCCGTCTTCCATGCCGGTCCAGCCGGGCAGGACCTCCAGAAAACCAACGAAAGTCAGCGCAGCGAAAAACACCATCGCCCCCTGCGCGAAGTTGAACACGCCGGACGCCTTGTAGATCAGCACGAAGCCCAGTGCCACCAGGGCATACAACACCCCTGACAACAGACCGCCGATCAGCACTTCGAAAAAGAACTGCATTGTTTGTCTCCCTTATCCTTTTCGCGGCGCGCTTAGTGGCTGGTGCCGAGGTAGGCAGCAATCACGTCCGGGTCGTTTTTCACAACATCCGGCTCGCCGTCGCCGATCTTCTTGCCGTAGTCGAGAACCACGACCCGGTCCGAGATATCCATCACCACGCCCATGTCGTGCTCGATCAGGACGATGGTGGTGCCGAACTGGTCATTCACGTCGAGGATGAAGCGACACATGTCCTGCTTCTCTTCGACGTTCATGCCCGCCATCGGCTCGTCGAGCAGCATCATCGACGGCTCTGCGGCCAGGGCGCGGCCCAGCTCCACACGCTTCTGCAAGCCATAGGGCAGGCGCCCGACCGGCGTTTTCCGGATGTTCTGAATCTCGAGGAAGTCGATCACCTCTTCGACCTTCCGGCGATGCTCGATCTCTTCCGCCCGTGCCTTGCCCCAGTGGAGCGCATGCTGAAAGACGTTGCACTTCATCTTCAGGTTGCGGCCGGTCATGATGTTGTCGATCACGCTCATGCCCTTGAACAAGGCGATGTTCTGGAAGGTGCGCGCAATGCCCTGCTTGGCCGCCAGATACGGCTCCATTTCGCGTCGCACCTCACCGCGGAAGGTCACTTGCCCCTCCTGCGGGTGATAGACCCCGTTGATCACGTTCAGCATTGAGCTCTTACCGGCACCGTTGGGGCCGATGATTGAGCGGATTTCGTGTTCGCGCACATCAAAACTGATGTTGGTCAGCGCCTTGACGCCACCAAAAGAGAGCGAGATGCCCTCCATCTTCAGAATGACGTCGCCGATTTCTCGTGCCATGTTGTCTCCTCGCGCTCAGGCGGCCGTCTTTGCGGCCTGCGGGGCGAAGGTTTTCGCCTCTTCGATCTTAAGGTCAGCCGAAACCTTGCCCTGGCGACCATCCTCGTATTTCACATCCGTCTCGATGTGCTGCTCTTTCTTGCCCGAATACAGCGCATCGATCAGCACCTCATAGCGCTCGGACACGAACTTGCGTCGCACCTTGCGGGTACGGGTCAGCTCGCCGTCGTCGGCGTCCAGTTCCTTGTGCAGGATCAGGAAGCGCTTGATCTGCGAGTCGGCCATCATCGGGTCGGCGGCCAGCTGCGCATTGATCTCCTCAACACACTCCTTGACCAGCTGCAGCACCATCGGCTGAGCGGCCAGGTCGGTATAGCCCGAATAGGCCAGCCCGCGACGCTCGACATAGTTACCGACAGCTTCCAGGTCGATGTTGATGAAGGCGGTCACGTAGTCCCGGCCATTGCCGAAAGCCACAGCCTCTTTCACATGCTGGAAGAACTTGAGCTTGTTTTCGATGTAGTTGGGCGCAAAAATGCTGCCGTTGTTGAGCTTGCCCACATCTTTCGCGCGGTCGATGATCTTCAGGTGCCCGTCTTCATCAAAGAAGCCGGCGTCACCGGTGAGGAAGTAACCGTCCTCGTTGATCGACTCGGCGGTCGCGTCCGGCCGCTTGTAGTACGACTTGAGCAGCATCGGCCCCTTGACCAGGATCTCGCCGCTCTCGGCCAGCTTCACTTCCACACCCGGCGCCGGCTTGCCGACGGAGTCCAGCTTGATCTGACCATCCGGCTGCAGGCACACATACGCGCAGGTTTCGGTCTGACCATACAGCTGCTTGAGGTTGATGCCGATCGAGCGATAGAAGCGGAACAGGTCCGGCCCAATCGCCGCGCCGGCGGTGTAGGCCACGCGAATGCGCGAGAAGCCCAGCACGTTCTTGAGCGGCCCGATGACGAGCAGATTGGCCAGCCAGTACTGGAATCGGTCAGAGGTCGATACCGACTTGCCGTCCAGAATCTCGGCGCCGCAGCGCTTGGCCACATCCATGGCAAAACTGAAGACCTTGCGCTTGATCCAGCTCGCGTCTTCCATGCGGATCAACACGGTGGTCAGCAGGTTCTCGAACACGCGCGGCGGTGCAAAGTAGTAAGTGGGGCCGATTTCGCGCAGGTCGGTCATCACCGTCTCGCCCGACTCCGGGCAGTTGATGGTGAAACCCGAGACCATCGCTTGCGCATAGGAGAACAGGTGGTCACCCACCCAGGCCATCGGCAGATAAGACAGGATGTCTTCGTTCTCGGTCAGCTTGTCGAACTGGCAACCGCCCTTGGCCGACTGAATGAACGCATCATGCGTCTGGCACACGCCCTTCGGCTTGCCCGTCGTACCCGAGGTGTAAAGCATCACCGACACGTCGTCGGGTTGCCCCTTGCGAATCTCGCCATCGAGAAAGTCCGGCTGGTTCTTGTCGTGGGCCGTACCCATCGACTGCAACTCATCCAGGCCCAGCAGGAAGGTGTCGGCGTAATGACGCATGCCGCGCGAGTCGTCATAAATGACATGCTCGAGGAGCGGGCACTGCTCGCGAATCTCGAGCATCTTGTCCACCTGCTCCTGGTCTTCGACCACGGCGAACTTGATCTCGGCGTCCTGCAGCACGTAGGCCATTTCCTCGGCCACCGCGTCCTGATACATCATTACCGGAATGCCGCCCAGACACTGGCAGGCCGCGACCGACCAGTACAGACGCGGACGGTTGTCACCAATGATGCCGAGGCGATCGCCCCGCTTGAAACCCAGCTCCGCCAGACCGCAGGCGATGGCGCGCACGTTTTGCGCAACCTCTGCCCAGCTATAGGTCTGCCAGATGCCGTATTCCTTCTCACGCATTGCCGGCCGGTTCGGCCGCTGTTGAGCATGTTGCATCAACAGACGCGGAAAAGTGTTCAGTTCAGCCTGCCCACGGGGGTCTGACATACCCGCCTCCTCCTTTGATGTCTCTTGTTTCTGTGCCGTCGTGCCGGTGGTGTTCTTGTTCGGCACCCGGTTGGCCTGAGGCCTTGTTCGAGGCTGGAGTCTCGCAGCCTATGTTTGCGCAACTATTTTCAGAATGTACGCAATTGTGACAATTGCAGAATCCGTCTTCGCGCAAGGCCGACACAAGCGCGCAACGCGGTTACAGTAGGGGCTTCACGCATACGTAATAAGCCCACGCCGTGACGACACTCACCCGCGCACTTCGCTACGCCCTCGTCCCCTGGCGCGCCGCCCGCAAATGGGGCGACGACCGCTGCGCCACCTACGCCGCCGCGCTCGCCTACTACTCCGCCTTCTCGCTCGCCCCGGTGCTGGTCATCGCCGTCTCGGTGGCCGGGCTCATCTTCGGCGCCGACACCGCCAGCGAGCGCATTGTCGGCGAGCTCGAAGCGCTCATCGGCGCCGACGGCGCACGGCTCATCGCGCGCATGGTCACCGCCAGTCAGGAGTCAGGCAAAGGCGCGCTGGCCGCAGCGGTCAGCACCGTCATCACCCTCATCGGCGCCACCGGCCTGTTCGTACAAATGGGTCACGCCTTCGAAGCCGTCTTCGGCCGGCCCAACCAGGGCCGCAGCGCCTGGATGAAGCAGCTCATCGGCCGGCTGCGCGGGCTCACCGTCGTCATCGGCATCGGCTTTCTGCTCATGATCTCGCTGGTCGCCAGCGCCGCCATCCTGGCGGTTGGCGAATACGCCACCCGCGGCATTCAGGCCCTGCTGTGGCTCGCCACCGCGCTGCAGATCGCCATCTCGCTCGCCCTGCAAAGCAGCATGATCGGCATCATCTACAAAGTGCTGGTGCCCACCAAGCTGTCCACCCGCGCGCTCATGATCGGCGCCGTGCTCACCGCGGTGCTGTTCGAGCTCGGCAAATGGGCCATCGGCCTCTACCTGGGCCGCAGCAACACTGCCGCCGCCTTCGGCCCCGCCGGCTCGCTCGCCATCGTGCTGCTGTGGGTGTACTACGTCTCGCTGATCCTGCTCTACGGCGCAGAAATCACCTTCCAGCTCAACCGGATCGAACACGTCGGCGATCGCCGCTTCCGGCGGCAAAAGAAGGCGAAAAAGCCAGCCCCGGCCGTTGAAGCGCCCGCGCCAAGCGCCGACGCACCGGCGACAGAAACCACGCCGGCACTGTTCAAACCCCCCGCGAGCGAAGGCAACGGGAACCCGGATAAAGGCCAAAGGCCGGCATCCGGGAACGCTGGATAATCAAGCGATGGCCCCGGATTTCGATACGCTGCATCCGGGCCGCAAATCAACTGCGCGGTGACTCAAAACACCGCGCCCGCACCAGCTCGTATTCCAGGCGTGAATCCCGCGCAGCACGCATCGCCTCAGCAAGCGCCGCAGGCTCGGTCGCCGACCGCGCCATCAAGGCCGCACGCTGCGCCTGCATCGCCAGCACCAACTGCTCACCCACCCGCGCCGCGCACCCCGAGGCAGACACCCCGGCCACCGTCTGTTCGCTCTCGGCCATCAGCTTGATCGAATCAGCCATGGCATCGGGCGGCGCCTTCATCGCCGCATCAACGGCCAGCGCCCACCGCTGTTCCGCCGCATCAAACTCCGCAAACGCCGCCTGCACCAAAGCCATGGCTTTGCGCTTGTCGTAAATGTCGTATCCCGTACTCCCCATGAAGGCCAGCACGAACAGCACCACGCCGATCAGCACCCACGGGATTCGGCGCCGAGTCGGCACGCTCGCTTGATCTGTCATTACGGTCCTCATTGCCATCGATGGGTCGACAGTCTGACAGCAAGTCCTGGGGCTGCGGGAATCTGGCCGCGAGGCCGATTGTCGTAGGCTGGTCAGCTCCGCTGCCCATCATCGATCGGGGATCTCGCACGTGGTCTGGTGGGTGGCGAGCCAGCCACCCTACGACAATCGGTGCCGCGTTCGAAATGGTCGGCGCTCGCGAGCCTCTTGCATTTCTCCCGCGCACGAGGAACAATAACCAAGCGCTTGCTTGCTTAATAATTAATCGCCGCACGGAGACCCGATGAACGCCCCTGCCAACGCCCCTTACCCGCACCTGCTCGCCCCGCTCGATCTGGGCTTTACCACTTTGCGTAATCGCACGCTGATGGGTTCGATGCATACCGGGCTGGAGGAGGAAAAGAACGGCTTCGAGCGCATGGCGGCGTTCTATGCCGAGCGTGCGCGCGGCGGCGCGGGGCTGATCGTGACCGGGGGCTTCTCGCCGAACCTGGCCGGGCGGGTGTATCACGCGGGCTCGCAGTTGAGCTTTCCGTGGCAGGTGAAGAAGCACCGCATCGTGACCGACGCGGTGCATGCCGAGGGCGGCAAGATTGCGCTGCAGATTCTGCACACCGGCCGCTACGGCTACCACCCGCTGTGCGTGGCGCCGTCGAGCTTGCGCGCGCCGATCAACCGTTTCCGCCCGCGGGCGCTGACGGGCTGGGGCATCCGCCGCACCATCGCGGCTTACGCCAAATGCGCTAGGCTGGCGCAGGACGCGGGCTATGACGGCGTGGAGATCATGGGCTCCGAGGGCTACCTGATCAACCAGTTCATCGCGCCGCAGACCAACCATCGCACCGACGACTGGGGTGGCAGCTTCGAGAACCGCATCCGCTTCGCGCTCGAGATTGTGCGCACCACCCGCGCCAAGGTGGGGCCGAACTTCATCATCATCTTCCGCCTGTCGATGCTCGATCTGGTCGAGGGCGGTAGCAGTTGGGACGAGGTGGTGGCGCTGGCCAAGGCCATCGAGGCAGCGGGTGCGACGATCATCAATACCGGCATCGGCTGGCACGAGGCGCGCATCCCGACCATCGCCACCATGGTGCCGCGCGCCGCCTTTGCGTGGGTCACCCAGCGACTCAAGGGCGAGGTGACGATTCCGCTCATCACCACCAACCGCATCAACACGCCGGAAGTGGCCGAAGAGGTGCTGGCCTCGGGCTGCGCCGACATGGTGTCGATGGCCCGCCCCTTCCTGGCCGATGCCGATTTTGTTAACAAGGCCGCCGAGAACAAGGGCGACGAGATCAACACCTGTATCGCCTGCAACCAAGCCTGTCTGGACCATATCTTCAACGGCAAGCTCACGTCTTGCCTGGTCAACCCGCGCGCCTGCCACGAGACCGAGTTCAGCATCACCCCGAGCACCGCCCCCAAAAAAGTGGCGGTAGTCGGTGCCGGCCCGGCGGGCATGGCCTGCGCCACCACCGCCGCCGAACGCGGCCATGCGGTGACGCTATTCGACGCAGCCGACCGCATCGGCGGACAGTTCAATATTGCCAAGCAAATCCCCGGCAAGGAGGACTTCAACGAAACCCTGCGCTACTTCGGCAAACGCATCGAGACCACCGGCGTTGATCTGCAACTGAACCAGCGCGTCGACGCCGAGGCCCTCAAGGCCGGCGGTTTCGACCATGTGGTGCTGGCCACCGGCATCATCCCGCGCAAGCTCGACATCCCCGGCGCCGACAGCGACAAGGTGGCGAGCTACCTCGACATCATCGAGGGGCGCAAAGTGGCCGGCAAGTCGGTGGCCATCATCGGCGCGGGCGGTATCGGCTTTGACGTGGGCGAGTTCCTCACCCACAGCCATGACGAACGCACCGAGGCCGAGCGCTTCAACAGCGAGTGGGGCATCGACCCGACTTACGCCAATCGCGGCGGGCTGACCGAGGCGGTGGACGAAAAAGCGCCACGTCAGGTCTATCTCCTGCAACGCAAGGAGTCCAAGGTGGGCGAAGGCCTGGCCAAGACCACCGGCTGGATCCGCCGCACCCTGCTCAAAAAGCGCGGCGTGATGATGATCCCCGGCGTGAGCTATGACGCCATCACCGACACGGGTCTGAACATCACGGTCAATGGCGAAGCCAAGACGCTGCCGGTCGACACCATCGTGGTCTGCGCCGGCCAGCTGTCGCGACGCGAACTGCAGGCGCCGCTCGAAGCCGCCGGTATCCCGGTCACCTTAATCGGCGGTGCCGACCTGGCCGCCGAACTTGACGCCAAGCGCGCCATCGACCAGGGCACCCGCGTGGCCGCGGCGTTGTAAGCATGCCACGCAAAAAAACCGAACCGGCCGTCGATGCCAACCGCCGCGCCGATGTGCTGCGCGCGGCCGCCCGGCTGTTTGTCGAAAAAGGCTTCGACGCGACCACCACACGCGACATCGCCGAGGCCGCCGGCATGCGCTCGGGCAGCCCCTTCTACCACTTCCGCAGCAAGCTCGATCTGCTCAAGACCGTCATCCTCGAAGGCCTCGCCAACAGCGACGCCCGCCAGCGAGCGGCCATCGCCGGCGTGGACGACCCGCTCGCGCGACTGCGGGTGCTGGTGCAAACCCATCTCGCGAGCCTCCACGAATTCGACTGCGACTCGCCCTTGCTGATCGGTGAAACCCGCGCGCTCGATGCCGCCGCCAAACAGGAAATCGCAGCGGCTTTCGACCGCTACCAGATTCCGTGGCAGCACACACTGGACGCGCTGGTCGCCAAGGGCTGCCTCGCCAACGCCGCACCGCCGGTCCGGCTGTGGCTGTTTGGCATGCTCAACTGGAGTACGCACTGGTATCGCCCCGACGGCGCACTGTCGCTCGACGCGCTGGCCGACAGCGCGCTGGCCATGCTGCTGGGCAAGCCGGGCTGAGCTTATTCGCCCTGCGCGGTCGGCAAAAACAGCGTCATCCGCGTTCCGCGACCGGCCACGCTGTCCATCTCGATCCGGCCGCCGTGCTGCTCGGCAATGCCCCACGCCTGCGTGAGCCCCAGCCCGACGCCCTCGCCCACAGGGCGCGTAGTAAAGAAGGGGTCAAACACATAGGCCTGCACATCGGCCGGGATGCCCGGCCCAGTGTCTTCAACGGCCACCCACTGTTCATCGCCGGTCTGGCCGGTCTCGACGCTCAGCTGACCAGCCTCGGACACCGCTTGCAATGCGTTGCTCAGCAGATGCACGCAGGCCCGGCTCACATCGCCGGGTCGGCACGCCAGCGGCGGCAAGTCGGCGAAACGGTATTGCACCTGCGCGCGCGCCAAGGTCTGCGCGGGCAGCAGATTCAACGCCCGCTTCACCACCTCGTGCAAACTGATGGGCTCGGTCGTACCGGTGCCGACTTCGGCAAAGGTCCGCAGATCGGCAACGATGATCCGCACCCGCTCCAGGCCGGACTTCAACTCGCTTAACAGGTCCGGAATATCGTCGGTCAGAAACGCCACGTCGGCCTCGACGCCTTGCTGCGCCAAGGCTGCGGCAACCGCAGGCGCCTGCGCGGCGATCAGGGGATCGGCATCGCGATAGGCCGACAGCAAGGCCATCAAGGCAGTCACGTCTCGCGCCAGCATGTCGCAATTGCCAATGGCAAAACCGAGCGGATTGTTGACTTCATGCGCCACGCCAGCCGCCAGACGACCAACCGAGGCCATCTTCTCGGACTGCACCAACAGCTTTTGTGCCTTCTCGAGCCGGGCATTGGCCGCCTCGAGCGCGGCATTGCGCTCGTGCAAAGCCTCCTGGGCCAACCGGCGCGCGGTCACATCCCGCCCGATCCCGCGGTAGCCCGTGAATACGCCATCCGCATCAAAAACCGGGTCGCCGCTGATCGAAAAATAGCGCAGACCATCCCGGGTCTCCATGCTGTATTCCAGCTCGCGAAACGGCTGATGCGCGCGCACCTGCGCCTCGTGCGCCGCGATTTCCGCCTCGCTCAGGCCGGCACAATGACCGCGCAAGAAGTCCCAGCGCGTCAGCCCGACGAAGGCGCTGGGCGAGGTATTGCCGCGAGCCGCCAAGCCATCGGAGAACTCGCAAAAGCGAAACTCCGCGTCTTGCTCCCAATACCAGTCCGACGACAGGTCGAGCAGGCTACGAAATCGTGCCGCTGCCTGACTATCGCTTTCATTCTGTTGGCTCATGCCACACCTCGACCGCCTGCGTTCGTCAGGCTTTCAACGGCAGGCCGGCGGCAAGCTTGACCCCGACGAGGGCCCGCTGCCACGCCAGAAACGACAATCGCCGCACAAGGCGGCGATTGTCGCGGGCCCGAAGGCGCAAAAAAAGGCTCAGGCGTGCGCGGCGGAGAACGCCTCTGCGCGTCGGCCTTGCGGCTCGGCGGCGTGCGCCGGCACCACACGCGATGCCGTCAGCGCAGCCTCATCGTCGGCAGACAAACGCAGATCAACGGCCGCCAGGCGAGCCAGCGTGGCATCGAGATCCCAGGGTGCCGCCAGGCGAAGCTTCTTGCCCGTGCGCATTTCGGCGTGCAGCCAGAAGGCGCCCGTCTCGGCGTCGGCGCGCAGATACACCCGCGCCGCCAGCGTCGGATCCGCTTCGATGCGGGCCAGGCCGTCCTGCTTCTTGCGCTTGCCGGCGAGGTAGGAACCCGCCAACACCACCACCACGATTGCCACTGCGCCGATCAGCTCCATGAATCTTCTCCCGTTGCGATGTGTGTCACACCGCCTTGTTGCTCTGTGCCACCGCATGAACGCGGTCTAGATGGGATCGAAGACTAAAGCAGCACCCCCCGCTTCGTCGCGCATATGGATAGCGCCAATTTCTATATAAGCACGCCCCATCCGCAAAACCTGGCGTTATATGCGCGTTCGACGGGCGCCTTCGCGACTTGCGTCACGCCGCGAGGCGCCCGTGGTGCTTCGGTTTCAGGGGCGAAGCGCGTTAGACTGAACGGGTCCCAGCGCCGCGCGGCGCGATCAGGAGCCCATGCCGATGCAACACAAAGCCTTCACCCGGCCCGTCCATGCCACCACCTGGATGAGTCTGTTTCTGGCACTCGTCGCATTGCTGGCTGCCTTTCTGGCCCCCCAACTCGAAGACGCTTTCCGCGCCAACGCACCATTCAATGCGGTGATCATCAGCGTGCTGGTGGTCGGTATTGGGGTCAACCTGCGCCAGGTGTGGCGATTGCAGCGCGAAGTGCTGTGGATCGAAGCCTTCGAGCCCCGCGCCGACGGCGGCGGCAGCGGCGCCGGCCGCCCGGTGCTGCTGGCACCGATGGCCCGCCTGCTGACCAGCCGCGACAACGGCCGCTTCCACCTCTCGCCGGCCTCGATGCGCACCATTCTCGACAGCGTGCAGATCCGCCTCGAAGAGCAACGCGACCTCTCCCGCTACCTGATCGGCCTGCTCATCTTCCTCGGCCTGCTCGGCACCTTCTGGGGTTTGCTCGCCACCATCCGCTCGGTCGGCGACATCATCGGCGGCATGAGTGTGGGCGCCGACCCGGTCGCCATGTTCGACACACTCAAGACCCGGCTGGACGCGCCGCTCTCCGGCATGGCCACCAGCTTTTCCACCTCGCTCTTCGGTCTGGCCGGCTCGCTGGTGGTCGGTTTTCTCGACCTGCAATCGGGTCACGCGCAAAACCGCTTCTATAACGAGCTCGAAGAATGGCTCTCCAGCATCACCCGCCTGCCCTCCTCCGGCGTCAGCGGTGACGGCGACAGCAGCGTGCCGGCCTATGTGGTCGCCCTGCTAGAGCAAACCGCCGAAAGTCTGGAGCGCATGCAACGCTCGTCGGTCGAATCCGAGCGCGAACGCCATGCCATTGGCGACCAGCTCGGCGACCTGAACAACCAGCTGACCCGACTGGCCGACCTCATCTCCCGCGAGTCGCGCGACTTCAGCACCCTGGCCAGCAGCCAGGATGATCTGGCGGGCCTGGTTCGCCACCTCGCGCACCAGCCCAACCAGAACGCACAGTTCTCCGAAGAGCTGCGCTCAGAGCTGCGGCTGCTCTCGCGCACCATCGCCGCGGCCCTCGACAGCCGCCGGGCGGACTGAACCGATGGCCTCACTCGGCCGCCGCCGACGCGGCATCGACTTCTGGCCCGGCTTTGTCGATGCGCTGGCCGCGCTGCTGATGGTGATGATCTTCGTCATCCTGATCTTCACCATCGGGCAGTTCGTCCTCACCGACGCCGTCTCGGGCCGCGACCGGGCGCTGGCGCAACTGAATGCCGAGCTCTCCGAGCTGGCGCAGCAACTGAGCCTCGAAACCAACGCCCGCAAGAAAGCCAACATCGAGATCGGCGAGCTGTCCGCCTCGCTTGCCGGCAGCGAATCTGCGCGCCAGGCGCTGGACGTGCGGCTGCAATCGACCGAAGCGGCACGCGCCGAGTCTGAAGCCGCGCGGGCCGAATCCGAGGCCAGCCGCATGGCCAGCGAGGCCAAAAGCCTGCGTCTGGTCGCCGACATCGCGGCCCTGCAACGCCTCAAGGCCGAGCTCGAAGCCGAGTCTGCCCGCCTGGCCAGCGAACTCGACAGCACCGGCACCGCACTCAAGGAGAAGACCGAACTCTCCGAGCGCTCTATCGCGCAAGTCGAGCTGCTCAACCGCCAGCTCGCCGCGCTGCGCACCCAGCTCGAACAACTCAACGAAGCCCTCGGCGCTGCCGAAACTGCTGCACGCAGCAAAGACATTGAGATCGAAGAACTCGGCAAAAAGCTCAACGTGGCACTCGCCAGCCGGGTGCAAAAACTGGCGCGCTATCGCTCGGAGTTTTTCGGTCGGCTGCGTGAGGTCATTGGCAAGCGCGACGATGTGCAGATTGTCGGCGACCGCTTCGTGTTTGCCAGCGAGGTGCTGTTCGACAGCGCCTCGGATAACGTCAGCGAAGCCGGAAAAACCCAGCTCGCCCGTCTGGCCAGCACGCTCAAAGGCATCGCCCGCGAGATCCCGGATGATCTGCCCTGGGTGCTGCAAGTCGACGGCCACACCGACCGCCTGCCCATCAATACCGAGCGCTTTCCTTCCAACTGGGAGCTATCCACCGCGCGTGCGCTGTCCATCGTCAAGTTCCTGCGGGCCCAGGGGATCGAGCCGCAGCGGCTGGCAGCGACCGGTTACGGTGAGTTCCACCCGCTCGATGATCGCAACACCGCCGCCGCCTACGCCAAGAACCGGCGCATCGAACTCAAGCTGACGAATCGCTGAGCGCCCCGCCCGCCCGCACCTGGGCCAGCCAGTCGCGCGGCGCGCAGCCCATGCGCGCGCGAAAGGCCCGCGCCAGCGCATTCGGGCTGCCATAGCCGACGCGATCGGCCACCACTGCCACCGGCCGCCCCTGCTTGAGCAGCGTGCAACTCACATTCATCCGCCAGTCGGCCAGATAGTCGCCCGGCGTCACCCCCACCGTCTCACGAAACGCCGCCGCAAATCGCGCGCGTGACATACCCGCCCGCTCGGCCAAGGCCTCAAGCGTCCACGGCGTCTCGGGCGCATCATGCATCGCCACAATCGCCAGTGACAGCTTCGGGTCGGCCAGCCCGGCCAGCAGCCCGGTGGCGGCGAGGCCGCCGTCCATCAGGTGGCGCAGCAACTGGATCAGCAACAGCTCACACAAGCGGTCGATCGCCGCCTGTCGGCCGCACTGCTCGCGCCCGGCTTCGGCAAACAACAGCTCCAGCGTCGGGCCCAGACCGGGCAGATCGGCCAGGGGGATCAACAGCATGGGCGGCAAGGCCATGGCCAGCGGATTGCCGGCCGAGGCGCCCAGATCCACCTCCGCGCACAGCAACTCGGCCGTGTCGCCGGGCGCCGCCACAAAGCGATGCGACGCCACCCGCGGATAGAACAGCAGGCTCGGCTCGGTGACCAGCACGTCTTCGTGCACCGTCGAACGCGCGGTAATCGGACCCCGGCGCACCAGATGGATATAGCCATGCGGCGCCGCGTAGTGATGCTGCCCGCAGAAGGCCCCGCTGTGAAAGACGCGCGCCGAGAGCGAGTAGTGCTGAAGCAAGCCAGCCAGTCGATCTGCCATTCCAAGCCCCAATCAAGACGATAGGTTACGTATTTGATACTTAAGGTGTCATATCGTACCAAACAAAGCGCGATCATGCCTCACGTGCTCTTGCACCTCACTCACAACGGAGAACCCAATGCCCCAGATCGCCCCCCTGACCATCGACACCGCCGACACCGCCACCGCCGCGACGCTCACCGCCGTCAAAGCCAAAATCGGGATGGTGCCGAACCTCTTCGCCACGCTGGCGCAAGCGCCGGCTGCGCTGAACGGCTACCTCGGCCTGTCGGAGACGCTGGGCACCGGTCGCCTGAGCGCCGCCCAGCGTGAAATCGTCGCGCTCGCCGCCGGCCAGGCCAACCGCTGCCAGTACTGCCTGAGCGCACACACCCTGATCGGCAAAGGCGCTGGCCTGAGCGAAGACGCCATCGCCGCCGCCCGCGCCGGCAAGGCCAGCGACCCGCTCAATGCCGCCATCGCCGGCTTCGCCCGCGCGCTGGTTGAGCAACGCGGCGTGGTGTCGACCGACGCCATGAGCGGCTACCGCAGTGCCGGACTCGACGACGGCCTGATCCTCGAAGTGATCGCCAACGTCGCCCTCAACACGCTCACCAACTACACCAACCACGTCGCCGACACGGCGGTGGACTTCCCGGTGGTCGCGGTCTGATCACCCCAGGCAAAAAGGAGAACACCATGAAAACGGTACTCGCTCACGCGCTGCTCGCCAGCGCCCTCGCCCTCCCGCTCGCCGCCACGGCCGGCGACTTCTCGCCCTATGTCGATGCCAAGGGCGGCATCAGCCGCCCGACCGACTTCCGCAACAGCTTCGTCCACCTCGGCTCTTACGCGGTGCTGGACGAAAAGTCCGCCGCGCGTGGTTTGCACGATGTGTACACCGAAAAGGCCTCGGCCGAGGCCTACCGCAAGACCGGCAAGTTCCCCGACGGCGCCACGCTGGTCAAGGAAATCCGCAAGCTCGAAACCGGCGCCATGACCACCGGCAACCCCGTGGTCTGGGGCTCCGACGCCGCGGTGTGGTTCGTGATGGTCAAGGACGCCAAAGGCCGCTTCGCCAGCAACCCGCTGTGGGGTGACGGCTGGGGTTGGGCCATGTTCAAGGCCGACGCGCCCGCCACCAACGTGGCGGCCAGCTACGAAGCCGACTGCATGGCCTGCCATGTGCCGGCGGCCGAGACCGATCGCGTATTCATCCAGGGTTACCCCACGCTGATGTCGCACTGACTTGCGACAAAGCAATGCATCGCGCAGGATGACCCCGTCCTGCGCGATGCGCTATTTCGGGAGCCGCTCCATGCCGACACTCGACGCCTTTCTGGCCGACGTCCGCGCCTGCACGCGCTGCGCGCCGCATCTGCCGCATGGCGTGCGGCCGGTCTTCCAGTTTCACCCGAAAGCGCCCATCCTCATCGCCGGCCAGGCACCGGGCGCCCGGGTGCATGCCTCGGGCGTGCCCTTCGACGACGCCAGCGGCGACCGTCTGCGCAGCTGGCTGGGCATCGACCGCGACACCTTCTACGACCCGACTAAAATCGCCATTCTGCCCATGGGTTTCTGCTACCCCGGCACCGGCAAAAGCGGCGATCTGCCACCCCGTCCCGAATGCGCGCCCGCCTGGCGCGATGACTTCATGCAGCGCTTCGAGCGCCTCTCGCTGACGCTTGTGCTCGGCGGCTACGCCATGAACTACCACCTCGGCACCGGCAAGACGCCGCTCACCCAGGTTGTCCAGAACTGGCGCGGTCACTGGCCGCACGCGCTGCCGCTACCCCACCCCAGCCCGCGCAATAATCGCTGGCTGGTGCGCAACCCGTGGTTTGAAGAGGCGGTACTGCCCGCACTAAAAACACGCGTTCAGAACGTGCTGGACGCACACCACAAGGAGGCCCCATGAGCGACGACACCGCCGCCATCACCGAGCTGCTGCACAAATACTATGACGCGCTGGTGCGCTGCGACACCGCGTTGCTGGCCGAGGTCTTTCATCCCGAGGCGCACTACTTCACCGCCAGCGACGGCCAACTGCTGCACCTCGACATGCCCACCTATTTTCCCATTGTGGCCGCACGCACCTCGCCCGAAAGCACCGGCGAGGCCTGCCACTACAGCATCGACAGCATCGAGCTCGTCGGCCCGTTCACGGCCGTGGCGCGCATGCGCAGCACCATGATGCACAAGCACTTCAACGACGTTCTCAGCCTCATCCGCCTAAACGGCCAATGGCGCATCATTGCCAAAGTCTTCCACTTCGACCCCGTCCCCACCGACTCAGGAACCCACTGACCATGCCCTATGTGAACATCAAGATCACCCGCGAAGGCGGCACCACCGCCGAGCAGAAAGCCGAGCTCATCGACGGCGTGACCGCCCTGCTCGCCCGCGTGCTGGGCAAAAATCCGGCGACCACGGTGGTGGTGATTGATGAGGTCGAACTCGACAACTGGGGCATCGGCGGCTTGCCGGTGGAGGCGTTCCGGCGGCAGCAGAACAGCGGCGGGAAATAGCCTCAGCCCGGGCGGGGGCGATCAGTCCTCGGCGCCCGCCCAGCGAATCGTCACTTCGCGCCGACCCCAGTTGCGGGCCTTCTTGACGTTCTCGCCCATGTAGATATCGATCTTCTCATTCCACCTTGGATGCATTTTGTCGAGCACCACATAGCGCCCGTCGAGGCCATCGATGGTGACCTCGGCGCCTTGCACCAGGCCGAGATCGAGCAGATCGCGGGAGACGGCAATGGCTTTCATGCCGGGCACGAGGGTGTCGCCCCAGGCGGCGATGTTGGGTGTGTCGTCGGTTTCACCCGGCGACGAGGTGTAGGCCGTGGCGGTGACGGTGAGTTCGCGCTCATCGCCCCCGCAGGCAGCGGTGAGCGCGGCGAACATCAGCACGGCGAGTCGTAGAGGGAGGCGCATGGTCAGCGCACACGCTAGCGCAGGACGGCCTCGTTCGCCAAGCCGGATCAAGCTCACCCGATTGGCCTCAGGCCAGCCCCAGACTGCGCAACACCGGTCGCCAGCAGTCATTGGCGATCTTGCGAAAGCCCGAGGGTTTGGGGTGCAGCTCATTGGCCCAGTGCTTGGCCGACAGCGTGCCGACGCTGTCGACACGCCAGATGCGTGCCGGGTCAATGGCCACCATGGCGAGCAACTCGGCCGAAAAGCGGTCGATCAGGTAATCAACACAGGCTTGCTGAAGCGCGGCCGGCACCTTGGCATCATCCAGTGCCGGTTTGAGCCATGGGCTCTTTTTGCCGAACACGCCGCGACCACTGGGGCGGGCGTAGTCGTAGTTGTGCAGCAGGATATGGGTGCCCGGTGGCGTCGAAGCCATGATCTGGCCGATCAGCGTGCGGTAGCTCGCCATCATCTTGCTCATCAGCCAGTCCAGCGTGCCGTTTTGCGCGCCGCTGCGGTAGCAGGCAGCGGCAGTGGTGGCCTGTGAGCAGTCATCGTTGAGCAAAGGCCGCAGATCATTGAAACCGGCAAAGTCGTTGCCGCCGCCGCTGATGAACACCGCCGACAACGCACTGCCGTGCAGGCGCAGCGCCTCGCGCACCGCCTTGCGGTATTTGCCCTCCACATAGTCGAAGGCTTCCGCGCCGTTGGCGCCGATCGCCAGAATGGTGTGCTGCTTCTTGGCCACCAGCCGGCCCAGCCGCGACACCAGCGAGCCGCCGGGGAACGGATACCAGAACCACGAATCGCCAATGGCCAGAATGGAAGGGTAGAGCCCGTCGCGCTGCATGGCGCGCCAGTCCCAATAGAC
>JBFIJC010000013.1:0-30308 GCA_041600915.1 Nitrogeniibacter sp.
CTGGCTCGACCGCAACACCAACGGCATCGACCAGATCAGCGCCGCACTGGCCGGGCGCAGCGACATCGGCGCCATCCACATCATCTCCCACGGCGCCAGCGGCCAACTCATCCTGGGCAACAGCACCGTCGACAGCGCCACGCTGACCCAACGCGGCGACACCATCAGCGGCTGGGCCAAATCACTGACAGACGACGCCGACATTCTGATCTATGGCTGCAACGTCGCCGGCGACGCAGAAGGACTGATATTCATCGAATCACTCGCCCGCCTGAGCGGTGCCGATGTCGCCGCCAGTGACGACCTCACCGGCGCGGGCGGCGACTGGGTGCTGGAGCGCCGCGTCGGCGCCATCGACAGCCTCGCGCTGTCGAGCATGCGCTGGCAAGGCACGCTCGGTGTCACCGCGAGCAGCGCTGATATCGACGTAAATACCGTCACTTTGGGTGAGCAGGAAGACGTCGCGGTGGCCATGCTCAACGATGGCCGCTGGATCGCCACCTGGACCAACGACACCATCAAGAAAGTGTACGGCCAGATCTTCAATGCCGACGGAAGCAAGCAAGGCAGTTCCTTTCAGATCAGCGCAACGTTCAGTGGCAGTCAAAGCCAAAGCGCTGTGGCCACCGACGGCACTGACCACATCGTGTTTGTCTTCACCAGCGACAAGGACGGCAATGACGACATCTACGCGCGCATCTTCAACATTGCCAACAACACACAGACTGGCGACATCAAGATCAACGAGGGCAGCACCGCAGGCGACCAGTCAAATGCCAGCGTGGCGATGAATAGCTCGGGCGATTTCGTGGTCAGTTGGGAGGGCCAGGGCAGCGGCGACAACGACGGCATCTTCATGCGCCGCTTCGATGTGACTGGCACCCCAAGCACGAGCATCACCGCAGTCAACACCGACACGTCCAAAAAGCAGGAAGAATCCGACATCGCCCTCAGCAACGATGGTCGGGTCGTTGTCACCTGGTTCGACGACTCCAACGGAAAACGCATCGTTGCCCGTCAGTTCGACGCGTTGAACAACGGCAGCGCCCAAATTCTCATGCCCGACGGCCACCCGAACGACCCGGACACCCCCGCCGTCGCAATGGATGACGCCGGCAACTTTGTGGTGGTCTGGCATGAGGATGGGAACAACGGCAGCAACGAAGACATCTACATGCAGTCCTTCACTGCCGCCGGCAGCCCCATCGGCACGGTGGTGCAGGTCAACACCACCACCAGCAACGCGCAAAAAAATGCCGACCTCGCAATCAATGCCGCCGGCTACACCATAGTGACCTGGCAATCATTGAACCAGGACGGCAGCGCAGAGGGCATTTTTGCCCGCAGCTATGAGCCCGGCGCAAGCAATCCCAGCGCCGAAATCGGCGTGAATCTCTACACCGACGCCAGTCAGGCGCAACCGGCTGTCGCCATCAATTCACTCGGCCAGATCGTCATCGCGTGGGAAGGCGCTCGCGCCAACGACCCGATCGCCATCAACGCCCGGACCTTCGATTGGCCCGAAGCATCAACCGCCAACACCGCGCCGGTGCTCACCCCCGTCGCGCCCAACCTCGTCACCATCAACGAAGATGCAGGACCACCGAGCGGCGCGACCGGAACCCTCATCAGCACGCTGCTGAGCCTCACCGGCAGCGGCAGCGGGCCGCAAAACGTGACCGACCCCGATGTGAGCGACACCGTCGGTCTCGCCTTGATGGCCGCCGACGACAGCAATGGTAATTGGTACTACAGCGTCAACGGCGGCAGCAACTGGACAATAATCAACAGCGCAGCGCTCTCAAGCAGCAACGCGCTGCTTCTGGCCGCCGACAGCCAGACCCGTATCGCCTTCGCGCCCAATGCGAACTTCAACACGGCGACAGGCAGCCAGCCGAGTCTCGACTTTCGCGCCTGGGACCGCAGCAGCGGCAGCAACGGCAGCCTTGCCGACACAACAAGCAACGGCGGCAGCTCCGCATTCAGCATTAACACTGACACCGCGTTGCTGAGCGTCAATGCGGTCAACGACCCCCCCGCGATCACCACCAATCTACTGGTCATCAGCGAAGGCCAGACGGTGGTGTTGTCGCCCGCCATGCTGGCCGGGGCAGACGTCGAAGATCCGCCGGGCGGGCTACTCTACAGCGTCATTTCGGTCACCGGCGGGTTCTTCGCCCGCACCACCAGCCCCACCGTGGCCGCAGCCAGCTTCACCCAGCAGGAAGTCATCGACGGCCAGATCCAGTTCGTCCATAACGGCGGCGAAGCAGCCCCCACCTACACGCTCACCCTGACCGACAGCGAAGACCTCAGCTCCGCCCCTTCGGCGGCGAATATCGCCTTCACCAATGTCAATGATGCGCCGGTGCTCGCCGATGCACCGCTGAGCTTCAGCATCTTGCAGAACAACGGCGCGCCGGTGGGCGCAGTCGGTGTGCGTGTCACAACGCTGGTCAGCATGGCCGGCAGCGGCAGCGGACCGCAAAACGTGACCGACCCCGACGCTGGAGCGGTGGCCGGCATCGCCATCACTGCCGCAGACTCGACCCACGGCATGTGGCACTACAGCATCGACAATGGTGTCACCTGGAACATGCTCGATCTCGCCGCGCTGCCGGCCGGCGAAGCCCGTCTGCTCGCCGCCAACGGCAACACCCGCCTGTATTTCCACCACACCGACACTGCCACCGGCAGCTTCGCCAACAGCCTGAGCTTCCATGCCTGGGACGGCAGCACCGGCACCAACGGCGGCGGCGCCAACCCGCTACCGGGCGGCGGCAGCACCGCGTTCAGCACCGCGACCGACACCGTCGATCTGATCATCACGGCGGTCAACCAGGCGCCCACACTCAACACCGGCATTGCGGTCACTGTCATCGCGACCGAGGACGCGCCCTCACCCGTTGGCGCCGTCGGCTTCACCCCGTCTGCGCTGGTTTCATTCGCGGGCTCGGGTAGCGGTCCGCAAAACGTCACCGACACCGACCCCGGCGCCTTGCTCGGCATTGCGCTGACCGGCGCAGACACCTCGGGCGGCAACTGGTGGTATAGCACCAACGGCGGCAACAACTGGACGCTCGTACCGGGCGGGCTCAGCAACACGAATGCCCTGTTGCTGGCAGATAACGGCCTGAACCGACTCTACTTCCAGAGCACGGTCGCCAATGCTTTCGGCACCACCGCGGACGCGCTAACGTTCAAAGCCTGGGACCAGACCTTCGGCAACGATGGCCAGACCAGCGTCGACACCACCGCCAACAACGCCTTTAGCACCGCAAGCCACACCGCCACGCTGGACCTGCAAGCGGTCAATGACATCCCCCTTGTCACGGCCAACACGCTGAGCATCAGCGAAGGCGCAACGGTTGTGCTGGGCGCGGCCAATCTCTCGGCCAGCGACGATGACACCCCCCCGCCGGCCAGCCTGAGCTATACCGTGCAAACGGTGTCGGGCGGCATTTTTGCGTGGGTCAGCACGCCCGGCGTGGCGATCACCAGCTTCACCCAGGCCGACATCAACGCCAACCTGGTGCAGTTCGAACACGACGGCAACGAGTCGCCACCGAGCTACACCCTGTCGCTCACCGACGGCACGGCCACCGTCAGCCCGATCAACGGCAGCATCACATTCACGCCCGTCAACGACGCGCCCATCCTCACCGTCACCGGCAACGCCACGCTATCACTCGACGAAGACAGCGGTCTGCCCGTCGGCGAGGTCGGCATCCCGATCGAGGCGATGATCGGACTGGCCAGCGCTGGCACCGGCCCTCGCAACGTCACCGACCCCGACGCCGGCGGCGTGCTTGGCATCGCGGTCATTTCCGTCGACACCACCAACGGAAACTGGTTTATCACCACCAATAAAGGCAGCAACTGGTCAGCGCTAGGTAGTGTTTCGAGCACAAGCGGCCTGCTCCTGCTGGCCGACGGCAACACACGCCTCGCCTTCCAACCCAACGCCAACTACACCGGTACCACATCAAGTGCGCTGCGCTTTGTTGCCTGGGATACCAGCGCCGGCACGGCCGGTGCGCTCGCCGATACGACATCCGGCACCGCTTTCAGCGCGGCCAACGACACGCTTACACTCATCGTTCGTCCGGTCAACGATGCCCCCACGGTGACTGCCATTGACTTGGGCAACATCGCCGAAGACGGCACCCGGCTGATCACGCAAGCCCACCTGAAGGCCGGTGCCAGCGACCTCGACGGCGACACGCTGACCGCACTTGATCTCACGCTGACCAACGGCAACGGTGTATTGACCGACAACGGCGACGGCACCTGGACTTTCACCCCGACGGCCGACTGGAGCGGCCCCGTCAGCTTCAGTTTCAACGTAGATGACGGCACCACCGCCACGGCCAATACGGCAACGCTGGTCGTCGATGCGGTCAATGACATGCCTGACATCGGGCTCAATCAGCTCACGCTCAACGAGGGCGACACCATCGTGCTGGGCAGCAGCCAGTTGGTCGGTTCCGACGCAGATCACGCTGACAGCGCCATCGTCTATACGGTGAGTGGGCTGAGCAATGGCTACTTCGCGCTTGCCAGCGCACCAACAACGCCGGTCACGCAATTCACTCACGCGCAGGTCGCCAGTAGCCAGGTGCGTTTTGTGCATAACGGCGGCGAGGCGGCCCCGACCTACACGCTCACATTGTCTGACGGCACGCTCAGCTCGCCGCCTTCGGCGGCCAATATCGCTTTCACCAATGTCAATGACACGCCGAGCATCAGCGCCATTGCTGGCCAGGTGATCACGGCAGGCGGTGGTTTTGGCCCCTTGAACTTCACTATTGCCGACGCAGAAACCAGTGCGGCGGCGCTGACGGTCACGGCGCGCTCGTCCAATCCGTCGGTGCTGCCAGATTCGGCCATCGTGCTGAGCGGTAGCGGTGCCTCGCGGAGCGTGAGCGTGGTCGCGGGTCACAGCGGTGGCTACGGTTCGGCCAATCTCATCATCGATGTCAGCGATGGCAGCTCGGTGACCAGCCTCCCCGTCGCGGTTAGCGCACCGGCACCTGCCACGACACCATCCGGCCCGATCGAGTCCCCTCTGGCTGAAAAATCGACGCTTCCCCCGACCCCGGTCGCTGAGGCAACCACCGATGCCGTGGCCGAAGCCGCCCCTGCCGAAGCGTCACCGGCATTGGCTGATATCGCCGCGCCAGCACCGACAGTGCTGACACTCATCGATGCCTCGCCTGCCGCTGCGCCAACGGCGCCAGCCCCCCCGCCGCAGGCAACAAACGACGCAGCAGACCGGATCGAGATCACGGTCACCAATATCACGCCGCTGCGCATCTCGCTGTCGACCGCGGATGTACTTGCCCTGCTTTACACGCCAAGCGATGTCGCCAGCACCCTGTCCACCGACGGGCAAATCAGCACGGCACTACGCGAAGCCCGCCTGGAACAAGCCTTTGACCAATTGCGCGACAACGCAGATGGCGAAGCCCAGGGCGAACAACAAGGCATCGGCGCCACCATGGTCACCGGCGCGGGTCTGACCATCGGTTACGTCGCCTGGCTGATTCGCGGCGGCGTGTTGCTGACCAGCTTGTTGTCCACCATGCCGGCCTGGCGCCTGCTCGATCCACTCCCCATCCTGAACAGCGCGGCGGGCAAGCGCCGTGGCGATGACGATGATTCACTCGAAGCCATGGTCGACCAGGGTCCCGACGATTCTGACGATACCGAGCCAGTGCGGCAGCCATTGTGGACGGAGACGCAGCCATGAGCTTCAAGCTCGACGCCAAGGCACACATCGCGATCGGCCTCGCCTTCCTGGTGGTCAGCATCGTGTTGGCCGCCGGTTTTCTGGGCCTGGTTCCCGATCGCGCCGCAGCGTTACGCGATGGCCGTATCGCACTGACCGAAGCGATTGCCGCCTCGGCCGCCGAGATGACCGCACGCGGTCAAGCCGACTGGCTGGCGCCAACGCTGCGCCTGGTGGTCAAACGTAACGAAGACGTGCTCTCCGCCGCGCTGCGCACCGACGAGGGCACAGTCCTCATGCAGGCCGGCCCGCATGAGGCTCACTGGACGCTCGGCCCCAAGGACTTATCAACCGAAACGCAGCTGCATGTGCCCTTGCTCTCCGGCAAAACACGCTGGGGAACACTCGAGTTGCGATTTCGGCCGATCACCCCCGAAGGCATTTCGGGCTGGCTTTTGAACCCATGGGTGAAATTGGTCGGATTCCTCTTTCTTTCCGCCCTGATGGTGTTCTATTTCTACCTCGGCAAGGTATTGCGCCATCTCGACCCCTCGGGCGCCGTGCCCGACCGGGTGCGCAGCGCGCTCGACACCCTCACCGAAGGGCTGTTGGTGCTCGACCGCAAGCAAACCGTCGTCTTGGCCAACCGGGCCTTCGCCGAATTCATCGGTCAGCCGGCGGGCGAGCTGATCGGCAAGAGCGCCAAAAAGCTGCCCTGGGCCGGCCCCAAGGGCGGCGACTTCGACCTGCAAGCGGCACCGTGGGCCGCGGCACTGCGCGATGGCGAAGTGCATACCAACAACACGGTGCACCTCTTCGCCCCCGACGGCAGCCTGCATACTTTTCAGATCAACTGCGCACCGATTCTCACGGGTGGCCGCCTGCCCGGCGGCGTGCTGGTGAGTCTGGACGACATCACCAGCATCGAACAAAACAGCATCGAGCTGGAAAAAGCCAAAGACGCCGCCGACACGGCCAACCGGGCCAAGAGCGACTTCCTGGCCAACATGAGCCATGAAATCCGCACCCCGATGAACGCCATTCTCGGTTTTACCGAGATCCTGCGACGTGGCTATTCACGCGATGGCGCCGACGCGGCCCGACACCTCGCCACGATTCATTCCAGCGGCACCCATTTGCTGGCGCTGATCAATGACATTCTTGACCTGTCCAAGGTCGAAGCCGGTCGCATGGAGGTGGAGACCATCGACTGCCAGCCCTACGCCCTCGCCCATCAGGTCATTCAAGCCATCGGCGTGCGTGCGAAGGAAAAGAAGCTGCGGCTCGACCTGGTCGTCGACGGGCGCATTCCCGAGACCATCCAGTCCGACCCGGCACGGCTGCGGCAGATCCTGACCAACCTCATCGGCAATGCGCTCAAGTTCACCGAACACGGCGGCGTCACCGTCACGCTGGCGCTGGACACCCGCGAAGAGCCCGCCACCTTGCGCATCGACGTGCGCGACACCGGCATCGGCATCGCCGCCGACAAGGTCGAGCATGTGTTCGACCCCTTTGTGCAGGCCGACAGCAGCGTCAATCGGCGCTTTGGCGGCACCGGTCTGGGGCTGGCGATCAGCCGGCGTCTGGCACGCGCCATGGGCGGCGAAGTGACCGCCACCAGCGTGCCGGGCGAAGGCAGCACCTTTACTGTCTCACTGGCCACCGGCTCGCTCGAAGGCGTGCGCCTGCTCGACAACACCGCCCTGCAAGCCGCCGTCGCGGTCAGCGCCGAGGTCGACACGGCCCGCTGGATACTGCCGCAAGACGCGCGCATCCTGGTCGTCGACGACGGCGCCGAGAACCGCGAACTGGTGACGACCGTGCTGGGCGAGTTCGGCCTCACGCTCGACGAAGCCGAAAACGGCAAGATCGCGGTCGACATGGCCCAGGCAAAGCCCTACGACCTGATCCTGATGGACATGCAAATGCCGGTCATGGACGGCTTTGCCGCCACACGCACCCTGCGCGACGCAGGACTGACGACCCCCATCGTGGCGCTCACGGCCAACGCCATGCACGGCTACGAGCAGGAAGTGATCGCAGCCGGCTGCACCGCTTATCTCACCAAACCGGTCGATATCGATGCCTTGCTCGCGACCGTGGCACACATCGTCGGTGGCCACCGGGAGGGCGCAAACCCGGCCGCCAGTGCGATCAGCGCACCAGTGGCCAACGCGGCAGTCGCTGATCGCAGCCCGATTCACTCCCGCCTGTCCGCCAAAACACGTATGCACCCGGTCATCGGCAAATTCGTGGTACGCATGCGCGAACAGATGCTCACCATCAAGACGACCCTGGCGGCCAAGGACTACCCCGCGTTGGTCGAACTCGCTCACTGGCTCAAAGGCGCAGGCGGCACGGTAGGTTTCGATGCCTTTACCGAACCGGCCGCCGAACTCGAAGCCGCCGCTCGCGCGGGCGACGCCAACGGATGCGCGCAGTGGGTTAAAGCGGTGTGCGCCATCGCCGAGCGCATCACTGAGCCCGGCGATGAACCGACTGCAGCGCCGACAGCATTGAATGCACACACCCCCGCCGACATACTCGACCCGATTCGCTCGCGCCTCGAAACAAACCCCCGCCTGCATCCGGTGATCAAAAAATTCATTCAACGAATGCAGGCGCAACTCCCCTTGATCGAGGCTGCTCACGACGCTGGCGACTTCACGGAATTGGCCGGACTCGCACATTGGCTCAAAGGCGCGGCCGGAACCGTCGGTTTCGACGCCTTCACCGAACCTGCAACAGAGCTGGAACAGGCGGCCAAAGCCGCCGATGCCGACCGCTGCCGGCAATGGGTAAAACGCGTCAGCGCACTGACCGCCCATATGGCGGCGCCTGGCCCATCAAACGACACAGACGCTTAGCAGACCATCATGAAAACGCATAAGCCGCTAAATTTTCCGTCCATCTGGTCGTTGACTGATTGGGATTCGGGAACGATCCAGTCACCTCAGGGCGCCATGAAGACACAAGATTCATCCACCGCAGCCGCTGACGTATCGGCACAAGGGAGCACCACCGGGTCGTGGAGCGCCATGAAGCGCGCGACGATCATGATGGTGGATGACGAGCCGATTACGCTCGAAATCATTCAGATGTTTCTCGAAGATGCGGGCTACACCCACTTTGTACTGGTGAGCGACTCGCGCGAGGCCATGGAAACCGTCGAGCGCGAACGCCCCGACATCATCCTGCTCGACCTGCTCATGCCCCATGTCGGCGGCTTCGAAATCCTGGAGCAGATTCGCACTCATGAGCGCTTCGAGCATTTACCGGTCGTGGTGCTCACCTCGTCATCCGATGCCCCGACCAAACTCAAAGCGCTCGAATTGGGCGCAACCGACTTTCTGGCCAAACCGGTGGACGAGAGCGAACTCGTACTGCGCGTACGCAACACGCTGGCCGCCAAGGCCTACCAGGACCGCCTCACCTACATTGACGTACTGACCGGCCTGCCCAACCGGCGCATGCTGATCGACCGCCTCGATTGGGCGATGAAGCACGCCCAGCGCTATCAACAGACCGGCGCCTTGCTGCAAATCGATATCGATCGCTTCCGCGAAATCAAGGAAGCTCTGGGCCCGAGCCGGGCTGACGAACTCCTGCAAGGTATCGCCAAACGGCTGGACGCAACCTGCCGCGACAGCGACCTGCTGGCGATGCTGAGCGAAACCGAGGCAAGCGCGGGTCTGGCCCGTTGGGGCGGCGACGAATTCACCCTCTTGCTGCTGGGCCATCTCACGGCCGAGAGCGTTGCCCGCATTGCCCGCCGCCTGCTTAAAGCGACTGCCGAGCCCTTCTTGCTCGGCAAGCAGGAAATATTCATCACGATCAGTATCGGCATCGCCACCTTCCCCGAAGATGGTGCGGACATCGACTCAGTACAACACAGCGCTGCCATTGCGGTGCGCACCTTGCAGACCACGCAAGCCAATGCCCACGGCGCCTTCCAGTTCTATTCCAAGGAGCTGAACGCGCGCACCGTAACGCGCCTCGACATGGAATCGGAGTTGCGTCGGGCGCTGGACCGCAACGAGCTCGAGCTCTACTTCCAGCCCAAATACACCGTCGATACCGGATCACTCATCGGCGCCGAGTGCCTGCTGCGCTGGCAGCATCCCGAGCGCGGGCAGATCTCGCCACTCGAATTCATTCCGGTCGCCGAAGAAACCGGGCTTATCGTGGAGATCGGTCACCGCGTCATCGACGAAGCCTGCCGGAAGCACAGTGCCTGGCACAACCAGGGCCTTATCCCCGGGCAGCTCTCGGTGAACGTATCGATACAGCAGTTCCGACATAGCGCGTTTGTGGACGGGGTACGCGGTGCGCTCGCGCGCTACGGTGTGGAGCCGCGCCACCTGAAGCTCGAACTGACCGAATCGCTGCTGATGACGGAACCGCAAAAAGTTGCCGACATGCTCGACACGCTACGCACACACGGCGTACAACTTTCGATCGACGATTTCGGTACCGGCTACTCATCACTGTCCTACCTGAGCGCACTGCCGATCGACGAACTGAAGATCGACCGCAGCTTTCTCACCCATGTCGAAACCCGGCCCGAAAGCGCCGCCATTGTGCGCGCCATCCTTGCGCTTGCAGGCAGTCTGGGCATGACCGTGGTGGCCGAGGGCGTCGAAACCCAAGGGCAACTGGCGTTTCTCCGCGACCATGGCTGTACGGCGTTTCAAGGCTTCTTGTTCAGTCGCCCGGTACCCGCCGACGCCTTCGAAAAACTCATCACTGCGGCGCCAGCAACCGAATAGCACTCACCGAAAGCTTTCCTCCTCGCACGGCCACCTATTTTCGATAATCGTGACATCGTTCATCTTTAACGGATAGATCAACACCAAAAGTGCGCTAAAGTTCCTATTACTTTTGGCCGATAGCGAAGTCAAATAGCGGCATTCGCAGAATCCTTTCTGCATGCAGCTTCGACATTCGACGGGAAAGCAAGTGGATGATCTAAAGCAGGTCGCCTTGACTGACAATCAGCAACGAAATCACGGCAGCGTCGTGAGAGCAATTGCGGTCCGGCCTCACACCCCTCTGACCCGCTCGCGGGGGTCACAACCATGAGCGACACCACACCCAGCAAAGAACTTGCGGATGAACTGGCGCGCATCCGTGCCCAGTTCATCACCTCGCTTCCCGGTCAGGTCGAGCACCTGAAGATGTCGCTGCAGGCGCTTGTCGGTGCCGTCGGCCAGGCGCGCGAAGAAGCCCTGCGCCAAGCCCATGTCACGGCGCATTCGCTCGCCGGCACCGCCGGCACCTTCGGCTTTCCTGCCTTGGGCAGCGCCGCACGAACCCTCGAGTACAGTTTGCGCGAAGCCCTCGAAGGGCAAGAAGACGCACAATCCGAACGTCGATACCAGAGCCTGCTGCACAGTCTGATCTACCAGGCTCAGGCCGCAAGTGCTGACGGCCCCTCCGGGGAAATCGCAAGCGCCCTGCCACCGCGACCGTTCTCCCATGCCGGTTCCGTCGTTCTGGTCGAAGACGACCCCGCACTGGCCAGCCGACTCAGCAGCTACCTGCACCATTTCGGTTATGAAGTGCTGCACTTTGCCAGCGCCACCGCATTTGCTGCCGCCGCCGACACTTTGGCTCGGCCCGTGGCCTTGCTGCTCGACAATGCGCTGCCCGAGGGGCTGCTGGCAGGGGTCAGCATCGCCCAAACCCTGCCGCCCAATCTGGCGGACTCACCCATCTTGTTCATGTCGGCCAACGACTCTCAAGAGGCGCGTATCGGCGCGCTTCGTGCGGGCTGCCAGGCCTATCTCCTCAAACCGATCGAACCGGCGCAGGTGCTCGATGCGCTCGAAAACATCACCCAGCGCGAGACCGACCGCCCCTTGCGCGTGATGATCGTCGACGACGAACCCACAATGGTGGCGCATCACGAAGCGGTCCTGAAAGCGGCCGGATTCGACACCGCCTGCCTCTCCGAACCCAGCTTGTTGCTGGACACGATGCGCGATCAATTACCGGACATCGTGCTGCTCGATCTGCACATGCCGCAGTACTCGGGCGGGGAACTGGCTTCGCTTATTCATCAGATTCCGAGCTTTGCCGGCATTCCGGTGCTGTTCGTCTCTTCGGAGCGCGATTTCGACACCCAGCAAGCGGCCATGCAATCGGGCGGGGACGATTTTCTGGTCAAGCCGGTCGGCGCCGAGCGCCTGGTCAACGCCGTGCGCTATCGCGCCACACGCCATCGCCAGTTGCGCGACCTGATGAAGAATGACTCACTCACCGGGCTACTCAACCACGCCAACATCAAGAGTCGGCTCGCTGCCGAGATGCACCGCGTCGATCGTCACGGTGGCAGCCTGACCCTCGCCATGATTGATATCGATCGATTTAAACAGGTCAATGATGAACACGGACATGCCAGTGGTGACCGGATCCTGCGCGAACTGGCCATGTTGCTTCGCCGGCGACTGCGCAGCTCGGACGAGGTCGGACGCTATGGCGGCGAAGAGTTCGTCTTGCTCCTGCCCAACACCACCGCTGCCGCGGCAATCGATCTGATCAACGCCATTCGTGAAGATTTTTATCAGATCGCGCATTTCATCGGCGACACCGAGCTGCATGTGAGCTTCAGCGGTGGCGTCGCCTCGCAGGCCGACTGGGGCTCACCCGAGGCACTGCTGATGGCAGCCGACGCCGCCATGTATGCAGCCAAAAAATCGGGCCGCAACCGCATCGTTCTTGCACCCGGTGGCAACTGAGCTCGCAAAAAGTCACGAAAACCGAATTCCCTGCGCCAGCGGAAGATCGTCCGAGTAATTGACCGTCGCGGTCTGCCGCCGCATATAGCCGCGCCACGCATCTGAGCCCGACTCGCGCCCGCCGCCCGTGGCTTTTTCACCGCCAAAGGCACCACCAATCTCCGCTCCGCTGGTGCCGACGTTCACATTGGCAATGCCGCAATCACTGCCCGTTGCCGCAAGAAAGCGCTCGGCCTCGCGTACATCGGTGGTGAAGATCGCGGACGACAGGCCTTGCGGCACCGCGTTCTGGCGGGCAATGGCGTCATCGAGCGCATCGTAGGTAAAGCAGTACAGCACCGGCGCGAAGGTTTCCTCAAAGCTGTTGTCGAGCGCGCCGCCGCCTTCGATCAGCGCGGGCAGCACGTAGTAAGCGTCGGGGTAACGGTCCGCAAGCACACGCCCACCGCCGACCACCTTGCCGCCCCGCTCGCGCGCGATCTGCAGGGCATTTTCCATCTGCGTAAAGGCACGCGCATCAATCAGCGGGCCGACCAGCGTGCCAGCTTCGCGCGGGTCGCCAATGGGGAGCGCCGCATAGGCCTGCTGCAGGCGCTCCATCAGTACCGAAGCGACATCGCGATGAACGAAGATGCGACGCGTCGTGGTGCAACGCTGGCCGGCCGTGCCGACCGCGCCAAAGACGATCGCCCGCACCGCGAGGTCCAGGTCGGCCTGCGCCGTGACGATGATGGCGTTGTTACCACCGAGCTCCAGAATCGACTTGCCAAAACGCTGCGCCACACGCGCACCAACCTGCCGCCCCATGGCACAGCTGCCCGTCGCGCTGATCAGCGGCACACGCACATCATCTGCGAGCGCAACGCCGGTCTCTCGCCCGCCCAGCAGGACTTGCGACAAGCCCGCCGGCGCATCGTCGAAGCCGTCCATGGCCTGTTCAAACAGATGCTGGCAGGCGATGGCGCACAGCGGTGTCTTTTCAGACGGCTTCCACAGCAAGCTGTTGCCACACACCACGGCGAGCGTGGCATTCCACGCCCACACCGCCATCGGAAAATTGAAAGCCGAGATGACGCCCACCGGCCCGAGCGGGTGCCAGGATTCGCGCAGGGTGTGATCGGGGCGCTCGGAGGCAATGGTGCGGCCATACAACTGGCGGGACAGGCCGACCGCGAAATCGCAGATGTCGATCATCTCCTGCACTTCGCCCTCGCCCTCTGCCATGATCTTGCCGGCCTCGAGCGTAATCAGCGCGCCCAGTGTCGCCTTGTGTTGACGCAGCAGCCCGCCAAAACGGCGAATCAGCTCCCCCCGGCGGGGTGCCGGCACGGATCGCCACTGCGCAAAGGCTTCAACGCTGCGCGCGATCTTGGCCTCCACGGTCTCGGGCGAATCCATTGCAATACGCGCGATGACCGCGCCATCGATTGGCGAGACGACCGCCAAGTCGCCCTCGGCAAGTTGGCTGCGGTCACATCCCAAAGCATCAAAAATACGCGCTACGCTCATCCAGCATCTCCTAGGGTTGCTGCCGCAAACCACCGCTGGCGGCGGTCTGTGGCTCTTCGCCATCGGTCACATAGTGGCGACCAAACCGGTTGGCAAGAAAATCGTCCAGACAGATGTCTTCCTGCCGGACAAAACCACGCTGTGCCAGCCTGCCGTCCATGAGCAGGTCGAGTGCCGCACAGATCGCGCTGGCCGTGGTGACCTGAATGGCGCTGCGCATCCGGCCGCCCACCGCGCGACTATAAATCTTGCGGGCAAAGGTTTCCTGCATCAGCAAGCCGTCGCGCATGCCGCTCACGCTGACAAACACCAGCACCACGTCCTGCATGGTGACCGGAATCGATGACTCCAGTATGTCCTTGAGCAGTGCGCGCCGTTCGCCGAGGCGCAGGTCGTGCAGCAGCAGCTTCATCACGTCGCGATGGCCGGGATAGCGCACGGTGCGGTAGTTGAGATTGCGCACCCGCCCTTTGAGCGTGTCGCACAGCGTGCCGAGGCCACCCGAGGTGTTGAAGGCTTCGTAGTCGTCACCATCGAGCGAAAAATGCTCAAGCTCTTCGAGTGCCGGCATCTCCTTGAGCACGCCGCCAACGATGGCTTCGCAGGGGTTGAGGTACTCGTTGATGAGCCCGTCGGTGCTCCAGGTGAGGTTGTACTTCAAGCCGTTTGAGGGAAACTTGGGCAGCGCACCGACCCGCATGTGCACATCGTGCAGCGCGTCGAAGCGCTTGGCCAGATCGTAGGCCGCAATGGAGATGAAGCCCGGCGCCAGACCGCATTGGGGCACCAGCGCGGTAGTCGCGCCATCGGCGAGCGCGCGAATGATGCGCGCGCTGCCAACATCTTCGGTGAGATCAAAATAATGCGCCTTTGCCGCGACTGCGGCGCGGGCCAGCGACTCGCTCAAGTCAAAAGGACAGGCATTGAGCAGCGCGCTCTGGCCGGCCAGCGCGGTGGCCATCTGAACCGGATCGGCGGCATCGAGCTGCAACACGCGGGCGCCGGGCAAAGCCTTGGCCACGCGCGCCAGAATCTGTGTGTCGCGGTCGATGACGGTCACCGCGTAGTCGCCCGAGGACAGCAAAAAATCGGCAATCACCTCGCCAATCTTGCCCGCGCCGACAATGCTCACCTGTCGCATATGCGCTCCCGTGCCTGATCCGTGTCTATCCGGTCAGACCGAGGTTACGCCAAATCGTGCGCTTTCGGGCGCCGGAAAATCTCACCGCGCAACGCGCCATCGGCCGCATCAGTCCCGGGTCGCAGGAACCTCGGGCCCTTGCAAGACATCGCTCAGCATGTCGAGCAACTGCGGATAGAGCCGGCGCGCATCGACGGGATCGAAATCGGCTTTCTTGAGCTTTTTGACGCCGAGCGCGTCGAGCCGAACATGAGCAGTCGGTGTCAGACCATGCTGCGCAAGCGTTTCACGGACACAGGCCAGCACGCAACCGTCGAGCGCGATCAGGGCTCGGCCGGAGCGTGCCAGATGCACCAGCGGCGACACATGACCACCGACACCGGCGATACACGACATGTCGGCGCGCGCTTCGCGATCGAGCCGGAGCGCGAAATGATTAGCCAGTTGCGCGGCGCTGGAGCACCCCGAGCAACTATAAACAATTGGCCTTGGGCTCACTGGGCGGCAAAGCCTCGTTCGACGGCAAACACGGCCGCTTGCACCCGGCTGCTCAGATGAAGCTTTTTGAGAACACTCTGCACATGAATCTTGACCGTGCTTTCGGCCACGTCGAGGTTGCGCGCGATCTGCTTGTTGCTCTGCCCCTTGGCAATACAGGCAAGGATCTCGCGCTCTCGCGGGGTGAGCTTGTCGAGCTCGGCATCGGCGACGGCCTCCGTACTGCCAACGCTGTGGGCACCATGACTGCGGTTTGCCAGCAATTTGCCCATCATCAAAGGCGACACGACCGGCTCGCCGCGCGAGGCCATGCGAATGGCGTCGATCAGCGTTTCGGCTTCGATGTTTTTGAGCAAGTAGCCTGTGGCCCCCGTGCGAAGGGTCGTCAGCAGATCTTCGGCATCCTCCGACACAGTCAGCATCAATACATGTGTCTGCGGCAAGTCTTCCAGGATCAGCTTCAGGGTATCCAGCCCCCCGACACCGGGCATATGCAGATCGAGCAGCACCACATCGGGAAGCAGCTGCTTGGCGCGCTTGGCGCCCTCGAGCCCGTCGGCGGCCTCGCCGACCACTTCAAATTCCTCACTGCGCTTGAGCAAGGACTTGATTCCACTGCGAAACAAGCCGTGGTCATCGACCAGTAATACGCGAATCCGTTCTGTCATGCCCGCATCGCCTCCTGCTCGGCGCCAGTGAGCATCAGCCTCACCAAAGTACCGCCACCTCTTTTTGACTCGATGTCGAGTATGCCGCCAACGCGGGCGGCTCGCTCGCCCATGATATGCAAGCCGACATGCTCACCCTGCCCGGGCGCCCCCGCGGCCACCTTGTCGAAGCCAATGCCGTCATCACGAATCTCAAGGCGGACGCCCTCTGCATCGCGCCACAGATCGACGGTGACATGCTTGGCCTGCGCGTGCTTTCGCACATTCGACAAGGCCTCCTGGGCGATGTAGAGCACCTGGATATCGACCTCGGCCACGGTCGGCGGGCTCGCACCATGCACCCGGAACTCGCCTGCCACGCCGCTTTGCTGCGTAAAGCGTTCAAGCGCATGGCGCAGCGCCGCGGCCAGATCTTGCTGGGGCACGCGTGCGCGAAAATGCTGCAGCAACTCACGCACATCGGCGTAGCTCTCCTGGATGCCCTGACGGATCATCTCGAGCGCTTCGCCAGTGTCTCCCTTGCGATCATTGGCAAGCGCATCGTCAAGCATCTGCACCTGCAGATTCAGGAACGCCAAACCCTGGGCGATTGAATCGTGAAGTTCGCGGGCAATCAGGTTGCGCTCTTCAGAGACCGCCATTTCCTTCTCGCGCGATTGCAGGCGAACGTTGTCGATGGCCATACCCAAATGCTGACCGAGGCTTTGAAGCACCTCGCGGTCGCCGTCCGACACCTCCAGCTTGCGCCGGAAATACAGATTGAAAATGCCCAGCGCCCGGTTGTTGTGATTGACGGGCACGGCGCTCACGGTCTCGAAACCCGCACGCAGACAGGTATCCCGCGTGCGTGCGCTGTCGGGGTCGGCGGTGCTGCTCACGATCGGGATGTCGCCGAGCACCGCTTGTCCGCAAAGGCAATTGCCGCAATCGAGGATGGCCTCCTCGTCGATGAATTCGGTCGCCAGCCCCTGGTGCGTCGTGATGTAGAGATTGTCGGCCTCGGCATCGAAGAGACGCACCGAGGCGGCATCCGCGTCGAAGGTGTGACGCACCTCTTCAAGAAAGCTGCGCGACAACTCATCAATACTCATCGGCCGCCGTAGCAGACGTGCGATGTTATAGAGGATGGACAGCTCACGATTTTTCTCGGCCAGCGAGCGCGTCTTATTGGCGACCCGCTCTTCGAGCGTGCCATAGAGCCCTTCGAGGTGGCCGGCCATGCGGTTGAAGCCACGCGACAACTCGCCGAATTCATCATTGGTCAGTACGGGCACACGGGCGCTGAACTCTTCGCGCTCCATGCGCTGCATGCCGCTTTGCAGGGTATCGAGCGGACGGATCACGACCACAAAGAAGAAGCGCATCAGTACCACCGTACCGATCACCGCCAGCGCCACCAGCAGGACCTGATAGCTGCGCAAGATATTGGTGTGCGCGGTAAAGCTGTGCTCCATTTTTTTGACCACCGTATCGATGCTGGTCACGTATCCGTGCGTCGCGCCCTCAAGCGCCACCGAGGCCTGCCCGGCTGCATCCGCTGTCTGCGCACCAACCACCCGTTCGACCAGTGGCCGCATTTCCGAGTGCCAGACGCGGGCAATCGTCGCCACATCATCGGGGATGCCATCGTCGCGCGGTATGAACAAGGGCCGTGCAGGATCGCCTTGGGCCAGACCGGACTGCACCCGCTCGATGTCGGCCATATCCTTGCGCAAAATCACCAGCCGGGCATTCCGGGTCGCACCATCGAGCGGCAAGGAGGCCGCGTGATGGGCGACCTTCCAGGAACGCATGCGCAGGCTGCCGGCATCGTTGATGGCCGCGGCGACACCTTCGAGCTTCCACGACGAATACAGGGTCAGCCCGATAGCCACCAGCGCCAGCAGGAGGAAGGCCACCAGCACACCAATGATCCGGGTGGCGAGTTTGTGGCCGAGCAGCGTGTTCAACAGATCAAATTCCGTACGAACGAGACGTTCGTTATCGTCTGGCAACATGCTCTCCTGGGTCCATGAAGTCATTGAGGCGGGTCAACGGAAACGGGCGACCGCCCGAAAACGGCGGTCGCCCCAGGGTGAAGCACGCAGCGTCAGACCGTCCGACGCTTGGTTCGCACGATTTGATAGGCACGGCCTACATAGCTCAGCGGTGCGGTGAGAATGTGCACCAGGCGGGTGAAGGGGAAGATCAGGAACACGGTCATGCCGAAAAAGATGTGGGCACGGAAAACTGCATCCACCTTTTCGAGCAGCTCGGGCTGGGGGTTGAGCAAGAGAATGCTCTTCACCCACTCGGCCAGCGCAAGCATCACCGACGGATCATTGTTGTTGGCGTGACCGATCGAGAACGGCACGGTGATCAGGCCAAGCAACAAAGTCACCATCAACCAGCTGATCACGAACATGTCGTTCTTGCGGCCGGTGGCACGGATGCGCGGGTTGAACATGCGACGCCACCACAGCATGGCGCCACCGAGGAGGCACATCAGACCGAACACGATACCGGCGATGATGGCAATCCACTGGTGGGTCATGTCGGAGATGCCCAGCCCAAGCCACAGGCCATGCGGCAGCACAAGACCGGCGAAATGACCGGCGAAGATCGACAGGATGCCGATATGGAACAGGTTGCTGGCCACCACCATGCTCTTCTTGGACAAGAGCATGGAGGAGTCGGTCTTCCAGGTGTATTGCTGGTAATCGAAGCGAATCCAGCTGGCCACCACAAAGACGGTCAGACAGATGTACGGATAGACCGCGAACAGGAATTTCATCAAAGACATGTCACTCTCCTCACGCTGCCAGACGGGTCAGCGTGCCGTGGGTTTCGAGAATGCGGATCAGCGGCGCGTAGGGACTGCCCGCCTTTTCCAGGTTTTGTGCCAGCACTGCGAAGATCTTTGCCACATCGGCGAGGAAGACCTTGGCACCGGCCGGATCGAGCTGCGACACGAACTCGAGCATCAGCGGCAGGAAGTCGGGGATTTCCGTTTCCTCGTGCGTGAAGCCGAAGGACTTGTAGTACTCGGACAGGTCGATCAGTGCCGGGCCACGGTTCTTGTCGTCGCCAAACAGGTGATGCGTCAGGTGCAGGCTGTGATCCGGCACCATGTCGAAGGTGGCCACGTAGGCGGCTTCGCGCTCGGTCGCATCCTGCGCGATCAGCGCATCAATGAAGGCTGCGATGGCTTGGTGGTCGTCGGCACTGAACGCATTGTCGCGATCGATTTCGGTCAGCCAGACAAGCGCCGTCCCGTGTTCGGTCACGGCATTGTCCAGTTCGCGGATCAGATCCCGGTTCGGGTAGTCAAGCAGTTCAGCCAATAGTTTGTAGGTCTGCATGGTCTGCCCTCCTCAGTACTGTTCGCCCGACGCGTCGTGCGTCGGCTCAGCCAGCGGCGCCAACTCGCGCGATTCGACCGTCTCTTTGCGGCGCGCCGGGAACAGTGCGTTGTTGGTCACGCCCAGCGACGAGGCATTGCCAAAGGTGAAGCCGGTCTGGCCCTGGAAGCCGTAGTAGTCGTCCAGGCGCATCTCTTCCTTGGAGCTCGGGATGACGAAGCGGTCTTCATAGTTGGCGATGGCAAGGTAGCGGTACATTTCCTTGGCCATGTCTTCGGTCATGCCGGTGGCGTCGAGCGCACGGGTGTCGGGCTTGCCATCGACATGGATCGAGCGCTGGTAAGAGCGCATGGCGATCATGCGGTTGAGCGCACTGACAATCGGCGCTTCCTTGCCGGCGGTGAGCAGGTTGGCCAGATACTGCACCGGCAGACGCATGGCTTCGGCTTTGGGCAGCACGCCGTCGGCTTCGGTCGGCAGGTTCTTCTGGTCGATCTGCGACTGCACCGGCGAGAGCGGCGGCACGTACCAGATCATGGGCAGCGTGCGGTACTCGGGGTGCAGCGGGAAAGCAATCTTCCACTCAACAGCCATCTTGTAGATGGGCGACTTCTGCGCGGCGATGATCCAGTCGTCGGTGATGCCGTCTTTCTTGGCCTGGGCGATGATCTTCGGGTCGAAGGGGTCGACGAACATGTCCAGGTGGTTCTGGTACAGATCCTGAGTGTCATCGGCACTGGCTGCGGCTTCGATCTTGTCGGCGTCGTACAGAATGATGCCGTTGTAGCGGATGCGGCCCACGCAGGTTTCCGAGCATACGGTCGGCAGACCGTTCTCGACGCGCGGGTAGCAGCCGATGCACTTCTCGGCCTTGGACGATTCCCAGTTGAAAAACACCTTCTTGTAGGGGCAGCCCGAGATACACATCCGCCAGCCGCGGCAACGGTCCTGGTCGGACAGCACGATGCCGTCTTCTTCACGCTTGTACAGCGCACCCGACGGGCAGGACGCAACGCAAGCCGGGTTGATACAGTGGTTGCAGATGCGCGGCAGATACATGTGGAAGGTGTTTTCGAACTGCTTGTACATCTCCTTCTGCATGTTGGCGAAGTTGGCGTCGCGCGAGCGCGAGGCGAATTCGCCGGCCAGGTCATCTTCCCAGTTCGGGCCCCAGGTGACCTTGTCCATCTTCTCGCCGGTAATCTGCGAGATCGGGCGTGCGGTCGGCGCGGCCTCGGACAGCGGCGCGTTCTGCAGGCGTGCGTAGTCGAAAGAGAACGGCTCGTAGTAGTCGTCGATCTCGGGCAGATTGGGGTTGGCGAAGATCTGCACGATCTTCTTCACCCGGCCGCCGGCCTTGAGTTCGAGCTTGCCGTTGATCTTCTCCCAGCCGCCCTTCCATTTTTCCTGGTCTTCCCACTGCTTCGGGTAACCGATGCCGGGCTTGGACTCAACGTTGTTGAACCAGGCGTACTCCATACCCTTGCGGTTGGTCCAGACGTTCTTGCAGGTCACCGAGCAGGTGTGGCAACCGATGCACTTGTCGAGGTTGAATACCATCGCAAATTGCGCGCGGATTTTCATGTGATTCTCCAGTTCCTTGTTCGTGTCCCCGGATGCGGGCCTGCGGCCAGCTTCCGGGCTACGTATCGTTTTTGCGTAGCCCGGATGGAGCGCAGCGCAATCCGGGACCGCTGCTTATTTCGAGCCGATGCCTTCAGGGTTGCGCTGAGCCTCGCGTTCATCGGTCAGCGGTCGCTCCAGCCAATCGATGTCCTGATCCTCGATCTTGTGCAGCACCACCATCTCGTCGCGCTGGCAGCCCACCGTGCCGTAGTAATTGAAGCTGTAGGACAACTGGGCATAGCCGCCGACCATGTTGGTCGGCTTGACCACCACCCGCGTCACCGAGTTGAGGATGCCGCCGCGCTTGCCGGTGGTGTTCGAGCCGGGCACGTTGATGTTCTTTTCCTGAGCGTGATACATCAGCGCCATGCCACGCGGCACCCGCTGCGAGACCACCGCCCGGGCCACCGTGGCGCCGTTGGAGTTGATCGCCTCGACCCAGTCGTTGTCGCGGATACCGACCGTTGCCGCCTCTTCTTCGGACAGCCAGATGTAGGGGCCGCCGCGGAACAGGTTGAGCATGCGCAGGTTGTCCTGGTAGCTCGAGTGGATGCCCCACTTGGAGTGCGGCGTGATCCACGACAGCGTCAGGTGCGGCTTGGCACGAACGCTGGCCGGCACGTTGTTGTGGGCCTTGAGGTCGACCGGCGGCTTGAAGGTGCAGAAGCCTTCGCCGAAATCGAGGAACCACTCGTGATCCTGATAGAAGTGAGCGCGGCCGGTCAGCGTGCGGAACGGAATGTGCTCATGGATGTTGGTGTAACCCGCGGTATAGGACACCGTCTCGGATTCGATCCCCGACCAGGTCGGCGCGGTAATGATCTTGCGCGGCTGGGCGACGATGTCGCGGAAGGTGATCTTGTCTTCATGACGACCGGCGTACAGATGGTGGTGATCGATGCCGGTCTTCTTCGACAGCGCGCTCCACGACTTATGGGCCACCTCACCGTTGGTCTCCGGTGCCATGCGCATGATCGCGTCGCACACGTAGATGTCTTCTTCGAGCGACGGCATGCCTTTCGACACACCTTCTTCGGTGATCGTGTAGTTGCACTTCTTGAGCTCTTCGTACTCGGCCTCGGTGTTCCAGTCGATGCCCTTGACGTTGTTGCCCAGCTTGACCATCAAGGGGCCAAGCGCGATGTACTTGTTGTAGGTGCTGGCGTAGTCACGCTCGACCACTTTCAGGATCGGCATGGTCTTGCCCGGAATCGGCTCGCATTCGCCCAGCTTCCAGTCGCGCGCTTCACCCAGCGGCTGCGCCAGTTCCATGGCCGAGTCGTGCTGCATCGGCAGCGCCACCAGGTCCTTGGCGTTGGGCAGATGCTTGGCGGCGAGCTTGGAGAACTCTTTCGACAGACGCTTGAAGATCTGCCAGTCGGACTTGGACTCCCAGCCCGGCGTGACCGCCTCACCCAGCGGGTGGATGAAGGGGTGCATGTCGGTGGTGTTGAGGTCGTTCTTCTCGTACCAGGTGGCCGTCGGCAGAATGATGTCCGAATAGGCGCCGGTGGAGTTGAGGCGGAAGTTGATGTCCACCATCAAGTCCAGCTTGCCGGTCGGGCCTTCTTCGTGCCATTTCACTTCCTTGCAGCCGTTGCCGGCGCCGCCCTCGCTCATCACGCCGTTCTGGGCGCCAAGCAGGTGCTTGAGGAAGTACTCGTGCCCTTTGGCCGAGGTGCCGATAAGGTTGGCGCGCCACACGATCAGGTTGCGCGGCCAGTTTTCCTCAGCATCCGGGTCGGCAAAAGCCATGTCCAGCTTGCCGCTCTTGAGCTGCTCGACCACATACTTGGATACACCGGCTTCATCGGTCGCGCCGGCCTGCTCGGCTTCGGCCACCAGCTCGACCGGATTGCGGTTGAAGTGCGGCATCGAGGGCAGCCAGCCCATACGGGTGGCCTTGACGTTGTAGTCGGCCAGGGTCAGGCCCTTGTTGCGGTTCTTGCCGGCCGGCGACATCAGCGCATCGGCGTCGATGGTCTCGTAGCGCCACTGGTCGGTGTGGAAATACCAGTAGGACGTGGAGTTCATGTGACGCGGCGGACGCTGCCAGTCGAGCGCGAAGGCGATCGGCGCCCAACCCGCTTGCGGACGCAGCTTTTCCTGGCCCACGTAGTGCGCCCAGCCACCGCCGGTCTGACCCACACAGCCGCACATGTGCAGCAGGTTCATGATCGAGCGATAGGCCAGATCGTTGTGATACCAGTGGTTGATGGCCGCGCCCATGATGATCATGGACTTGCCCTTGGTACGCGAGGCGTTATCGGCAAACTCGCGACCGGTGCGCTCCATGTCAGCGGCTTTGACGCCGGTGTACTTGGCCGCCCAGGCCGGCGTGTAGGCCACCTCGGCGTCATCGTAGGACGAGGCCACATTGCCGCCGCCGAGGCCGCGATCGATACCGTATTGCGCCACTTGCAGGTCAAACACCGAGGCGACATACACCGTCTCGCCCGAGGCCAGCGTCAGCTGACGCACCGGCACGTTGCGGTACAGCAGCTCTTCTTCGCCCGGCGTGAAGTGCGGGAATCCGACCGACACCACTGCATCGCGGTTGTCGATGCAAGTCAGTTCGGCTTCGGTCTCGGCCTGATCCGCGCCGGTCTTCTCGAGCAGATTCCACTTGCCCTCTTCACCCCAGCGGAAACCGATCGAACCATTGGGCGCGATGAAGCGTTTGCCCTTGCTATCGAAAACAATGGTTTTCCACTCGGGGTTGTTGGCCTCGCCCAGGCCGCCATCGAAGTCGGACGCGCGCAGGTTACGGTCGCTCACGAAGGCGTCACCGTGTGCGCGCAGGATGACCTGCATCGGCAAATCGGTGTACTTGCGGGCGTACTCCTGGAAGTACGGGTCTTGCTTGTCGATGTAGAACTCTTTGAGCGCCACATGGCCCATGGCCAGGAAGGCGGCGGAGTCGGTGCCTTGCTTGACCGGCATCCACAGGTCGGCGAACTTCACGTACTCGGCGTAGTCTGGCGCCATCGACACGATCTTGGCGCCCTTGTAGCGCACCTCGGTGGCGAAGTGGGCATCTGGCGTGCGGGTCATCGGCAGGTTGGCACCGGTGATGATCAGGTAGGTCGAGTTGTACCAGTCGGCCGCTTCGGGCACGTCGGTCTGCTCACCCCAGGTCTGCGGGCTGGCGGCCGGCAGATCGCAATACCAGTCGTAGAACGAGCCGCAGGCAGCGCCGATCAATGACAGGTAACGCGAGCCCGCCGCATAGGAAATCATCGACATCGCGGGAATCGGCGAGAAACCGTAGATGCGGTCCGGGCCCCACTTCTTGATGGTGTAGACGTTGGCAGCGGCGACGATCTCGCTGACTTCGTTCCAGCTCGTGCGGACAAAGCCGCCCAGGCCGCGCACGCGCACATATTTGTCGCGTTTTTTCTCGTCTTTCTGGATCGCCGCCCAGGCTTCGACCGGATCCTTGCCACTCTGGCGCTCGGCACGATACAGCTCGAGCAGGCGGCCGCGGATCATCGGGTGCTTGATGCGATGCGGCGAGTACAGATACCACGAGAACGAGGCGCCACGCTGGCAACCGCGCGGTTCGTGGTTGGGCAGGTCCTCGCGGGTGCGCGGGTAATCGGTCTGCTGCATCTCGAACGACACCAGCCCGTTCTTGACGAAAATCTTCCACGAACAGCCGCCGGTACAGTTCACGCCATGGGTGGAGCGCACCACCTTGTCGTGACGCCAGCGGTTACGGTAGGCGTCTTCCCAGTTACGGTCCTCGTCGGTGACGATACCGTGTCCATTGGAGAAGGTTTCCTTGACGCGGTCGAGGAACTTCAGGCGGTCGAGAAAATGACTCATCGGTGACTCCTTGTTACGGGGGCCCGTGCCCCCGGCGATTCAATCGTTTCTGGGCGGCGCACTGCGCCGGTCAGGGGTTCTGGTATTCCGCTTTCGGGCCGAGGTAGTACCACCAGTTCAGGGCCAGGCAGATCAGGTAGAACACGGCAAAGCCATACAAGGCGTTCTCAGGGGTCGCGGCCTTGATCTGCTCGCCGAAGACTTGCGGAATGATGAAAGCGCCATAGGCGGCGACCGCGGAGGTCCAGCCCAGTACCGGGCCGGCCTGTTCCTTGGGGAAGACCATGGCAACAGTGCGGAACGTCGAGCCGTTACCGATACCCGAGGCGGCAAACAAGACCAGGAAGAGCACGAAGAAGGGCAGGAAAAACTCTTCCGGCGTGGCCGACTGGTAGGCAGCCTTCATGAAGTAGGCAACGCCGAAGGCCGCGCCGACCATGGCGTAGGTGATGTACTGGGTCACCCGGGCACCGCCGAGCTTGTCGGCCATCCAGCCGCCCACCGGGCGGATCAGCGCGCCGATGAAGGGGCCCATCCAGGCATACATCAGGGCCGACGGGCCGTTCGGGTTGACTGTGGTGTGCGTCATCACGCCATCGACCACGATGTGCTGGAAGCCGAAGATCACCTTGATCGCCAGGGCGAAGGCCGCCGAGTAGCCAATGAAGCTGCCGAAGGTCATGGTGTAGATGACACTCATGATCCAGGTGTGCTTGTGGCCAAAGATACTGAACTGGCGCTGGAGGTTGGGCTTGATCTCACCCGGAATCTGCTTGAGCAGAAACACCGTCAGCGCCAGCACGCCGGCGAGCACGAACCACTTGGTCCAGCCCGGCAGGCCGAGGCCGGTCGGCGCCGGCATGATCAGGTACAGACCCACACCCGCGGCGATGAAGGCCATCATCAGCATGCCGGTGATCTTGCCCATGCTCGAGAGCGGCGAACCGATGTTGGGCGACACCTCCTCGGTGCGGATGTTGTTCATGCCGAACCAGCCGGCAAAGGCCAGCGGCACCAGCAACAGCAGCCACACGAAGCCGGCGTTGGCCAGCCAGGTTTCGGAGCCGGCGGGGATCTTGCCGATCAGCGTGCCGGAGGTGCTCACCAGCTTGATCGCATCCCCACTGAAGGCGCCGAACAGCGGCACCGTCATCACCAGCGGGATGAGGATCTGCATGGTGGTCACACCGGCATTGCCAAGGCCGGCATTCAGACCCAGCGCCAGACCCTGCATCCGCTTGGGAAAGAAGTAGCTGATGTTGGACATCGACGAGGCGAAGTTGCCACCACCGAAGCCCGACAAGAAGGCCAGCGCCTGGAACACCCATAGCGGTGTGTTCTGGTCTTGCAGGGCAAAACCGGTACCCACCGCAGGAATCATCAGCAGCGCGGTGGTAAAGAAGATGGTGTTGCGCCCGCCCGCGATACGAATGAAGAAGGACGACGGGATGCGCATGGTGGCACCCGACAGGCCGGCGATGGCCGACAGGCTGAACAGCTCGGCGGGCTTGAAGGGGAAGCCGGCATTGAGCATCTGAACGGTGATGATGCCCCACATCAGCCAGATGGCGAATCCACACAACAGGCTGGGAATGGAAATCCACAGATTGCGGTTGGCAATACGCTTGCCTTCACGCTCCCAGAAGGCGGCATCTTCCGGCGCCCAGGTATGCACATCCGTACCACGCCCGCCGCGGGCCGGCAGGCGCTCGACATTGCTCGTATTCACTCGTTTCTCCCTTGAAATCTCGAGACCAGCCTCATTTGCCCAAAGCCTGTGACGTGCTTGCGTCAGGCTCACCCTTGAGCACCTCGGTGCCACGCACCTCGGTCCAGTACATCCAGATGAGCGACACCCAGGTCACGCCGTAGAGCAACATGAAGCAGCTGGAACGCACGCCGGTCAGATCGACCATCGCGCCAAACAGGATCGGCAGCAGGAAGCCGCCCAGGCCACCGACCAGGCCGACGATGCCGGACACTGCGCCGATGTCATGCGGGAACTCGTCGGAGATGTACTTGAAGACCGAGGCCTTGCCGAACGCCCAGGCCACGCCAACGGTGAACATCAGTGCGGTGAATACCCAGGGATTGAGGCCGAGGTCGAAGGTTTTGGGCCCATTGACGGTGAGCACGGTCAGATGGGTTTGCGGATAGGAGAGCAGGAACAGGCAGATCCACGACACCCACATGACCCACCAGGTCACCCTGTGCGCGCCGAAACGATCGGAGAACCAGCCACCAAAGGCGCGCAAGATGCCGCCCGGCAAGGAGAAGGCCGCCGCCAGCAGCGCCGCCAGCTGCAAGGAGAAGCCGTATTCGGTGACGTAATACTTGGTCATCCACAGTGCCAGCGCCACATACCCACCGAAGACGATCGAGTAGTACTGGCAGTACTTCCACACCCGCGGGTCTTTCAGCGCACGCAACTGGTCGCTGAACGTGACGTGCGACGCGACACGGTGAGTCGGGTCGTCATAACTGAAGACCCAGAAGGCCAGCGCGGTGATCAGCATCGCCACCGCATACACCGTCGGCACCATCTCCCAGCCCCAGGCAGCGACAATTGCCGGCGCCACGAACTTGGTCAGCGCTGCCCCCGAGTTGCCGGCGCCGAAGATGCCCATCGCCAGCCCCTGGCGCTTGCGCTCGAACCAGCGCGCGCAATAGGCAATACCGACCGAGAACGAACCGCCGGCCAGTCCGACGAACAGCCCGATCACCAGGAATTGCCAATACTCGGTTGCGTGGCCAATGAGATAGATGGGCAACACCGTGCTGAGCATCAGCACGAAGAACACCAGCCGGCCGCCGTACTTGTCGCCCCAAAGACCAAGCGGCAAGCGCACCAGCGCGCCGGTCAGCACCGGCATCGAGGCAAGCAGGCCGAACTGGGTTTCGTTCAGATTGAGCTGGGCTTTGATCGGCACCCCGATGACCGCAAAGATCATCCACACCGCAAAGCACACCGTGAAGGCCACCGTGCTCGAGGTGAGCACTGAAATCTGCTGATGACGGACTGTCGCCATTGCCTTTCTTCCTCCTGCTGCACACGGATGTTTCATTGCCCTGCAGCGTATCGGCCGACCGACAAGAGCAACATTGGTCGTCCGCAGGAGTTCGGAGGTGCAGAAGGACTAGTTCGAAATGACTATGCGGTGAATTGCCGCAAGCGACGAACGGCAATACGCGTCCACACAACGCGCCCGCGCTGGCTGACAGGCCTGCACGGGGCGGAAAACGGCAAAGAGATCAGGTGTTGAGCAGTGCGCTCAATCCCTTGTAATCGAGGATACGGATGGTTCGCCCCCCGCCCTCGATCAACCCGCTATCGCGCAATTTGCGCAGCGCGCGGGACAAGGCCTCGCTGCTCATGTTGAGCATGGAGGCAATGGTGTACTTGGGCGCGGCCAGATGAACCCACCCGGACTGAACATCACCGACCCCATCCTGCTCGATCAAATAGGCCGCAACCCGTTTGTAGGCGAGCAAAGGCGCGGCCTGGCTGATCGATTCAATCAAGGATTGCACCCGGCCGGACACTTCGGACAGCATGCGCAAGGACAGCTCATGGTCTTCCCGCACGGCCTGACGCATGGCGTCGGAGGGAATATGCAGCAACTCGGTCGATCGCACGGCCTGCGTCCACGCCCGGTAACGGGAAAGCCGGAACACGCCAATCTCGCCGAAGAAGCGCTTTTCGGTGAACAGTTCAATCACTTTCTCACGCCCGTCCGGCTCCAGTGCGAGCAGCTTGATGCTGCCGTCGAGCACAAAGAACAAGCCCGTCGGCACCGAGCCGCGACGAAACACGATGTCGTCACGTTCGTAGCGCAAGCAGGTCGCCTCCTGAGCCAGCAGCTCGAGCGTCCGGGCCTGAATGCCCTTGAGCAGGGGCATCGACCTGAGCAAGGCGGTGATCTCGGCCCGGTCATCCCTGCGGCCAGCATGCATACGCCGCTGCGCCTGACTGATCCTCATGTCCATGTATACCTCTTCGCACCACCGGGGAGGCATACCCGCCCCGAACATGGGGCGAGGAGCCTGCGCCTCTACAGAGCGAACAATACGAAGGACAGCTGAGCACGACAATCGGCCGGAAGACCACCCCCCGGATGGCGGAGGCAGCCTAGGTCAAAAGAACTAGACAACCCGTTCTATCTCTTCCGGGGGGGGGCACGCTCAGGTGCGACGTGCCTGCTCGACGCCAACGACCTCACCCATCAGCAACAAGGCCCGCTGGATCTGTTGCGAGCCGTTGACCTCGATGGTGAAGCGCATGCGGGCCTTGCCCTTGCGGGTCAGGGTGTTGACCGCGATGACATTGAGCTTTTCGCGCGAGAGCACGTCCGACAGATCACGCAAAAGCCCTTGCCGGTCAGTGGCGTCGACGATCACGTCGATGGGGTAGCGACTGCCGGGCGCATCCACGCCCTCCCCCCAGGTGGCGGGGATCGCGCGCTCCGGATGGCGCTTGAGCAAAGCCTGAAAGTCGGGGCAATCGACACGGTGCACCGAGACACCCCGCCCGCGGGTGACGAAGCCTTCAACGGCGTCCGGCGGTGCCGGCTTGCAGCAACGGGCGAGCGAGGTCATGAGTTTGCCAACGCCGACCACCAGAATGTCGTCATCGGTGCTGCGCTGGCGACTGCGGCCAATGACCACGTCGTCGGCTGCGGCCGTCGACGCCTCCTGGGCCTGTGTCGCCAATTGCACCGCGCGCGGGCCCACCTCGCCACGGCCGGCGGCCACAAACATGGCGTCGGCGTTCTTGAAACCGAGACGCTGCGCCAGGGTGTCGTTGTTGAACTGGGTCTGCCCCTCGCGCTGCAATTCGCGGTGGATGGCAATGCGGCCGCGTTCGAGCAACTCGCCCTGCTCCTGCTGCGCGAAGTACTGCTTGATCTTGCGCCGCGCCTTGCCGGTGGTGACGTAGTTTTGCTGCGGGTTGAGCCAGTCGCGCGAGGGGCCGCCTTCCTTGGCCGCCGTAATCTCGACGGTCTGCCCACTCTCGAGCGGCTTGTTGAGCGGCACCAGATGCCCCTCTACCTTGGCGCCACGGCAGCGATGACCGAGATCGGAGTGCAGCGCGTAGGCAAAGTCCACCGCCGTCGCACCGCGCGGCAAATCGACCACCCGGCCCTGCGGCGTCATCACATAGAGCGTGTCGTCGAGCGAGGCGTCGCGGTATTTTTCTTCCCAGTGATCGGCGTCGGTCACTTC
>JBFIJC010000014.1:0-30146 GCA_041600915.1 Nitrogeniibacter sp.
CGGCGAGCGCTGGCTATGTGTCACCCGAGGCAAGCGAATCGATTTCGCCAGCGGCGACAATGTGGAATTCAAAGCCACCAGCGCGGGCCATGGGGTCATTCAGCGATGTGAGCCGCGCAAGAGCCTGCTCCACCGATCCGATGCATTTCGTCAAAAGCTCCTGGCGGCCAACGTCAGTCAGATCTTGATCGTTGTTGCCACCGAGCCGAGCTTCAGCGATGAGCTGATTTCCCGCTGCCTCTGTGCCGCGGAACATCAAAACCTGAAAGCGCGCATCGTCCTGAACAAGGCCGACATCGCCGAAGGCCTCGACGATGCACGGCAGCGCCTGGCCATGTTCACGGCCCTGGGCTACGAACTGATCGAACTCTCGGCCATGCACGACGTCAGCACCCTCGCGAGCGTACTGAGCGGCGAGACCAGCGTGCTGGTCGGGCAGTCGGGCATGGGAAAATCGACCCTCACCAATGCGCTCATCCCCGACGCCAACGCCGCAACACGCGAAATTTCAGAGGCGCTCGATACCGGAAAGCACACCACCACCGCAACACGGCTGTATGCCCTGCCCGGCGGCGGCGCACTCATCGACAGCCCGGGTTTGCAGGCCTTCGGCCTGGCCCATCTCACCGAAGAAGATCTGCTCAACGGTTTCCGTGAGTTCGCGCCCTTGCTCGGCCACTGCCGATTCCGCAACTGCAAACACGATGCCGAACCGGGCTGCGCACTGCTTACCGCCGTCGAAGACGGGACCATCGCAGCGCGTCGTTTCGCGCACTACCGGCTGCTTCACAACGAAATTCACTATGCGAAGCGGCTTTCTCAGGGCTGGTAGTCAATACCCCGGCGCCTGAAGGCGTAAAAAAACCCCGCCGAAACGGCGGGGTTTTTTGTGATGCCTGACGCTGATTACATGCGCTCGAAAATAGCAGCAATACCCTGGCCGCCACCGATACACATGGTCACCAGCGCATAACGGCCGCCGGTACGCTGCAGTTCGTGAACCGCCTTGGTCGCGATAAAGGCACCCGAACAACCGACCGGGTGGCCAAGTGCAATCGCACCACCGTTGGGGTTGGTCTTTGCCGGATCGAGGCCAAGAACCTTGGTCACGGTCAGCGCCTGAGCAGCAAAAGCTTCGTTGGACTCGATGACATCCATCTGATCCAGGCTCAGACCACCTTTCTTGAGCGCCAGACGGGTTGCGGGGATCGGACCCTCACCCATGATGTCGTTCGGCACACCTGCGATGGCATACGACACCAGGCGGGCAATCGGCTTGTGGCCGGCCTTGGCAGCCACTTCGCTGTCAGCCAGCACAAAGAAGGCTGCACCGTCGTTGATGCCCGACGCGTTACCTGCAGTCACCGTGCCGTCTTTCTTGAATGCCGGCTTCATCTTGGCCAGCGATTCCATCGACGTACCGCGCTTGAGGTGCTCGTCGGCTTCAAAGACGACTTCGCCCTTACGCGTTTGCTTGACGATCGGCACGATCTGCGACTTGAAGTAGCCTGCATCTTGCGCAGCAGCCGCACGACGCTGGGACTCAACGGCAAATGCGTCCTGCTCTTCACGGCTGAAGCCATGCTTGGCAGCCAGGTTCTCTGCAGTGATACCCATGTGGCCAACACCAAAGGGGTCGGTCAGCACGGCGACCATGCTGTCGATTGCCTTGGTATCACCCATGCGTGCGCCGGAACGCAGCGCGGGCAGCATGTAGGCGCCCTTGGACATGACTTCAACGCCGCCGCCAATACCGTAATCTGCGTCGCCCAGCAGAATGTTCTGAGCGGTGGTCACGATACCTTGCAAACCCGAGGAACACAGGCGGCTGACCTGCATCGCCACGGATTCCATCGGCAGGCCGGCCTGGATGGACGCAACGCGTGAAACGTAGGCGTAACGCGCATCGGTCGGGATGCAGTTACCGACGGTCACGTAGTTGATCAGCTGGGGATCGACGCCAGAGCGGACAACCGACTCTTTCATGACGATACCGGCCAACTCGGACGCTTCAAAATCCGCCAGGGCGCCACCAAACGCGCCGATCGGCGAACGAACGGCACTCAAAACCACGACTTCACGATTTGCCATTTACACTCCCTCCTGGAAAACTCAAGGCGCTACCCATACCACCAAACTGCCCAAGGCGAGCATGAGTAAGCACATGAGCAAGGCACGCCATAGCAATCCGATCGTGCCCTGCATGGATTCAACACGAACTTCTTCACCTGCGCCCAGTTCCGGACGCTCAAGCAAAGAGCCCGATTGACGAATTGGCAGGCCCAGTTTGATACCAAGCGCACCGCCTCCGCTGGCCAATACTATACCCGAACTCGGATCGGCCCATTGAGCCGCCTGGGTACGCCAACAAAGGATCGCGTCTTCGAAATTCCCGACGATCGCGAATGAGATACCGGTCAGGCGCGCGGGCGCCCAATCGAGAATGCTGAACGCACGACGCGCAAACCGGTCGAGTGCGCCGAAATCGCCGCCACTTGCCCTGCGCCAGCGACGAACCAGATAGTCAGACAGGCGATACGCCACAGCCCCCAAGGGCCCGGGCAACACCACAAACCAGAACACCACGCCGAAAACATTGCGGTGTGCAGCAAGCATGCCTTCTTCAATGGCCAGCCGCGCGACCTCGCTGGCAGTCGCGTCAGAATAGGACTCGCCCCGCCAGGCGCCGAGAAGCTCGCGGGCGCGCGTCAGCTCACCCATGCCAAGCGCCAGCTGAATATCCGTGAAATAGTGGCTTTCGTGCCGAAAACCCAGCGTCAGATACAAGACGGCCAGACTGAATCCAAAAGCCAGCACGGGCTGGACAGACCACAGCAGCCAATGCAACACCACAGTGACGAGGCTGGGCACACCAACAAAAGCCAGCCAGACAAAAGCGGCACTACTGCTTCGGCCCGCATAAAACCGACGCGCGCAGGCATTGGCCAAGCGACTCAGCGGCGCGTGAACCCAGGCTTCCACCGACAGGGGGCGGACTTGTTCGATCAACAAGGCCAATACGATTGCGATGAGTTTCATTCAGGCTGGCTGCGCTGTGTCCGGACCGACGGGAATCGCTGAAGAACATACCACAATTACAGACGAATCAAGACCAGGCCCGGTGGTTTTAAAGGCCTGAAGCGGGGCGCCTAGTCCGGCTCACCAAGAAAGCGGGACAGCATCACCAGCATGCCGGCGGTGGCACCCCAGATATGGTGTTGCCGCCATGGCATGGCATAGTAGGTTCGCTCCCGCCCATCGATCAGGAGTCGCTCCTGTCGGCGATTGGCCGGATCGATCAGAAAGCCGAGCGGCACCTCAAAAATCTCGGCCACCTCGAACGTGTCAGGCGTCAGATCAAAGGGCGGCTGAACAAGCCCCACCACCGGCGTCACCCGAAAGCCCGTCCCGGTGTGGTACTCCGAGAGCGAGCCCAGCAACTCGATGCGCCGGGGATGCAAGCCAATCTCTTCGTGGGTTTCACGCAGCGCCGTCATTTCCGCATCTGTGTCGCCTTCCTCAACCCGCCCTCCCGGGAAGCTCACCTGCCCCGGGTGATGGTGCAGGTGGTCCGTCCGCCGGGTCAGCAAAACGGTCAGGCCGTCAGCCCGGTCAACGAGCGGCACCAGCACGGCCGCTGGCCGCAAGCGACTCGGCGCGGCGTCGTCGCGCATCACCGCGGGCGGCGGCGACAGTGCGAAGCGCTGACGCAAGGCGTCGGCCGTCAGCAGGCGATCGGAGAGTGCGTCGGGTCTGGACACGATCAATACCGTTTGCGCAGCGTCAGGGTGTCACCTGAACGCTGCATTTCCATTCGATTGAGGACGCTCATGCCGAGCAAGGCAACCGGCAGCTCGGAGTCATGAATCGCCGCATCCACCTGATGTAGTGTCACCCCCGCCAGATTGACTTCTGCCAGCTTGACGACCCAGGTTCGCACCATGCCGTTGGCGGTCATGGACACGCTTGGACGACCATGCTTGAGATAGTCGATGCGCGCACGTTCAGCATCGGCCCGTCCGAGCGCGACCATGCTGGCACCGGTATCGACAAGAAACCGCATGGGCGCGCCGTTGATACTGCCGGCCGCCAGAAAATGGCCTCGGGAATCGGCGGTCAGATTGACCGTCGGCGCCTCGGAGGAGGCTGCAGATTTCACCACCCGCTGACCCAGGCGCAGGGTTTCTCGCACGCCGCCGATTTCAACGACCACCTGCTCACCCTGAACCGACACGACTTTCACGCCACCCTTTGTGCTGCTGCCGACCGCCAGCGTCGCAGGTCGCCCGCCGTCGACAACCAGCACCGCCTTGCCGGGAAACAGCCCCACCACAGCCACCTCCGTCGCCTGCGCGGCGCCGGCGAGCCATGCCACTGCGCAAAACAAAACCCATCGGGCTTGTCGCAACATCATCATCTCCCGACCAAATCAGGTTTCATCATAACGCTTGGCAGCAGTTCAGAAAATGAAACGGCCGGACACCCTGGGGTGGCCGGCCGCGTTTGAACAAGACGCCTCTCAATCGCGCTCAGACAAATACGTCGATTTTCCCGCCGACGGTCGCATTCGGATCGGGCGCGGCCGCAGGCTGGGGCAAAGCCTCAATCAACTGCGATGCATTGCTCGCCGCAATATCCTGCGCCTTACGCTGCATCAGCAAGGCGGCCTGGCTCTGGAGGTCGGTCAGTGAATTTGCCGATACGGCTGAAACATCCATAACTCAGTCCCGGAAGTTCTCGTATTGCAAAGGATAGTCGGTAATTTCCTTGCGGACCAGGGCAATACAGTCTTGCAGGTCGTCACGCTTCTTGCCCGTGACCCGGATCGACTCCCCCTGGATCGAGGCCTGCACCTTGACCTTGCCATCCTTGATCAGCTTGACGATCTTCTTGGCCAGATCCTGCTCGACGCCAACCCGAACACGAATGTCCTGCTTCACCTTGTTGCCACCGACCTTCTGCAGCTTTTCTTCTTCAAGGCAGCGCACATCGATCTTCTTGGATGTCAGCTCCGGCAGCAAGATGGCCTTCATCTGATCGATCTGAAAGTCATTGTCACCATGCAGGGTGAGCATCTTGTCCTTGTGCTCGACCCGCGCATCGGTGCCCTTGAAATCGTAGCGATTGGTGATCTTCTTGTTGGCGCTGTCGATCGCGTTGTTGAGCGACGGCATATCCACTTCTGAGGTGATGTCAAAAGACGGCATAAGCCCTCCTGTCTGTACTGTTTTCAATTCACGCCGTGCGGAACGGCAGAAAAAGCAACGGCGGCCTGAGCCGCCGCGCTTCGGCGCATCAGCGCCGGGTCAGCCGAAATGGCAAACGTAATGCATCGGCGCACCCACCACCTGGATATCAAAGCTGGATGAGCCCGCCACATTAAAAGACTGCCCGGCCTCGAAGCTGCGCCACTCGGCGTCGCCACCCATCCGCACACTGCACGCACCCGCAACGATCTCCATCACTTCAGGCGATGCCGTAGTGAAGGTCAGCGTCGCCGGCAGGATGACCCCGACCGACTTGCGCGTACCGTCGCCCAAGGTGATGTTGTGACTGACGCATTTGCCGCCGAAGTAAACATTGGCTTCCTTGGCGACCGACACGCCTTCGATCAGCGCTTTTTCTGTCATGACTCCTCCCAAAAACCCCTCCCCGGGGTCACTCGATACCCAACAAACGGGCGATAAGGCCTTTGGCGATGAAACCGACAAAGCCCAGCCCCAACGCAGCGAACATCCAGACAGTGCCGTACTTGCCAGCCTTTGATTCCTTGGCCAGGTTTCCGATGATAAACAGCATGTAGAGAATCAATCCGCCAAAGCAGACCTTGAGCGAAATCTCTTCGAATTCCGCTACGGTCAGCCCGAACAGGATGGCATCGCCTTCCATGCTGAAAAACCCTTAGCCGCGCTTGTTGCGCGCGTTCTCCGCAATACGCAAGCGCAATGCGTTGAGGCGAATGAAGCCGTGCGCGTCTTTTTGGTCGTAGGCGCCCTGGTCATCTTCAAAGGTGGCGATGGTCGGATCAAACAGCGAGTCGGTCTTCGAATCGCGGCTCACGACAATCACATTGCCTTTGTAGAGCTTGATGCGCACCCAGCCATTGACGGTCTTTTGGGTCTGGTCGATCAGCGCCTGCATGGCGAGGCGCTCGGGCGCCCACCAGTAGCCGTTGTAGATTGTGCTCGCGTAGCGCGGCATGATGTCATCCTTGAGGTGGGCAACTTCACGGTCCAGCGTCACCGACTCGATGGCGCGGTGCGCCTTGAGGATAATGGTGCCGCCCGGAGTTTCGTAGCAACCGCGGGACTTCATGCCGACATAGCGGTTCTCGACGAGATCCAGCCGGCCGACGCCATGCTTGCCACCGACCTGGTTCAGCGTCGCGAGCAGCTCATGCGCTTTCATGCGCTTGCCGTTGATCGACACCAGATCGCCGTTCTCGAATTCCAGATCGAGGTATTCAGCCTCGTCCGGTGCCGCCTCGGGCGACACGGTCCAGCGCCACATCGACTCCTCGGCTTCAGCCGCGGGGTTCTCGAGGTGACGGCCTTCGTAGGAAATGTGCAGCAGGTTGGCGTCCATCGAATACGGTGCGCCGCCCTGGCGGTGCTTCATGTCGATGGCGATACCCGCATCTTCTGCGTACTTGAGCAGCTTCTCGCGCGAGAGCAGATCCCACTCACGCCACGGAGCAATCACCTTCACGTTGGGCATCAAGGCGTAGTAGCCGAGCTCGAAACGCACCTGGTCGTTACCCTTGCCGGTCGCGCCATGCGAAACCGCATTGGCGCCGGTCTGGCGGGCGATTTCGATCTGGCGCTTGGCGATCAGCGGACGGGCGATCGAGGTACCCAGCAGGTACTCACCTTCGTAGACCGTGTTGGCACGGAACATCGGAAACACGAAATCGCGGACAAACTCCTCGCGCAAATCGTCAATAAAGATGTTCTCCGGCTTGATGCCGAACTTGAGCGCCTTCTCGCGCGCCGGGTCGAGCTCCTCGCCCTGCCCCAGGTCGGCGGTAAAGGTCACCACCTCACACTGATAGGTATCTTGAAGCCACTTCAGGATCACCGAAGTATCCAGGCCGCCCGAATAGGCCAGCACCACTTTGTTCACATCGCTCATAGCTTTCCCTGACGATAAAACATGCCGCGGATCACGCGGCCAGATTCAAATTCACCCGCGCGGATCAACTGTCCACGCGGCCAACAACGAGATATTCCAGCAACGCTTTCTGCGCATGTAGCCGGTTTTCCGCCTCATCCCACACGACCGACTGAGGACCGTCAATCACGCCAGCGGTGACTTCTTCACCGCGGTGCGCCGGCAGGCAATGCATGAACACGGCATCGGCCGCGGCCACGGCCATCATTTCCTCATCCACGCACCAATCGGCAAAGGCCTTCATCCGGGCTTCATTTTCCGCCTCGAAACCCATTGAGGTCCACACGTCGGTGGTCACCAGATCCGCGCCCTTGCAGGCGTCCATCGGGTCTGCGAACTGCTCGAAATGATCGGTGCCGTAGAGGCCTGCGCGCTCGGGCTCAATCTCATACCCCGGCGGTGTCGACACATGCACATTGAAGTCGAGCAGCTCGGCCGCCTGCAGCCAGGTGTTGCACATATTGTTCGAGTCGCCGATCCAGGCCACCGTCTTGCCCTTGATATCGCCCCGATGCTCGATAAAGGTATAGATGTCGGCCATGATCTGGCAGGGGTGATACTCATTGGTCAATCCGTTGATGACCGGCACGCGCGAGTTCTCGGCAAAACGTTCGATCACCGACTGCTCGAAGGTACGGATCATCACCGCATCGCTCATGCGCGAAATCACCTGCGCCCCGTCTTCGACCGGCTCACCGCGCCCGAGTTGTGAGTCACGGGTATTGAGATAGATCGCCGTGCCGCCCAGCTGGTGCATGCCTGCCTCAAACGACAGACGGGTCCGCGTGCTGGCCTTCTCGAAGATCATCACCAGGGTGCGATCAAACAAGGGGTGATGCGTCTCGTAACGCTTGAACTTGTCCTTGATCCAGCGCGTACGCTCGAACAGGTACGCGTATTCGTCACGCGTAAAGTCCTTGAACTGCAAATAATGTTTTATGGCGTTCATGACACGCTCTTAATGTGGGTTACGCCGACAGGAACTTGCGGATCAATGGCGCCAGCGCCTCGATCAGTGCTGTCACATCCGCATCCGTAAATGTCAGCGGCGGCAGGAGCCGAATCACACGCTCTGCCGTCACGTTAATCAGCAAGCCAGCTTCAAGCGCCAGGCCCACCAGTTCGGCGCACGGTCGATCCAGCTCAACGCCGACCATCAAACCGTCACCACGAATATCCACGATACCGGCCACGCCGTCGAGCGCTGCGGCCAATCCGTCTCGCAACTGCACACCACGCGCGGCAGCATTGTCGAGCAGACCGTCACGCATCATCACGTCGATCGTCGTCAGACCGGCCGTACACGCCAAGGGGTTGCCGCCAAAGGTCGAGCCATGGTTGCCCGGCCCGAACACGCCAGTCGCCCGACCCGCCGTCAGGCAGGCGCCCACCGGCACACCCGAACCCAGGCCCTTGGCCAGGCTCATCACATCCGGCTTGATGCCCGACCACTGGTGTGCAAACCACTTGCCCGTCCGGCCAACGCCGCACTGCACTTCATCGACGATGAGCAGCCACTGATGCGCGTCGCACAGCGCACGCAAGGCCTGCATGTACTCAGGATGGGCAACGCGAATACCGCCCTCGCCCTGAATGGGCTCAAGCATCACGGCAACCACGTCGGAGTTGGCCTTGGCCACCTGCTCGACCGCCGCAATGTTATCAAAGGGCACACGAATGAACCCCGGCACCAGCGGCTCGAAGCCTGCCTGGACTTTCCGGTTGCCGGTCGCCGACAGCGTGGCCAGCGTACGTCCGTGAAAGGCCTGCTCCATCACCACGATCGCGGGCTGCGCGACACCGCGCTTGTGGCCGTAGTAGCGCGCCAGCTTGATCGCGGCCTCGTTGGCTTCGCAGCCCGAGTTCGAGAAAAACACCTCGTCCATCTGCGATAGCTCAGCCAAACGGTCGGCCAGCGCCTCCTGGGTGGGAATTCGGTACAGATTGGAGGTGTGCAAGACGCGCCCGGCCTGTTCGGCCAGCGCCTTGACCAGATCCGGATGATTGTGACCGAGGGTCGACACAGCGATCCCGGCCAGCGCATCAAGGTAGCGCTTGCCCTCGGTGTCAAACAGATAAGCCCCTTCACCGTGGGAAAACGCCACCGGTAGCCGGCCATAGGTGTTCATGACATGCGACATGCAAAAGCCCCAAAATCAGGAATCAGAATTTGATCCGTTCAAAATACGTACGGCGGCCGCCGCCGCCGTGAACTGTAAGCGTTCGATGGTAAGTGAAACAGGCATTGATGTACATATTGGCCGGCCAGCCCACGCCCATTCAGGCGCGTCCCGCCAACGGCGGCGGCCTAATTTCTGCTAGAATCCCGCCCTGTCGCGGGACGTCCGCCAGAGGCCGTACAGAGCCTCAGCCGTCACGCTTTCGGGAGGGGCTGCGGCTCGAACACGGCCGCGCGAAGACACTACAACATGACCAAAAAGATCGATAGCTTTGTCATCATCGGCGTCACGCGGGACGGCAAGAAATTCCGCCCCAGCGACTGGGCCGATCGTCTGTGCGGGATCATGTCGGCCTTCGGCTCCGACAACCGCATGATGTATTCACCGTATGTCCGCCCCGGCTGCACGCTCACCGGCGACAAAAGCGTGGTTGTAGACGCCCGCCTCTACGACATCGAACCGCTGGCGTACAAATTCCTGATCAACTTCGCCGACGACAATAATCTGAGCATCGAAACCATCGACCCGGAGCAAAGCGCGGTCTGATTCAGCCAGGCAGTTACCGCCCGCCGCCATAGCGCGGCGGCCAAAAACAAAAAGGCGACCCGAAGGTCGCCTTTTTTGCATCGCGAACAGCGCTTAGGCAGTCATCCCTTTGATCGCTGCGGACAGGCGGCTCTTGTGGCGCGCAGCAGCGTTCTTGTGGATGATTCGCTTGTCAGCGATGGTGTCGATGGTTTTCATCGAGCTCTGGAGCAGCGTGCGTGCACCGTCTTGATCGCCTGCATCGACTGCCTTACGCACAGCCTTGATCGCAGTGCGAAGACGCGAGCGCAGGCTAGCGTTGTGAGCACGCGCTGCGTCGTTTTGGCGAGCGCGCTTGCGGGCTTGTGCCGTATTGGCCATAAGTCTTCGTCCGTGTTGGTAGATACTGAAAGCGCGAGATGATAGCCCGTCTGCACACTCCAGTGCAAGCCAAAACCGCATTCCACTGATTTAGATACAACACAGTATCATGCGCAGTTTGCCGGACGCCTCTTTCAATGAACCTGCTACGCGCCCTCGCCACTGTCAGCAGCATGACGCTGATTTCACGCATTCTCGGCTTTGCCAGAGACTTCGTGATCGCGCGCGCGTTTGGCGCGGGTGCGGCCACCGACGCCTTCTTTGTCGCGTTCCGTCTGCCCAACCTGCTGCGACGCATGTTTGCCGAAGGCGCATTTTCACAGGCTTTCGTCCCCATTCTGGCCGAATACAAAAACCGCCGGGGCGAAACCGAAGCGCAGCAACTGGTCAGCAAAGTCGCCACGCTGCTTGGCCTGATCGTGCTGCTGATTTCCATCATTGGCGCATTCGCCGCACCACTGATCATCTATGTCTCGGCGCCCGGCTTCTCGGCAGACGCCGATAAATTTGCGCTGACGGTCGAACTGACCCGCATCACCTTCCCCTATATTTTCTTCATGTCACTGGTGGCGCTATCGGGTGGCGTCCTCAATACATGGAGCCGATTCGCGATTCCGGCCTTCACACCGGTGCTGCTGAACATCAGCTTCATCGCGATGGCCTTGTTTGCCGCGCCGCTGTTCGACCCGCCCGTGCTGGCGCTGGCCTGGGCCGTGTTCCTTGGCGGCGCGCTGCAATTGATCCTGCAGCTACGCCCCCTCGCACGCATCGGCATGCTGCCGCGCTTCCGGCTCGACACCAAAGACCCCGGCGTGCGCCGCATTCTGTATCTGATGGCGCCGGCGATTCTTGGCGTATCGGTCAGCCAGATTTCCTTGCTTATCAACACCATCTTCGCGTCCTTCCTGGCCAGCGGCAGTGTGTCCTGGCTGTATTTTGCCGACCGGCTGATGGAATTCCCGGCCGGACTGCTCGGCGTGGCGCTGGGCACCATCCTGCTGCCCAGCCTGTCCAAATGCCACGCCGACGAAGACCCGACCCAGTTCTCGGAATTGCTCGACTGGGGACTGCGCCTGACCCTGATGCTCACCCTCCCGGCCGCACTCGCGCTGGCAATGCTGGCCGTACCGCTGATCTCCACGCTCTTCCACTACGGCGCCTTCAGCACAACCGATGTGTTCAATACCCGCAGCGCGCTCATCGCCTACAGCGTCGGCCTCACCGGCATGATTCTGGTGAAGGTGCTCGCCCCCGGCTTTTACGCGCGACAAGACATCCGCACGCCCGTCAAGATCGCGATCTTTACGCTGATCGCCACCCAATTGATGAACCTGGCCTTCATCGGGCCACTCAAGCACGCCGGGCTGGCGCTGTCGATCGGCATTGCCGCCTGCCTCAACGCGGGCCTGCTCTTTCACGGCCTGCGCCGGCGTGGCGTTTTCATGCCCCGGCCTGGCTGGGGCGCGTTCTCGCTCAAGCTCGTCATCGCCCTCATCGCCCTGGGCACCGTGATGTGGTTTGCCAAGGGCACCGACCTGAGCTGGACCACCGACGGCGGCTGGTCACGCGCGATGCGCCTGGCGCTGGTTGTCCTGGCGGGCATCGCCACCTATTTCGCGACGCTGCTGGCGCTGGGTTTCCGGCCGCGCGACTTTTCCCGCCGGGCTGCCTGAGCGCATCGACCTCAAGTCAGCCTAGAATGCAGGCATCAGCTTCCCGACAAACCCTCAGGAGATGCCTGTGAAAATTTCAAGCCATAGTTTGACGGATGGCCAGCCGATTGACGGCGCCTACGCCTTTTGCGTGCCCGCTGCCGAGGGGCACGTCGCCCTGAGCGATAACCGAAGCCCGCACATCACCTGGTCGGAGCTCCCCGCCGGCACTCGCTCGCTGGTATTGATCTGCCACGACCCGGATGTGCCCAGCCGTGGCGACGACGTCAATCAGGAAGGCCGCACCGTGCCGGCCGACCTGCCCCGCGTCGACTTCTTTCATTGGGTGCTGGTCGATATCGACCCGGCGCTCGGCGAGCTGGCGGAAGGCGCTTTTTCCTCTGGCGTGACGGCGCGCGGCAAGCCCGGCCCTGCAGCGCCGCAAGGCACCCGGCAAGGCATCAATGACTACACCGGCTGGTTTGCAGGCGACGCCGACATGAGTGGCGACTACCACGGCTACGACGGCCCCTGCCCGCCATGGAACGACAGCATCACGCACCGCTACATTTTTACGGTGTTTGCCACCGACCTGGCCCGTTGTCCTGTGAATGATCGTTTTACGGGTCAGGATGTGCGTGACGCGCTGGCAGGCCACATTCTTGGGCAGGCGGCGCTGACGGTTCGCTACAGCCTCAACCCGGCCGTACCGGCTTAACCCCACGGCAAAGCGCACGGCCAGTCGGCACGGCGCTTTTTCACCCCGAATACGCGGGGAGCTGCGGGCTCACTGCATCAAAACTCGGCGCCCGGTAATCGGGCAGGCCGTCGCGAAATGCCGGGTAGATCTCACCCGCAATCAGCGGGCGCAACCAGTGCAGAGCCTTGTCTGTCAGATCAAAACCATCGTCCGCAATAAAGTCCGCCGGCAGCCGCCGCTCAGCATTGGCAATCGGCTCCAGCGGGGCCGGCACCACACGCCAGCGATAGGGCGCATCGCTCTCGCGTTCAATTGCGGGCATCACCGCGTCTTTGCCCTCGACGGCGTAGCGCACCGCCGCCTGCCCGACCACCTCGGCCTGCGCCCTGTCCGTTGCCGACACCAGATGGCCGGCCGCACGCTGCAGATAGTCAGGCACGGCCCAGTGATGTTTGTAGCCCAGATTGTCGTGCACCAGACGCGCCAGCCACTGGCCGATGCCCCCCATCTGCACATAGCCGCGAACATCCTCATCCTGCTCGACGAGCAGCACGCCATCGCGGTTGCGCACGCCCTCGGCCGCGGTAATTGCACAATAACCAAGGCGCTCGACGCAGGCCTCGACCCGCGCAAGAAACGCGTCTGGCTCGAAAGGAACCTCGGGCAGCAGCAACACATGCGGCGGGTCGTCCGGCGCCTGCCGTGCCAAGACGGTGGCGGCGGCGAGCCAGCCACAGTTTCGGCCCATCACTTCCATCACGAAAATTCGCCCGCGCCGGCTGCTCATGGCGCGCAGATCCATGCCCGCCTCACGCATGGACGTTGCCAGGTACTTGGCCGCCGAGCCATAGCCCGGTGACACGTCGGTGCCAAGCAAATCGTTATCAACCGTCTTTGGCACACCGATGCAGGTCAGCGGGTAGTTCCGCGCGCGCGCCGCAGCTGACAGCTTGAGGACGGTGTCCATCGAGCCGTTGCCGCCGTTGTAGAGAAAGTAACCGACGTCGTGCGCAGCAAACACCTGGAACAGGCGCTCGAACTGAGCCGGATTATCCGCCGGCGCATCAAGATCGAAACGGCAGGAGCCAAAGGCCCCGCCCGGCTGCCCGGCCAGTGCCGACAAATCCGCCGCACTCAAGCGCGCGGTGTCCAGCAACTCTTCGCCCAGAACCCCCAGCACACCGTGCCGTGCGCCGAGCACGCGACCGATCTGCGCCGGATGCTTACGGGCTTCGGTGATCACGCCGGCCGCGGTGGCATTGATCACCGCGGTCACGCCGCCGGATTGCGCATACAACAGGGTTCTGGGCGCCATCAACCGAATCTCCGTCCATCATGAAAACGCGGCGGGCCGGTCGAAACCGGTCACCGCCGCGTCTGGGGTCCTGCGGGTCAATCAGCCCAGTGCTTCAAACACACTTGCGGTAATCGCATCAACCGAACCCTGCCCGGAGATGACTTTCACCGTCGGCGCGTTGGCTTCGCCCGTGGCCGACCAGCTGCTGTAGTAGTTGAGCAGCGGCTTGGTCTGCGAGTGATAGACGTCGAGACGCTTACGCACCGTCTCTTCGCGGTCGTCATCACGCTGGACCAGATCTTCGCCGGTCACATCGTCCTTGCCTTCGACCTTGGGCGGGTTGTACTTGACGTGATACGTACGGCCCGACGGCAGGTGCGCGCGGCGACCACTCATGCGCTCGATGATTTCGCTGTCGGGCACGTCGATCTGCAACACGACGTCGACTTTCACGCCGGCATCTTTCAGTGCATCGGCCTGCGGCAGCGTGCGCGGAAAACCGTCAAACATGTAACCTGCCTGGCAATCCGGCTGCTTGAGCCGATCCTTGACCAGACCGATGATGATTTCGTCGGACACCAGACCACCGGCATCCATCACCTTCTTGGCTTCGATACCCAGCGGCGTACCGGCCTTGACCGCAGCGCGCAACATGTCGCCCGTCGAGATCTGCGGAATACCGAATTTTTCTTTGATGAAATTGGCCTGTGTGCCTTTACCGGCTCCCGGCGGCCCCAGAAGAATCAATCGCATAAACACCCCCTCCCTGTATTGATATGCGCTCAGGATGCAGCCCTCTGCTGATCCCGACCAGCCCAAGAAGTTACCTGCAAACCCCGGACCGGTCAAACACCTCGCGAACACGCGCCAGATCCGCTTCGGTATCAACCCCGGCGGCCGGTGCATGCGCAACCGATCGCACCTGAATGACATCGCCGTGCCACAAGGCCCGCAACTGCTCAAGCGCCTCCCACTGCTCCAGCGCGCACGCTTCGAGGCCAGCGTATCGGCGCAAGAAAGAGACGCGATAAGCGTACAGGCCGATATGCCGCATCACCGGCAAACCGGCCGGCAAGGCGTCGCGTTCGCTCGCCCAGGCATCGCGCGCCCAGGGAATCGGGGCACGAGAAAAATACATCGCCCGACCGCGCACATCGGTCACCACCTTGACCACATTCGGATTGAACATGTCTTCGGCCGACGCGATGGGATGCGCCGCCGTGGCCATCGCCGCCGCCGGATCTGCCGCCAGCGTGTCGGCCACGCCGCGCACCAGTTCGGGATCGATCAGCGGCTCGTCACCTTGCACATTGACCACGATGTCCTCATCGGCCCAGCCCTGCAGGGCCACCACTTCGGCGAGGCGGTCGGTGCCGCTGGGGTGGTCGGCGCGGGTCATCACCACCTGCCCGCCCGCTGCACGAACAGCATCGGCCACACCAGCGTGATCGGTCGCTACCCAGACCTCATCGGCGCCGGCCGACTGCACCCGCTCCAGCACCCGCACGATCATCGGCTTGCCGGCAATGTCCGCCAGCGGCTTGCCCGGCAACCGGCTGGACGCGAAACGCGCGGGGATGACCAGTTTGAAGCCGCTCAAGGCCCGCCGTCCTCGCTCAGCGACAGCGCACGGGCTTCGTCTTCGAGCATGACGGGGATGCCGTCACGGATCGGATAGGCCAGCCGGCAGGGTTTGCAGACCAGTTCCTGCTCGGTCTTGCGATAGTCGAGAGGCCCCTTGCACAGGGGGCAGACCAGAATTTCAAGCAGCTTGGCGTCCATGACGGGAAAGCGTCTCCAGAATTGGCTGCAGGGCAGCGTCGGGAATCGAGGCGTGAACCGGGAACACCCATGTGTTCGCCGGTGCGAATGCGGCGCATTTTACCGCATCCTTCTCGGTCAGAATCATTGCTTCGCCCTCGCCGAAAGCCAGATCGGCCGGCGCAAAGGCGTGGTGATCAGGAAACGGGTGCGCAATCACCGTCAGCCCCATATCGGTGAGCTGATCAAAAAAACGTTGCGGCCGCCCGATGCCGGCCACCGCGTGAACCGATTGACCCGAAAATTCGCTAGCCATGGCCGTTTGTGTCGGGTCACCGAGCCGCTCAAACTGCTCGCCGACCAACGTCATCGCCGCACAGTTGACGCCGCTCAGACGCATGGCAAGCGAGGACGAGACCGGGCCATGCGTCAGCACCAGATCGGCCTGCCCGGCGCGCCGGACGCCTTCACGCAGCGGTCCGGCCGGCAACAGCCATCCATTGCCAAGCACCCGCTCGTCGATCACTACAATTTCAACGGTTCGCGCCAGCGCGTAGTGCTGCAGGCCATCGTCGCTGACGATTACGTCGATGTCAGGATGGGCCTCGCAGAGCGCACGCGCCGCGGCGGGCCGGTCTCGCCCGACCGCCACCGGACAACCCGTCCGGCGCGCCATCAGCAGCGGCTCATCGCCCACCTCATCCGCCCCGAACGACGCATCCACGCAGCGGGCTTCAGTACTCTGAGCGCCATACCCACGGCTGATGATGCCGGGGCGGTAGCCGTGTTCGATAAGGCGCTGGGCCAGCCAGATCACCACCGGCGTTTTCCCGCTACCGCCCACCGCCACATTGCCGACAACAATCACCGGCACCGGCGCAGTCTGCGACGACAGCACGCCAAGCCGATAGGCCATACGGCGCGCGCCGGAGAGCGCGGCAAAAACAAGGGACAGGGGAAGAAGAAGCGCAGCGCGCCAGCCTCGGCGCTGCCAGAACGCGGGCGCCGTCGCGGTCATGCGCGCGCGACCGGACTCACTCGCCGCGCGTGGCGAAGGTAATCTGCGGCAAGCCAACGCGCTGGGCTGCTTGCATCACGTCAACCACGCGCTGGTGCTGCGCCTTGGCGTCAGCGTTAATCACCACCAGGGGCGGCTCGGCATCGGCCGGTGCGGCCCGCCCCAGCGCGACCGCGATCGCGTCAATGTCGCGCCCGACCACCGGCACCCGGTTGATCAGCACATCGCCCTCGGCGGTCACCGCGATATTGATTTCATTGCTCTGCGATTGAATCGCGTCAGCGCTGGCCGTCGGCAGGTTCAGCTCAAGCCCCGAGAACTTCGCGTAAGTCGTGGTGAGCATCAAAAAGATGATGATCACCAGCAACACGTCAATCAAGGGGATCAGGTTGATCTCGGGCTCTTCCTGCCGGCGGTTGGTCTGAAATCGCATCGCGTTTGCCCGATCAGCCCCGGCGCTCGCCGTGCACGACTTCGACCAGCTTGACCGCTTGCTGCTCCATGTCGAGCACGAAGCTGTTGACCAGCGCGCGAAAGTGCCGCCAGAAGATCATGGCCGGAATCGCAATAATCAGGCCGAAGCCCGTGTTGTAGAGCGCCACGGAGATGCCGTGGGCGAGCTGCTGCGGGTTGGCGCCACCCGGCGTCTGTGAGCCGAAGATTTCGATCATGCCGACGATGGTGCCGAACAGCCCCATCAGCGGCGCGATCGAGGCAATCGTGCCCAGCGTGGTGAGAAAGCGTTCGAGGTCATGAACCACCGTGCGGCCGGCCTCCTCGATGGCTTCCTTCATCACCTCGCGTGAGCTTTTCACATTGCGCAAACCGGCTGCCAGCACTTGTCCCAGCGGCGAATGCGCGGCGACCCGCTGAATCATTTCCGCGCTCACGCCCTGGCGACGCAAGTCGGCCACCACCTTGTCGAGCAAACCGCGCGGTGCAATCCGCGAGCGCCGCAGCGTGATGGATCGCTCGATAATGAGCGCAACGGCGATGACAGATGCAAACAACAGCGGCCAGATTGGCCAGCCCGCGGCCTTGATGATCTCGAACACGCGCGCAATCCCCTGCGAATCTTTCAAAGGCGGAACTGTAGCGCCGGGGGGGCAATCTCGTCCAGCGCGGTGACTTGCACACTTCCGAAATTCGCCTCAAACCGTGACGCGACAAGGGCTTCGCGCAGGCATCCACAAAATCTGTGGATAACTTTGTGGATGAGCTTCGTGATGCGCCCCTAAACCCGCTACACGAAAGGACTTTCTCTACTTAGATCAAAAATGAGGCACATATATAAACATCAATGAAATCAACGCACTGCAAATAGACGCCTGTATTCCAGAACATTTTTGTTGGTGCACTGCAGCAGGTCTTGACAATGCCTTTCCTGTGTGGATTGCCGCTACAATCGCGGCCATGGAAACCCAGCCAACGCCCCCAAATCCCCCACCAATGACCTTATCCGTCAGTGATTTGAATCGCCTTGCCCGCGAGGCGCTGGAAACCGGCTTTCCACCTTTGTGGGTCAGAGGGGAGCTCTCCAACGTCACTCATGCGCCATCCGGCCACATCTATTTCACCCTGAAAGACGCCGGCGCTCAGGTGCGTTGCACCTTGTGGCGCAGCCGCGCGCAGCGACTCAGCGTCAGCTTGCGTGCCGGCATGCAGGTCGAGCTGCGCGCGCAAGTGACACTCTATGAACCACGCGGTGACTACCAGCTGAGCGTCGAGTCAGTCCGCGAGGCTGGTGTGGGTCATCTGTTTGACGCCTTTGTCCGGCTCAAGGCCAAACTTGAAGCCGAAGGCCTGTTCGCCGCCGAGCACAAGCGCACGCCGCCCCACTATCCGCGTGGCGTAGCCATCATCAGCAGCCCGCAGGCTGCCGCCCTCAAAGACGTGTGCGCCAGTTTCGCGCGTCGCGCACCCCATCTGAAGCTCGTCTTGCTGCCAACGCCTGTTCAAGGCGACGGCGCCGGCGCGCGCATCGCCGCGGCGCTCGACCGGGTCGCGCACAGTGCCGCCGACAAAGGCCTGGATGTCGTGGTGCTGGTACGCGGCGGGGGCAGCATTGAAGACCTGTGGGCCTTCAATGAAGAAATTGTCGCCCGCGCCATCCGCCGCTGTCCGGTACCGGTGATCTGTGGCGTCGGCCACGAAACCGACTTCACCATTGCCGACTTCGCCGCCGACCTGCGCGCCACCACACCCACCGCCGCCGCCGAGCTGGCCAGCGCCGGCTTCCATGCCGCGCCCGATCTGCTGGAGCGTCGGCATATCGCGATGCAGCGCGCCATGCAGCGGCGACTCGATACCGCACAGCAACAGACCGACCGCATCGCCCTGCGCCTGACACACCCCCGCAAGCGCCTGGCCGACAGCCGGGCCGCGATGGACGCCTTGGCGCGACGCATGCAGATGGCGATTACGGCTCAGACCCAGTCGCTGGCGAACCAAAGTGCACATCTGGGCGCACGGCTCAAGGCATTGCGGCCCGCACCCGCACGCTATCGGCCGGCCATTGATGCGCTGCACAGCACCCTGCAACGCACGCTCGCCCGACAGCTTACCCACCGCCATGCGCAACTCGACGCACTCACCGCCCACCTCGACCACCTGAACCCCGAAGCGGTGCTCTCTCGCGGTTACAGCATCACGCGCGGTGAAGACGGCCGCATATTGCGCGACGCCACCGCCGCACCGGTGAACAGTGACGTCACAGTGCAACTGCATCGTGGTCATCTGAGTGCCCGAGTTACTCAACAGCGCGCGGCGGAAAATACCGACTGAGCTGCACTGCGGTTGTCATTTCGGCTCAATCCCGACTAGAATTGTCGGGTTAATTGACTTCAGTCAAGGCTTCAACAAGGAGAAACCATGGAACACGTTTTGCCCCAACTGCCGTACGCCAAAGATGCTCTGGCCCCGCACGTTTCTGCCGAAACGCTGGAATTCCACTACGGCAAGCACCATCAAGCCTATGTCACCAACCTGAACAACCTGATCAAGGGCACCGAGTACGACAGCCTCGATCTGGAAGCCATCATCAAGAAGGCACCGGCCGGCGGCCTTTTCAACAACGCCGCTCAGGTCTGGAACCACACCTTCTTCTGGAACAGCATGGCCCCCAACGGTGGCGGTGAGCCCACCGGCGCGCTGGCCGCTGCCATCAAGGCCAAATGGGGTTCCTTCGAAGACTTCGCCAAGGCCTTTACCGCCTCGGCCGTGGGCAACTTCGGTTCGGGCTGGACCTGGCTGGTCAAGAAGGCCGACGGTTCGGTCGACATCGTCAACACCACCGCCGCCGGCACCCCGCTGACCACCGGCGACACCGCGCTGCTCTGTATCGATGTGTGGGAACACGCCTACTACATCGACTACCGCAACCGTCGTCCTGACTTCGTCGCCACCTTCCTGAAGAGCCTGGCGAACTGGGGCTTTGCAGCGAAGAACTTCGGCTGATTTCGGTCTGATTGTTCTGCAAGAAAGCCGCGGCACTCGTCGCGGCTTTTTTCATTTTGCGGCGCCATCGCGGCGAGCAACAAAGTCATTGGTGTATCCTGCGGCCCTGCCCGACCGCTCTGCCCGGCATCCAAAGGACCTTCCGTGACTTCACCCGCCCCCGATGCACCCCAGGTGACCCCCGAAGCCCTGGCGGCGATACGCACCGACATGCTGCGCTTTGCCACCATGCAATTGCGCGACAGCCATCTGGCCGAAGACCTGGTGCAAGACACCATGATCACCGCGCTGAGCAAGGCTGAGCAGTTTGGCGGCCGCTCCTCGGTCAAGACCTGGGTGTTCGCCATTTTGCGCAACAACGTGATCGACGCCATCAAACAACGCTCGCGCACCGTCAATGCCGGCGACTACATTGCCGAGGGCGAGAGCATGGACAGCGCTTTCGACACACTGTTCAAGGCCAACGAGCACTGGACACCCGCCGCCCGCCCCACCGACTGGGGCGACCCGGAAGACGCGATGCGCGAGCAGCAGTTCTGGAAAGTTTTCGACGCCTGCCTCAACCGGCTGCCCGAAAACACGGCGCGCGTCTTCATGATGCGCGAGATTCTGGAACTCGACTCCGCCGAAATCTGCGACACCTTGTCGATCAGCATGAGCAACTGCCACGTCATCCTGCACCGCGCGCGCAACGGCCTGCGTCGTTGCCTTGAGTCCAACTGGTTTTCGGAAGGAGCGCAGACATGCTGAGCTGCAAGGAAGTCTCTCACCTGGTCTCCGAAGCGCAGGACCGCAAGCTGGGCATCGCCGAAAAAATGCAGCTCGAACTCCATCTGGCCATGTGCAAGGGCTGCAGCAACCTGCGCAAGCAAATGGATTTCCTGCGCGGTGCGATGCGTCGCTACCCGCTGGCCGACGACGACACACACACCGATCGCTGAGGTGGCAAGCCTAGCCGCGCCCGTGGACGAGGCTCCGCTGGAGATCCTGCATCGCGACGACACGCTCGTCGCCATCCACAAACCCGCCGGGTTATTGGTCCATCGCACCGCGCTGGATCGCCACGAAACCCGCTTTGCCGTGCAGCTACTGCGCGACCAGATCGGCCAGCACGTCTGGCCCGCCCACCGGCTCGACCGGGGCACCTCCGGTGTGCTGGTGTTCGCGCTCGATGCCGACACCGCGGGCCGCATCGGTCGGCAGTTCGAAGCGCAGACGGTGGCCAAACGCTATGTCGCGGTCGTGCGCGGCCACCCGCCCGAAGCCGGCCTGATCGACCATCCGCTGAGCAAGCAAAGAGACGACCGCGAATGGGTGGACCCGCGCGCACAATCCGCACCACAAGCGGCCCGCAGCGCCTACCACCGCCTGGCCACCGTCGAGCTGCCCATCGCAGTCGATCCTTACCCCAGCAGCCGTTACGCGCTGCTTGAGGTCGAACCCGAAACCGGCCGCAAACACCAGATCCGTCGCCACCTCAAGCACATCGCCCACCCCATCATCGGCGACGCCACCTACGGCAAAGGGCCGCACAACCGGATGTTTGCCGAGCACTTTGGCAGCCAGCGCCTGCTGCTCGCCAGCACCGACCTGTGGCTCGATCACCCGCACAGTGGCGAGCGCCTGCACCTGCGCGCCGCGCCGGCCGACGACTTCATGGCGCTCATGGCGCAATTGGGCTGGACCGCATCGCTACAAAAATAGCGCCGCGCTGTAAGCTTTGTGCCGCCCCGATGGTCTGATCCCACAGCAGGCCGATCGCCACCAGCATCGGCTGACACAAGACCCCAAAAAAGGAGACGGCGCATGCTCGCCACCTTGCCCCTGCTTCGCAAGACCGCATTCCCCGCACTGACCCGCAGCCGCATCGAAACCCTGCAGATCAACCTCGGCTACCGCTGCAACCAGCAGTGCCTGCACTGCCACGTAAACGCCGGCCCCAAGCGCACCGAAGAGATGGACAGCGACACCATCGACGCCATCCTGCGCTTCGTCGACAGCAACCCCGAGGTGCGCATGCTCGACCTCACCGGTGGCGCGCCCGAGCTCAACCCGCACTTCCGTCGCCTGGTGGTGTCGGCGCGCGCCCGTGGCATGCGCGTGATCGACCGCTGCAACCTGACCATCCTCAGCGAGCCAGGCTACGAGACCCTCGCCGACTTCCTCGCCGAGCAAGGCGTCGAAGTCGTCGCCTCGCTGCCCTGTTATCTCGAAGACAACGTCAATGCCCAGCGCGGCAAGGGCGTGTTCGAAGCGAGCATCAACGGCCTCAAGCAGCTCAACGCACTCGGCTACGGCCAACCCGACAGCGCACTGACGCTCAACCTCGTCTTCAACCCGCAAGGCGCAGTCCTGCCGCCGCCGCAGGAAGCACTCGAAGCCGCCTATAAGGCGCACCTCGGCGAGCACTTCGGCATCGCCTTCAACCAGCTGTTCACGCTGGCCAACATGCCGATCCAGCGCTTTGGCTCCACGCTGCTATCCAAAGGTGGCTTCAATCGCTACATGGACTTGCTCAAATCTGCCCACAGCGACGCCAACCTCCCCGGCGTGATGTGCCGCACGCAGATCAGCATCGACTGGCAGGGCAACCTGTATGACTGCGACTTCAACCAGATGCTTGAACTGCACACCGAAGACGCCAACGGCCAGGCCTTGAACATCCACGACGTCACCGCACAGCAACTCGAAGGCGGCCGAATTCAGGTAGCCGGCCACTGCTACGGCTGCACCGCGGGCCAGGGCTCGAGCTGCGGCGGCGCGCTGAGCTGAGTTCGGAAGTGAGACGAGGAAAATAATGGACTTCTCCAACACACAAGGCGTCTACTTTTGGGGCTTTCTGGTGGTCTTCGGCGTGGTGATGTATCTCATCTCACCCAAGGTCAAAGACGAGGGCGGCTTCTTCCGCGGCACCGACGCCAAAGGCCGGCCGGCCTCCACCTGGGCCTTGATGATGAGCATCTTCATCAGCTGGATCTTCGCCAAATCGGTGACCAACGCGGCCAACCTCGGCGCCGCCTATGGCATCGTCGGCGGGCTGGCCTACGCCACTTACTGGCTGTCGATTCCCTTCGCCGGCTGGATCATCTACCGCCTGCGCACCCGAGAAGGCGCCACCGGCATGGTGCCCTTCCTGATGGCCAAATACGGGCGCTTCGCCGCGATGGCGTTTTCGGCCGCCATTCTGATCCGCCTGTACAACGAGGTCTGGAGCAACACCGCCGTGGTCGGTGGCTACTACGGCGACTCAGGTTCCTTCGCCTTCATCGCCTCGGCGCTGCTGTTTACTGCCGCCGTGCTGCTCTATAGCCTCAAGGGCGGGCTGCGCAGCTCGATCTTTACCGATGTGATTCAGGCCGTGGTGTTCGTGCTCTTCCTTGGCCTGGTGCTGATCTGGATCGTGCCCACCCACGGCCCGGTGGCGCTGCTCACCGAAGGCCACTTCGCGCTCGATGCGGGTGCTGACCTGCTGCTCGTTGCACTGCTGCAGGTGCTGTCCTACCCATTCCACGACCCAGTACTCACCGACCGTGGCTTCATCACCCGCGAAAAAACCATGCTGCGCGCCTTTGTCGTGGCCGGCGTGCTCGGCTTCTTCGCCATCCTCGCCTTCAGCCTGGTGGGCGTGCATGCCAAGCTCGAAGGCATCGCCGCTGCCGGCAACGCGCCGGCACAAGTGGCCAAAGGTCTCGGTCTGGCCGGCTTCTTTGCCATGAGCGTGGTGATGATCTCCTCGGCCGCTTCGACGCTGGACTCGACCTTCACCTCGCTGTCGAAATCAGTCGCGCACGAACTGCCGCTGCTCGCGGGCAAAACACCCGGCACCCGCGCCATTCGCAATGGGGTGGTGACCATGGTGGTGTTCGCCCTGCTTGGCAACCTGCCCATGATGGCCGGCACCGACATCCTCAAGGCCACCACGCTGTCGGGCACCATGGTGATCGGGCTGGCACCGATCTTCCTGCTCTCTCGCTGGGTCGGCTATTCGCCACTGTCCTTCCACCTGGCTTTCTGGAGCGGCATGACGCTGGGCGTGATGCTCGCGCTCGGGGCGATTCCGGCCAGCTGGGCCATCGGCACCGGCAAGTACGGTTTGCTGCTGGGTACCAACCTGTATGGCCTGATCATCTGCACCGCCGGCTTCCTGCTGCCGCTGGCGCTCGGCCACCGGCGCAGCGCGGCCGAAGCCACATGAGCGACGCCGGTCGCGTCTGTCCGCTGCGCTATCGCTACGGCGCGGCGGCGCTCGCCACAGCACCCGAGCGCGCCGCAGAGACGCTGTATGTGGTCGGTGGGCTGTATGGCAACACCGCGGCGCTAGACGCACTGAACGCCCTGATCGCGGCCGAACCCGGCCCGGTGACGGTGTGCTTTAACGGCGATTTCAACTGGTTCAACGTAGACGACGCCGCCTTCGACCAGATCAACACTGCGGTCGCGAGGCACGACGCCATCCTCGGCAACGTCGAAGCCGAGCTGCAGCCCGAAGCAGACGATGCCGGCTGTGGCTGCGCTTACCCGGACACGGTCGATGCGGCCGTCGTGGAACGCTCCAACCTGATCCACGCCCGCCTCAAGGCCACGGCTGCCCGTCACCCCGCCCACCTCGCTCGATTGGCAGCGCTGCCGATGTTTGCGCGCTACCGCGTCGGCGCGCTGCGCATCGGCGTCGTCCATGGTGACGCCAATGCACTGGCAGGCTGGGATTTCGATGCTGCCCGCCTCGACGATGCCTCACACCGCAACGCCTTGACCCAACAGTTTCACGCTGCCGACGTCGACGTTTTTGCCAGCAGCCACACCTGCCTGCCCGCGTGCCGGCAACTCGCCGGCAGCAAGATCCTGATCAACAACGGCGCGGCCGGCATGCCGAACTTTCGCGGCACGCAACACGGCATCATCACGCGCATCAGCCGCCATCAGGGGCCGCATCCGGCGCTGTATGGCATCAGCGCCGGCGCACACCGCATCGAAGCATTGGCCCTGCGCTACGACCCGGCCGCCTGGCAGGCCGCGTTTGTCGCCAACTGGCCGCCTGGCAGCCCGGCCCATCTGTCGTATTTCGATCGCATTTGCCACGGCCCGGCTTTCACCCCGGCGCTGGCAGCGCCCGAGCAGAACGCACTTGCCTGAGGCGAAACCACCGCCACGGAAGGCGAAATGACGATTCGATAAGGCCGCCAAACCCGCCACGAAGCCGCTCAATATCCGGCCGTCCGCGCCGATAGTCTTCTCATCGAACACTGCCGGATGCCCCGCCCCATGCCCTTTTGGCCCTTCTCTCGCCGCCGCCACACCCCAAACGACGCGCAACAGTTAATGCACACCTTGCTGGCAATGGCCTGGGTAGTGGAAGCGCGCGATCCGTACACCGGCGGCCATTTGTGGCGCGTATCGCGCCTGGCCGAAACGCTCGCCCGCCGCGCAGGCCTGGGCGAGCGAGATGTCGCCCGCATCGCCGTCGGCGGCTTTTTGCATGATTTGGGCAAGGTCGGCATTCCCGACGCCATTCTGCGCAAGCCGGATCGCCTCACCGCCAACGAATTCGACATCGTCCGCACCCACCCTGCGGTGGGCGCCCGCTTGCTTGCCGGGCACCCGCTGGCTGCGCTGGCGGTCGATGCGGTGCTGTCGCATCACGAGCGCCCCGACGGCAAGGGCTACCCGGCCGCGCTTGGCGCCGATGACATCCCCCGCGACGCCCGCATCATTGGCATTTGCGACGCGTTTGACGCCATGACCAGCGCCCGCCCCTATCGCAAAGGCATGCCGATCGAGACCGCGCTGAACATCATTCAGGAAAACCTCGGCACCCAGTTTGATTCGCGCTTTGGCGAACACTTTCTCAGCCTCGCCGACACCGGCGTGCTTGAACACATCGCCGGTCATGTTGATGAGGGGATTCCGCTACTCGACTGCATGATGTGCGGCCCCACACTCGTCGCGCGCCGCGAACAGACCACCGGCGGCACCCTGTTCTGCCCGCAGTGCAGCGGCGAATATCGCCTCGCCACAGGCGCAAAGGGTCAGCTCGAAGCGCGCCAGACCGGTAACGTCGCCTCGGCGGCGGACCTCGCCCCGGTGGCCGACAGCGCGCTCATCCAGCGCTTTCTGAATGGCGCTGCGCGCAGTGCCTGGGCCAGCGGCATCATCGGCGACTAGTGCGTGTGGTCGGCGTCCGGACGTAAAAAAGCCCGGTCGAACCGGGCTTTTTGATGGCTCGCAAAAACTCAGTGCGGGCGGCGCTGGTGCACTTCCTTGTGGCGGAAGCTGATGCGCGCTTTGGACAGGTCGTAGGGCGACATTTCGAGCGTCACCCGATCACCGGCCAGGATCCGGATGCGGAACTTGCGCATCTTGCCCGAAGCGTAAGCTGCCACGTCCATGCCGTTGTCCAGCTTGACCAGAAACCGGGCATCACGAAGCACTTCCTGCACCACGCCTTCGAACTGGATCATTTCTTCTTTGGCCATAAATTCTCTCTCCTAATCTGTTGTGGGTCCGGCGATGCCAACGGTACGGCAGTCAAAAACACGCCCCTCACGATTGGCGAGCGCGCCGGATTCAATTCATTTGCTGGCGGCAAGCAATTGTTGCCCGGTGCCGGCGGGCAGCCCGGACAGACAACGTCCGGACGCAATTGACGGGACCACGCCCGACGTTCCGACCACCCCGGCGCCTCAAAGGCCTGCCAGAATGGCGAGTAGGACGACGCTTTGTTGCGCCATGCTGATTCGGTGCGGCCACACTATAGCGGTTTCGCGACCGAGATAAGGGCTTCATTCTACTCGATTTTTGTGCCTCGCACAAAAATCTCCGGCCGGGCCACGACAATTCACTGTCAGGTTTTCACCCCCTGAGCGGTCTTAACCATCACAAGCCCGCCGGCCTGACTTCTGGCCGCGGGGCAATCAATACAGGGAGTGCCGTCAGGCCATGAACAAGAAAAAACTCGGACTCGTCGTCGTCCTGCTGGCCCTGGTCGCCAGTTATTTCATTTTTGATCTGGGGCGCTTTTTCAGCCTCGACTTCTTCAAGAGCCAGCAAGCGGCCATTGAAGCCTACCGCCTCGCCAACCCATGGGCGACTGCCGGCATTTTCTTTGCCGTGTATGTCGCGGTCACCGCGCTGTCCTTTCCCGGCGCGGCCGTGCTCACCCTGGCCGCTGGCGCCATCTTCGGTCTGCTGACCGGTCTGATCATCGTCTCGTTTGCCTCATCCATCGGCGCAACGCTGGCCTTTCTTGCCTCGCGCTTCTTGCTGCGCGACTGGGTGCAAAGCCGCTTCGGCGATCGCCTCAAGGCCTTGAACGCGGGCGTCAAGAAAGACGGTGGCTTCTATCTCTTTACCCTGCGCCTGGTGCCGGCCTTTCCGTTTTTTGTCATCAACCTGGTCATGGGACTCACACCCATCCGCACCACCACCTTCTACTGGGTCAGCCAGATCGGCATGCTCGCCGGCACCATCGTGTATGTGAATGCCGGCACCCAGCTGGGCCAGATCGACTCGCTCGCCGGCATCCTCTCGCCGGGGCTGATCGGCTCTTTCGTGCTGCTGGGCATCTTCCCGCTCATCGCCAAGAAGATCGTCGCCGCTGTGCAGGCCAAAAAGGTCTACGCCCAATGGGCTGACAAGAAGCCCGCCACGTTTGATCGCAACCTTGTCGTGATCGGTGGCGGCTCGGCTGGCCTGGTGAGCGCCTATATCGCTGCGGCGGTGAAGTCGAAAGTCACCCTGATCGAGCGCCACAAGCTCGGCGGCGACTGCCTGAACACCGGCTGCGTGCCGTCCAAGGCGCTGATCCGCTCGGCCAAGTTTCTGTCGCACGTCGAGCGCGCCCGGGAATTCGGCATCGATTCGGCCGAAGCGAAAATGGATTTTGCCAAGGTGATGGAACGCGTGCAGTCGGTGGTCAAGGCCATCGAGCCGCACGACTCGGTCGAGCGCTACACCGGCCTGGGCGTGGACGTGGTCGAAGGCTCCGCCAAAATCACCTCGCCCTGGACGGTGGAAGTGACCCACAACGATGGCCGCATCGAGACGCTCAGCACTCGCGCCATCATCATCGCCACCGGCGCGCGGCCCTTTGTGCCGCCGATCCCCGGCATCGAAGACATGGACTACCTCACCTCCGACAACCTGTGGGCGCTGCGCGAACAACCGCGCCGCCTGCTGGTGCTCGGCGGCGGCCCGATCGGCAGCGAGCTGACGCAAGCCTTCGCCCGCCTGGGCAGCCAGGTCACACAGGTCGAGATGCTGCCCCGCATCATGGCGCGTGAAGACGAAGACGTGTCGCAAGCGGTGATGGCGCGTTTCATTGCCGAAGGCATCGACGTACGCGTCGGCACGAAAGCCAAGCAGTTCGTGATCGAAGACGGCGAGAAAGTGCTGATTGCCGAGCACGAAGGAAAGGATGTGCGCATCGCCTTCGACGCGGTGCTGGTCGCCGTCGGCCGCGCCGCCAATCTCAAGGGTTTCGGCCTCGAGGAGATGGGCATCCCGACCGGTAAAACGGTGGAGACCAACGCGCTTCTGCAAACGATCTACCCCAACATCTACGCCGCAGGCGATGTCGCCGGCCCCTTCCAATTCACGCATACCGCTGCCCATCAGGCGTGGTATGCCGCGGTCAATGCCTTGTTCGACCCGTTCAAGACCTTCAAGGCCGACTATTCGGTGATCCCCTGGGCCACTTTTGTCGAGCCGGAAGTCGCCCGCGTCGGCTTGAATGAAGCCGACGCCAGGGCTGAGGGCATTGCCTACGAAGTCACCAAGTTCGGCATCGACGACCTCGACCGCGCGATCGCCGACTCGGAAGCCCACGGCTTTGTGAAAGTGCTTACCGTGCCAGGCAAGGACCGCATCCTCGGCGTCACCATCGTGGGCGAACACGCGGGCGATCTGATCGCCGAATACGTACTGGCCATGAAGCACGGCATTGGTCTGAACAAGATCCTCGGCACCATTCACATCTACCCGACCATGGCCGAGGCCAACAAATACGTCGCCGGCGAATGGAAGCGCGCCCACGCCCCGCAGAAGCTGCTCGAATGGGTCGGCCGCTTTCACGCCTGGCGCCGCGCGTAAAGGAGGTAAGACGATGACACGCCTCAAGTCCCTCCTGCTGGCCGCCAGCTTCACCCTGCTCAGCGCCGCTGCGCAGGCCTTCGACCACAGCCATGCCGCCTGGAACGCGCTGCTCAAGCAACACGTCGTGGTCAATGCGGCCGGCAACGCGTCGGCGGTGCGCTACGCCGCGCTGAAGAAGGATCGCGCCCCGCTCAAGGCCTACCTCGACGCCGTATCGGCCGTCACGCCCGCCGACTACGCCAGCTGGCAGAGGCCGCAGCAACTCGCCTTCCTGATCAACGCCTATAACGCCTACACGGTCGAACTGATCCTCACCCGCTATCCTGATCTGGACTCAATCAAGGACCTCGGCAGCCTGTTCTCCTCGCCCTGGAAACAGAAATTCTTCACCCTGCTCGGTCAGGAAGAAAGCCTGGACGGCATCGAGCACGGCCGCATCCGCGCCGCTGGCGTCTTCGACGACCCGCGCATTCATGCCGCCGTGGTCTGCGCCTCGATCGGCTGCCCCATGCTGCGCAACGAAGCCTTCGTCGCCGAACGGCTCGACACCCAGCTCGAAGACGGCATGAGCCGCTTTCTCTCCGACCGCAGCCGCAACCGCTTCGACGCAGCCAGCAACACGCTCTACGTGTCAAAGATTTTCGACTGGTACGCCGACGACTTCACCCGTGGCCACAAAGGCTTCAACTCACTCCAGGCCACCTTCGCCCACTACGCCGAGGCGCCCGCCGACACGCCGGAAGCCGCGAAAAAACTGCGCAGCAGCGCGCCGAAAATCGAGCACCTCGACTACGACTGGAGGCTCAATGATGCCCGCTAAACCCCTCCTCGCCCTTGCCGCCGCGCTGTGCGCCGGTGGCGCCGTGGCCGCCGAATGCACCGCCAGCAGCGGCCCCCTGCAAACCCCGCTGGTCGA
>JBFIJC010000015.1:0-27903 GCA_041600915.1 Nitrogeniibacter sp.
GACCACATTCCTCGATTTTGAACAGCCCATCGCCGAGCTCGAAGCCAAGATTGAAGAGCTTCGTTTCGTGCAGGACGATTCTGCCGTCGATATCTCCGAAGAGATCTCGCGCCTGGAAACCAAGAGTCAGGCCCAGACCAAGGACCTGTACGCCAAGCTGACACCCTGGCAGATCGCGCAGGTGGCACGTCACCCGCAGCGGCCTTATACGCTGGACTATGTAGAGCACATGTTCAGCGACTTCCAGGAGCTGCATGGCGACCGCAGCTTTGCTGACGACCACGCCATTGTTGGCGGCATGGCGCGCTTCAACGGCCAGTCGTGCATGGTGATCGGCCACCAGAAAGGGCGCGACACCAAAGAGAAGATTCACCGCAACTTCGGCATGCCGCGCCCAGAGGGCTATCGCAAGGCGCTGCGCCTGATGAAGCTTGCCGAGAAGTTTTCGCTGCCGGTGTTCACCTTTGTCGACACCCCGGGCGCCTATCCCGGCATTGGTGCCGAAGAGCGCGGTCAGTCCGAAGCCATTGGTCACAACCTGTTCGTGATGGCATCGCTCAAGGTGCCCATCATCTCCACCGTGATCGGTGAGGGCGGCTCGGGCGGCGCGCTGGCCATTGCCGTGACCGATCAATTGCACATGCTCCAGTACAGTACCTATTCGGTGATTTCGCCCGAAGGCTGCGCCTCCATTTTGTGGAAAAGCGCAGACCAGGCCTCGGTCGCAGCCGAGACCATGGGCATTACGGCGGCACGCCTCAAGGCGCTCGGCCTGATCGACAAGATCGTGAACGAGCCGGTCGGCGGCGCACACCGCAATCATCGCGCAATGGCGCAAACGCTCAAGCGCGCACTGGCCGATTCGCTCCGTCAGCTTGCTGACCTGAGTCCGACGGAGTTGGTTGAACAGCGCCAGGCGCGGTTGATGAGTTATGGCAAGTTCAAGGACGGCGCAAACTAAGAATGCATCGGCGATCCCGCGCGGGGTTGCCGATGTCCTCACGCGCGCAGGCGTGGTCGCTGGTCAGACCCTGCAGCTCGCGCTCAGCGGCGGCATGGACTCCATGGTGCTGCTCAACGTGCTGGCCGGTTTGCGCGAGCGATTCGGCTTCGTGCTGCGCGCCCATCATGTCCATCATGGTTTGAGTCCCAACGCCGACGACTGGGCGGCGTTTTGTGCGACCCGTTGCGAGGCGCTTGATGTGCCGCTCACGGTGTCGCATGTGACCGTTCAACCCTCGGCGGGCGAGGGCTGGGAGGGCGCCGCCCGGCGCGAGCGCCATGCGGCGCTGGCGAGCGAGGCGGCCGACTGGCGTGTGAGCGCCCACCATCTGGACGACCAAGCCGAAACCGTGATGTTCCGTTTGCTGCGTGGCGCGGGTGTGCATGGTGCGGCGGCGATGCGGGCGATCGAGCCTGGCGCGTCTGGTGGCGGCCGTTTGCGCCCCCTGCTGGCGTTTTCGCGGGGTCAGATTCTCGCGGCGGCGCAGGCCGGGTCATTGGCCTGGGTTGAGGACGAGAGCAATACCGACCCGCGTTTTTCCCGCAATTTTCTGCGCCACAGCGTGATGCCCGCGATGGGTGAGCGTTGGCCGTCGGCGGCGACCACGCTGGCGCGGGCAGCGGCCAATTTTGACGAGGCTGCGGGCTTGCTCGACGAACTCGCGGTGCAGGATGCCGCAAGCTGCGGGTTGCCATGGTCGCGCGACGTGATGCGCGAGATGTCGGCCCCGCGTCTGGCCAATATGTTGCGCTGGCGCATGCGTGCGCTGAGCTTGCCGGTGCCCGATCAGGCGCGTCTGCACGAGGCGATTCGTCAGGTGCAGTCTTGCGCCAATGATCGACCGCTGACCTTGCCGCTGGGCGGCGCGGTGCTGCATGCCTACCGCGAGGTGGTGTGGGTGTCGCCGACCTATCCGGCCCTGCCGGAGGATGGCGTGCTGTGGCCCGGCGATGCCGTGGCCTGGGGCGAAGGCGTGGTCGAGGCGACCGCGGTACATGGTGCCGGCGTGTCGCAAGCGCGGCTGGCGGAGGCGAAGCGCTGCGAGATCATGGCGCGCTGGCCGGGTTGCCGGGTGGCGCTGGTGGGGCGGCCGCGCAAGGATGTACGCAGCTTGAGCCAGGGTGCCGGTCTGGCGCCGGTCGATCGCGACCGGGTGCCGATCTTGCGTGTGGACGGCCAGGTGGCCTGGATTGCCGGACTGGGCGTGGCGGGCACATTCGCCTGCCGTGCGGGTGAGCCGGGCTGGCAGTTTGTGTGGCGTCGGCCCGAGGCTTATTCGGCCGGCGGCGTGGCGCTGTTGTAAAGCCCGGCCAGCGTGAGTTGCTGGGCCAGTTCGACGGCCGAGCGCACGCCCATTTTTTCGAAGACGCGCGCCCGATGGACCTCGACGGTGCGCATCGAGATGCTCAATTCGTCGGCAATCACCTTGTTGAATTTGCCCGCCAGAATCAGTCCCATGACTTCGCGCTCGCGGACCGTGAGCTGCTCCAGGCGGTTCGCGACGTCGACCCGGGCCGAACTACGCGCCTGATTGCGGGCATCTTCATCGAGGGCCGACTGCACGATGTCGACCAAGGCGTTGTCGTCAAAGGGCTTTTCGATGAAGTCGAAGGCGCCGCGCTTGAGGGCGGTGACGGCCATCGGTACGTCGCCGTGGCCGGTGATGAAAATGATCGGCAAGGTGCTGCCTCGCTGGCGCAGGGCGGTGGAGCAGTCGAGTCCGTTCATGCCTTGCATGCGGATATCCATGACGATGCAGCCGCGCCATTCGAGCTGCCAGGCCTCGAGAAAGGCTTCGGCAGATGGCCAGGTGGCGCAGGGCACATTGCGCGTGCGAAACAGCCACGACAGGGCATCACGGATGGCTTCGTCGTCATCGACGATGTGGGTCAGGGGTGTGGTGTCTGTCGTCATGAGGCCAGCGGCAGCGAGAAGGTGAAGATCGTACCACCTTCGGGATTGGGTTCGAACCCCAGCCGGCCGCCGTGCAGCTCGGCGATGGAGCGGCAAATATTCAGGCCCATGCCCATGCCCTCGTCCTTGGTGGTGAAGAAGGGGTCAAAAATCCGCCGGGCGGCGTCTTCGTCGATGCCGCGCCCCCAGTCGGTGACCCGGAAAACGAGGGTTTCGCCGTCGACCAGCGTCTCGATGCGAATGGTGCGCCGGGCGCCGGCCTCGTCGCGAATCGCGTCCATGCCGTTGCGGATCAGGTTGACGGCGACCTGCTCGAGCATGACCGGGTCGGCATTGACCGGCAATGCCTGCTCGGCCAGCCGGGTTTGCAGCTCGACGCCGCGCTTGCGCACGTCGGGGTCGATCAGGCCGATGGCTTCGGAGAGCACGGCGTTCAGGTCGATGGTTTCGCGCTTGGGTTCGCTGCGCCGGACGAAATCGTGCACCCGCCGGATGATGTCGCCGGCGCGTCGCGCCTGTCGCGTGATCTTGCTGATGATGTCGTGCAACTCGTCGGTGTCGGCGCGACCTTCGTCGAGCCGGTTGAGGCAGCCCGCGCTGTAACTCGAGATAGCCGCCAGCGGCTGGTTAAGTTCGTGCGCCAGCGTCGATGCCATTTCGCCCATGGTGATCAGGCGCGAGGTGGCATGCAGGCGCTCTTCCTGTTGGCGTGCCATGGCTTCGGCCGCCGTCTGTGCGGTGATGTCGAGGAAGGAGCCCATCCAGCCGGTTTGTTCGCCGGTGGAGTCGATCAGTGGCGCCTCGAAGATGAGCATGTCGATGGGGTGCCCGTCCTTGTGGCGGAAGTGGATTTCAACCCCTTCGCGCGGCGCGCTGCCAGCGAGGATGCCATCGTGAATGGCCTGGGTACGTTCGAGGTGCTCCGGGTCCCAGTAGGGCATGGGCGGCGTGGCGCCGAGCAATTCTTTTTCGCTGTAGCCCACCATTCGGCAGAAGGCGGGGTTCACATAGGTGATCTTGCCGGTGTTGTCGCGGGCGCGCAGGCCGGTGAGCAGGGAGTCTTCCATGGCCTTGCGGAAGGCCATTTCACCGCGCAGCGCCTGTTCGGCGGCCTGGCGGCCCAGGGTGTGCTGGCGTAGTTGCCAGATACTCCAGATGATGACGCCGCCGAGGAAGATCATGGCGCTGATCAACAGCACCGGCACCCAACGCGTGGGTGCCTTGTAGGCGGTGACTTTGAGCGTGAGGCCGTAGCCCGGCGGATCGAAGGGAATGGTGTATTGCTGGTGGCTGGCTTGCGCGGCCACCTTGGATTTTGCGGCGATCTCTTTGCCGTCCGGATCGTGCACGCTGACCCGGTAGCGCTCCGAAAACCACCATGGCAGCTCACGAACCACCAGTTGCTGGAGCGAGTAAACGCCGACAACCGTGCCTGAGTGGCGGCTGCCGATGAAGATCGGCACGTGCACATTGAAGCGCCAGTGGCCGCCGATGACCGGATAGGTGGGGCCGTAGATGGGCCGGCCCACGGCGCGGGCGAGCCGGCTGGTTTCATTGGACGGGATGGCGCCGCGCGCCTCGCCGACCAGCACGTCTTCGGAGGCAAAAGGGCGGGCTGCGATGATCTTGTCGCTCTCGTTCAGCCACAGGATCTGAACGAGGCCGCTGTCCGGCTTCAGGAGTTGCTCGAGGCTGGCTTCGGTGCGTGGCGACATGCTCTGGGTGGCGAGCAATTCGCCGCCAATCTGGGCCAGCTGCTCTTCGTTCCGATCAAGCCGGAAGCGCAAGTCCTGCTCCATCCACAACACGTCGTTGATCAGCACCTCGTGCTGTTTTTCATCGTCGAAGTGGCGGGTCATCGCCACCAGCGCAAAGATTGCAACCAGCATCAGGCCGATCGTCAGCGAGGGCAGGCGCCAATACCAGGCGGGTGTGGACGGCAGTGATCGTGTGATTGGCGTGGGCATCGGTGGCAGGCTTGCGGTCATCCACAATTGCGGCGCAGGTCGCGCTCGGTCGACACTCTATCAAGGCCAGCCGAAGTCGGGCGGGTTGTGGCCGGCGATACCGCAAAGACGGTGCGTAAAAAAATCGAGGAGGAAATGATGACATTGCGTAGTTTGTTGGTGCTTGTGCTGTCGATGAGCTTGCTGGGCGCCGCGCAGGCGGCCGATCCGATCATCGTCAAATTCAGCCATGTAGTTGCGCCAAATACGCCGAAAGGCCTGGGCGCGCTGAAGTTCAAGGAGCTGGCCGAGCGCTACAGCGATGGCGCGCTGCGTGTCGAGGTCTATCCCAACAGCACGCTTTACAAAGACAAGGAAGAGATGGAGGCGCTGCAGTTGGGCGCGGTCGAGATCATCGCGCCGTCTCTGGCCAAGTTCGGTCCCTTGGGCTTGCGCGTGTTTGAAGCCTTCGATTTGCCCTACATCTTCGACAGCTACGCGGAGTTGCACAAGGTGACAGGCGGCCCGCTGGGCGCGCGAATGCTCGAGTCTCTGGAGCCGCGTGGTATTGCGGGTCTGGCGTTTTGGGATAACGGCTTCAAGTCTTTTTCTGCCACGACCCCTATTCGGGGGCCAGAGGGCTTGCGCGGTAAAAAGCTGCGGATTCAGTCGTCAAAAGTGCTTGATGCGCAGATGCGCGCGCTGGGGGCTTTCCCGCAAGTCACCGCTTTTGACGAAGTCTATCCGGCGCTCAAGGCGCAGGTGGTGGACGGCACCGAGAACCCGCACTCCAATTTTTACACCCAGCGCATGCACGAGGTGCAGTCGCATATGGTGCTCACCGACCACGGCTATCTTGGCTATGCGGTGATTACCAACAAGAAATTCTGGGATGGCTTGCCCGGCGCGATGCGCGATGTGCTGGTGCGTGCCATGCGCGAAGCCACCGAGTACACCAATCAGATCGCCAAGGCGGAAAACGACAAGGCGCTGGAAGCCATCAAGGCCGCCGGTACAACGCAGGTGTACGCGCCGACGCATGAAGAGCGCCTTGCTTTCAAGAAAGCCCTGATGCCGGTCCACAAGGCGATGGCGCCGCGGATTGGCAAGGCACTGATTGAAGAGATTTATGAAGAAACCGGGTTCGACCCCGACGCACTCTGAAATACGCCGCGAGCGAAGCGCCCGCGTCACCCCGAGCATCTCCCTGAACCGGCCGGCAACGGCGGGTTGTGATGCAAACCGTGTCCTTTGTTCCCGGCCCTTGTGGCCGGGTTTTTTTTAGTTACCGAAGGGAGATGGGAGGAGTGACAAAATCTTGCTAAAATGCTCCGTTATTCTTTTTACGTCCAACCGGATTCTTCGGAGCAAAGTACCATGGCAATTGAACGCACCCTGTCCATCATCAAACCCGACGCCGTCGCCAAGAACGTGATCGGCAAGATCTATCAGCGTTTTGAAGACGCTGGCCTGAAAGTGATCGCCGCCAAGATGGTGCATCTGTCCGTCGAAGAGGCCGGCCAGTTCTACGCCGTCCACAAGGCACGCCCCTTCTTCAAGGATCTGGTCGAGTTCATGACTTCCGGCCCGGTGATGATTCAGGCGCTGGAAGGCGAGGGCGCAATCGCCAAGAACCGCGAGCTGATGGGCGCAACCAACCCGAAAGAAGCCGCTGCGGGCACCATCCGCGCTGACTTCGCCGAGTCGATCGACGCCAACGCAGTTCATGGCTCCGACGCCGCCGAAACCGCCGCCGTGGAAATCGCCTTCTTCTTCCCCGGCATGAACGTTTATAGCCGTTAATTCCGGCCGAGGCAGAAACCGCATCGGCCCGGCTCCCGGGCCGATTGCATTTTCGCCAAAGGCACACACCCCATGACGAAACAGGTCAACCTGCTGGATTTTGATGTCGACGGATTGATCGACTGGTTTGCGACGCAAGGCGAGAAGCCTTTCCGCGCCAGGCAGGTCTTGCGTTGGCTGCACCGTTTCGGGGTGAGCGATTTCGATCAGATGACCGATGTCGCCAAGAGTTTGCGTGCGCGCCTGGGCGAGCATGCCTGCGTTCGCACGCCTGAACCGGTGCGCGATTCCGTGTCCACCGACGGCACCCGTAAATGGCTGCTCGACGTGGGGCAGGGTAATGCGATCGAGACGGTGTTCATCCCCGAGACCGGTCGTGGCACCTTGTGCATCTCGTCTCAGGCCGGGTGTGCGCTCGACTGTTCTTTTTGCTCGACAGGCAAGCAGGGTTTCAACCGCAACCTGTCGGCCGGCGAGATCATCGGTCAGCTCTGGCTGGCCAATCGCCTGCTCGGGGCAACGGCCGATGGTGATCGTGTGATCAGCAACGTCGTCATGATGGGCATGGGCGAGCCGCTCGCCAATCTCGACAATGTGCTGGTGGCGCTGCGCCTGATGCTCGACGACCATGGCTATGGCTTGTCGCGTCGGCGGGTGACCGTGTCGACCTCGGGCATCGTGCCGGCCATGGATCGCCTGCGCGAAGCCTGCCCGGTAGCGCTGGCCGTATCGTTGCACGCACCGAACGATGCCTTGCGTGACCAGCTGGTGCCAATCAATCAGAAGTACCCGCTCAAGGAACTGCTGGCCGCATGCAACCGTTATCTGGTCGCTGCGCCGCGTGATTTCGTGACCTTCGAGTACGTGATGCTCGACGGCGTGAACGATGCCGATACGCATGCCCATGAACTGGTCGCAATCGCGCGCGAAGTGTCGTGCAAGTACAACCTGATTCCCTTCAACCCCTTCCCGAACTCGCCTTACCGGCGCTCGCCTTCCGAGCGCATCCGGCGCTTTGCCGGTATCCTGCAGGACGCTGGTATCGTGGCCACCACCCGCAAGACGCGGGGCGATGATGTCGATGCCGCGTGCGGACAGCTCGCTGGTCAAGTCCAGGACAAAACGCGCCGCACCCAGACCCTTCATTTCACAGGTACCCCCCGCTCATGAAGACAGCGCACCTTCTTGCCGCCCTGGGATTTGCAGCCACGCTCCTGTCCGCATGCACGACCAATCCGTCGGTGCCGGGCAGCAGCGCTTCGATGGATCTGCGACCGGCGGCAGAACGGCCCGTGACGAGCGACAACCAGGGCCGTGCGAAGATTCATACCGATCTGGGTATGGCCTATGTGGCGGCTCAGCGCATCGGTGTGGCACTGGACGAAGCACGCATCGCGATGGCGTATGACGAAAGCTATGCGCCGGCCCATCATCTTCACGCGCTTGTCTTTATGGCGCTGAACGATGTGGCTTCGGCGCGTGTCGCCTTTGCGCGCGCCGACGCCCTGGCCCCCGGCGACCCGGAAATCAACAATAGTTATGGCTGGTTCCTGTGCGTTCAGGGCGAGGTCGAGGCGGGTGTGCGCATGCTCGAGCAGTCGGCACGCAACCCGTACTACACCACGCCCACCCGCCCAATGACCAATGCCGGCCTGTGTCGCATGGGGCAAGGCCAGCTTGAGGCCGCCGAGGCGTACTTCCGGCGGGCGATGGCTCTGGACGGGAACAACATCCAGGCGATTTTGAATCTTGCGGCGGTGTCCTATCGCCGCAAGAACCCCGAAGCTGCCCATGTCTATTTGAACACCGTGCACCAAAAGAGCCAGCCTACTGCCGAGTCGCTGTGGTTGGGCGTTCGGGTGGAGCGGGCCCGCAATGACAAAGAGACGGAAGCGAGCTACGGCAGCCAGCTGAAGAGTCGCTTCCCCACCTCGCCGGAATACCAGAAACTGATTGAAGGGAACTACGAGTGAGCGAGAACGCAGACGTGCTTGATGCGTCCCCCGAGTCGGCCTCGGATTTCGTCGGCGTCGGAGACCTGCTCCGCACAACCCGAGAGCATCAGGGATTGACCCTGGTCGATGTAGCGCAGGCGCTCAAGCTGACACAGCGTCAGGTTGAAGCGCTTGAAAACGAGCGCTTTGAGGCCTTGCCGGGCGCAGCCTTCGCACGTGGCTTCTTGCGCAACTACGCGCGACTGCTCGGACTCGACCCCGAGCCGCTGATTCAGTCGCTCGCGCAGACCAGTGGCGTCGCGCCGCCGGCCGAGCTGTCGCCGATCAGCAATGCACATGGCACGCTGCCAACGGGGGATGGTGCTTTGCGCCCGTCGGCATTTCCCATCGCGCTGATTGCTGTGCTGTTGATGCTGGCCGTCGTGGGCGGCTGGTATTTTGACTGGTTTCAGACGGCTGAAGATCCTTCTGCCGGTTCGGCTGTGGCAGAAACGCCGGTGGCGCCGGCTGCCTTGACGCCGCTTGTGTCGCAGCCCGATGTTGCACCGCTGGTGATTCCCGATGATGCACCGTCCGGTGGTGTGCCAGATGCGACCGCGCCGACAGGCGCCGCACCGACAGGTACTGCACCGACAGGTACTGCACCGGTAGGCAGTGCACCGGCTGTTGCACCGCTGACGCCCGTCCCGGCTGCGCCGGTGCCAGCGCAGGCACCGCAGTCCAATACTGCGACACCGGTCGCCGCCAACGCGGTGGTCGCCCCGGCGTCAGCGCCCGTTGCACCGAAACCGGTGGCCGAGGCGCCTGCCGAGCCCGCGATGAGCGCCCGCTTGGTGTTCCGTTTCGGCAAGGAATCCTGGGTTGAAGTGCGCGATGCTTCGGGCGAAATCATTTTTTCGCGAACCAATCGAGCCGGCTCGGTGCAGGAAGTCAGCGGAAAGCCGCCGTATCGCCTGGTGGTGGGCAACGCCAAGAGTGTCGAGCTTGAATATGCTGGCAAGCCGGTGGATCTGGCACCGCACACGAATGTCAGTGTGGCCCGGCTGACCCTGGAATGAGTGCGGCGATGAACGAAGCCATTGACGGTCAGTCCGCAGTGCGCCGACAGAGTCGGCTGGTGCGCATTGGACGGGTCCTGGTCGGATCCGATGCGCCGGTCGTTGTTCAGTCGATGACCAATACCGATACGGCCGATCCGATTGCGACGGCGATCCAGATTGCGCAACTGGCACGTGCCGGTTCCGAGATGGTGCGTATCACGGTTAACAACGAAGAGGCCGCACGTGCTGTGCCGGCCATTCGTGAGCAATTGGCCCGTATGAATGTCGATGTACCGCTGATCGGCGACTTTCATTACAACGGCCACAAATTGCTGACCGATGTGCCCGAGTGCGCCGAAGCGCTGGCCAAGTTTCGGATCAATCCGGGTAACGTCGGCGCGGGCGCCAAGCGCGACCCACAATTCGCGTCGATCATCGAGATCGCATGCAAGTATGACAAGCCGGTGCGAATCGGCGTGAACTGGGGCAGCCTGGATCCGTCGGTGCTGGCGCGCATCATGGATGAGAATGCCGGGCGGAAAGTGCCGCGCGACGCCGGTGCGGTGATGCGTGAGGCGCTGGTGACCTCCGCGCTCGAATCCGCCGCCAAGGCCGAATCCTATGGTTTGCCGGGCGACCGGATCATCCTCTCGGCAAAAGTATCGAGTGTGCAGGATCTGATCGCGGTGTACCGCGATCTGGCCCGCCGCTGCGAATATCCGCTGCACCTCGGGCTGACCGAGGCGGGCATGGGCTCGAAAGGCATCGTGGCGTCGACCGCGGCCATGGGTGTGTTGTTGCAAGAAGGCATTGGCGACACCATCCGTGTCTCGCTGACACCCGAACCCAATGGTAGCCGCACGCAGGAAGTGGTGGTGGCGCAGGAAATCCTGCAGACCATGGGCTTGCGCGCCTTCACCCCAATGGTCACCGCCTGCCCCGGCTGTGGTCGCACGACCAGCACCTTCTTCCAGGAATTGGCATCGCGCATCCAGAACCATGTGCGCGAGCAAATGCCGCTGTGGCGCGAGCAATACGACGGCGTCGAGAACATGACGCTGGCCGTGATGGGCTGCGTGGTCAATGGCCCCGGCGAGAGCAAGCACGCCAATGTGGGCATTTCCCTGCCGGGCACGGGCGAGACGCCCGCGGCGCCGGTGTTTGTTGATGGACAAAAAACCGTCACACTGCGCGGTGGCAACATTGCTGCCGAGTTCCAGGCCATCGTCGACGAGTACGTTGCGACGCGCTACCGAAAAAAAGCGGGCTGACCCGCGTAGAACAGAAGAAAGACAGCAGACATGAGTCAAAGCCTGCGTGCCGTACGTGGCATGAACGATATTTTCCTGGACGAAGCCGAGACCTGGGAGCAGTTTGAATCCTTGATCCGTGACTGGCTCAAGAGCTACGGCTACCGCCCGATTCGTACCCCCATTGTCGAGCCAACGCCGCTGTTTCGCCGTGCGATCGGCGAAGTGACTGACATCGTCGAAAAGGAGATGTACTCCTTCGAAGACGCACTCAACGGCGAGCATCTCACGCTGCGCCCCGAGAACACGGCCTCCTGCGTGCGGGCGGTGATGCAGCACAGCCTGCTGCATAGCGGCCCGAAGCGCCTCTATTACTACGGGCCGATGTTTCGTCACGAGCGTCCGCAAAAGGGTCGCTATCGGCAGTTTCATCAGATCGGCGCCGAGGCGCTCGGCTTTGCCGGGCCGGACATCGATGCCGAGCTGATTCTGATGTGCTCGCGGTTGTGGGACGATCTGGGCATTACCGACATCCGTCTCGAATTGAACTCGCTCGGCTCGGCCGAGGAGCGTGCGGCGCACCGTTCAGCGCTGATTACTTATTTTGAAGCCAAGCTCGAGCAGCTTGACGAGGAGGCCAGGCGCCGCCTGCATACCAATCCGCTGCGCATTCTCGATACCAAAAACCCCGACATGCAGGCGCTGGTCGAAGCGGCACCGACGCTGATGGACTACCTGGGCGAAGAGTCGCTGGCACACTTTGATGGCGTTCAGGCCATTCTGAAAGATGCCGGTGTGCCGTACCGTATCAATACCCGCCTGGTGCGCGGCCTTGATTACTACAATCGGACGGTGTTCGAGTGGGTGACCGATCAACTTGGCGCTCAGGGCACGGTGTGCGCCGGCGGGCGGTACGACGGTCTCATCGAGCAGCTCGGTGGCAAGACCGCGCCGGCCGCAGGTTTTGCGATGGGCCTTGAGCGGTTGCTCGCGCTTTGGCAGAGTTCGGGCGGTGAGCCCGAGCGCGAAGTGCCCGATATCTACGTGGTGCACCAGGGAGAGGCGGCGCAGCGCTTCGCGTTCCGTGTGGCTGAAGATATGCGGGCGCATGGTTTTTCCGTGTTGTTCCATTGTGGCGGCGGCAACTTCAAGGCACAGATGAAGAAGGCCGATGGCAGTGGTGCGCCCTGCGCGCTGATCATCGGTGACGATGAAGCCGCTGCCGCAGAAGTGACTCTCAAACCCTTGCGTGACGGCGGTGAGCAGCGCCGCGTTGCCGCTGATCAACTGGCCGAAGTGCTGGCCGACCTCTTATTCGCCGTGGAAGATGACGATGGCAGTCTATGACCTTGAAGAGCAGGAACAACTCGCCGAAATAAAGGCGTGGTGGGCGCAGTATGGCTGGATGGTGACGACGGTGGCGGTGATCGCTGCGGTCGCCTCGGTCAGCTGGCAAGGCTGGCAGTGGTACCAGCGCAAACAGACGGCCGAAGCGGCTGCCTTGTACAGCGTGGTGCAAAAAGCCGTCGAAGAAAACGACGCGGCCGTGGCCCGTCAGGCGGCCGGCCAGATCCTCGAAAACTTCTCCGGCACGGCCTATGCACCGCTGGCGGCGCTGATGTCTGCCAAGGTGCAGCAGTCGGCGGGCGACGCCAGCAATGCGGCCTTGCCGCTCGAATGGGTCACCAAGAACGCCAGCGAGCCGATCATGCGTGATATCGCTCGCCTGCGACTTGCCGCGGTGCGTCTGGATGCAGGCGACGCGCCGGCCGCGCTGGCCTTGCTGGCCGACGAGCCGCCGGCAGCTTTGAAGGTTCGTCACCAGGATCTGCGTGGCGACGCTTTGGTGGCTGACGGCAAGATCGACGAGGCACGGAAGGCCTATCAGGCCGCCCTGGATGCCGCAGATGCGGTGGTTGTGCCCGGCGATCGCAGTGCAGAAATCATTCGAATCAAGCTCGAAGCGCTTATGGGAGGTGCTCGCTGATGCGTTCAATCCGTTTGTTCACGGCGCTGGCCGCCACCTCTTTGCTGGTCGGTTGCAGTTCGCTTGACGCGCTCAATCCGTTCTCAACGCCGGCCCCCAAAATGGCACCGCTGCCGGAGTTCAAGTCGTCGGCGAGTCTGGCGCCGGTGTGGTCGGCCTCGATCGGTGAAGCGGATATCTATCGTTTTGAGCCCGCAGTGGTCGATGGCGACGTGTTCGCCGCCGGCGCCAAGGGCGATGTCGCGCGTTTTTCCAATGGACAATCGCGGTGGCGTGTTCGTGTCGATGGCGGCCTGACCGCCGGTGTTGGTGCCGATGCCGGTCTGGCTGTCGTCGCCAACGGCGTGGGCGAAGTCATCGCTCTGGACGCCGCGACCGGTGCGGAGCGCTGGCGCGCCAAGGTGAATGCCGAAGTACTCGCCGCGCCCGGCGTGGCGACCGATTTTGTGGTGGTGCGCAGCAGTGACAACCGGGTGTTCGGCCTGGATCGCAAAGATGGTGCCCTGAAGTGGACCTATCGCCGCACGACGCCCGCGCTGACCTTGCGCAATCCGTCGGGAATGCTGCTTGAAAACAACGTGGCCGTACTCGGTTTTCCGGGTGGCAAGCTGGCTGCGTTTGATCTGAATAACGGCGGCCTGATCTGGGAGTTGTCGGTGGCCTTGCCGGCCGGCGCGACAGAGCTTGAGCGTATCGCCGACGTGGTGGGCGACCCGGTCTTGCATCGTCAGACGCTATGCGCCGCGGCTTTTCAGGGCCGTGTGAGCTGCTTTGACGTGACCAACGGCAAAACCCTGTGGAGCCGCCCTTTGTCGGCCCGCGGGGGGATGAGCCGCGATCTGCGTCAGGTTTATGTCACCGAAGATTCCGATGCCGTTGTCGCGCTTGACGCGTTCAGCGGGGCCAGCATGTGGCGTCAGGACCAGCTGGCGCGCCGGGTGTTGACCGCGCCTTTGGCAACGTCCGCTGGTGTGGTGGTTGGTGATACCGAAGGGTATGTGCATCTGCTCGGTCTCGATAACGGGGCCTTCATTGGCCGCGCCCAGACCGATAGCAGTGGCCTGACCGTGGCGCCGCGCGCCGTGGGCGATCTGGTGCTTGTGCAGACGCGGGCCGGTGGTATTCATGTATTTCAGCCGCGCTGATAAAGGCAGAAAGTGATCCCTACGCTGGTACTCGTTGGTCGGCCGAACGTCGGCAAATCAACGCTTTTCAATCGTTTTACCAAGACGCGCGACGCCTTGGTGGCGGATCAACCCGGCTTGACGCGGGATCGCCATTACGGCGTCGGACGTCTCGGCTCGCGCGACTATCTGGTTGTCGACACGGCGGGTTTTGACCCGGTTGCCAAAGACGGCATCATGCACGAGATGGCACGGCAGGCTGAACAAGCCATTGCCGAAGCTGACGTGCTGCTGTTCATGGTCGATGGTCGCAACGGACTGACCCCGCACGATCAGGAGATTGCCAATCGGCTTCGCCGCGTCGATCGACCGGTGTTTCTGGTGGTGAACAAGGGCGAGGGTGCGAACCGCGCCGTGCTTGGCGCCGAATTCCATGCGCTGGGGCTGGGCGCACCCCTGGTGATTTCCGCCGCGCACGGCGACGGCGTGCACGCCTTGCTCGACGTGGTCTTCGAGGTGCTTCCGCCCGAAACGCCGCCCGAGGAGTTGGAGGACGTTGGGCCGCGCGTCGCAATCGTCGGTCGGCCGAACGTTGGCAAATCCACCCTGATCAACACCTTGCTCGGTGAAGAGCGCGTCATCGCCTTCGATATGCCCGGCACGACGCGCGATGCCATTTCCATTCCGTTCTCGCGCAATGGCCGTGAATACAAGCTGATCGATACGGCCGGTTTGCGTCGGCGCGGGAAAGTGTTTGAAGCGGTCGAGAAATTCTCGGTCATCAAGACCTTGCAGGCCATCGAGCAATCGAACGTGGTCGTGCTGGTGCTCGATGCCAGTCAGGACGTGTCGGACCAGGATGCACACATTGCCGGGTTCGTGCTTGAAACCGGGCGGGCTCTGGTGCTGGCAATCAATAAGTGGGACAGCGTCGATAGCTACCGGCGCGAGCAGATCAAGAGCGACGTGGCGCGAAAGCTGCCGTTCTTGAGTTTTGCGCGCCAGCACTTTGTGTCGGCACTCAAGTCGCAAGGCATCAGCGGCGTGATGGCATCGGTCGACAAGGCCTATGCGGCGGCGATGGCCAAGCTCTCCACGCCGAAGCTGACCCGCTTGCTCGAAGAGGCGGTGACCAAGCAGGCGCCGCCCAAGGTGCGGATGTTCCGTCCGAAGATGCGTTACGCCCACCAGGGCGGCAGTAACCCACCCATTATTGTGATTCATGGCACGGGTCTGGAGGGAATTCCGGCCAGCTATACGCGTTATCTGGAGCGTATGTTCATGGAGGCGTTCAAGCTGCAGGGCACACCGCTGCGCATCCAGTTCCGCTCATCGAGCAACCCGTATAGCGACAAAAAGTAGCATCCACACCAACTCCGTAAGGCGCGCCGATTGGTGTTGCACTGCGGAATCAATTAAATTACGCCCACATAACGATAGAGGCTAAAACATGAGCAACAAAGGCCAACTCCTGCAGGACCCATTCCTCAACGCGCTGCGTCGTGAGCATGTGCCCGTGTCCATTTACCTGGTCAACGGCATCAAGCTGCAGGGGCAGATCGAGTCCTTCGATCAATACGTGGTGCTGCTGCGTAACACCGTGACCCAGATGGTCTACAAGCATGCGATTTCCACCGTTGTGCCGGCGCGTCCGGTCAACTTCCAGCAGCAGGAGCCGGGTGAGCCCGAAGCCTAAGGTGCCGCTCATACCCATCAGGCGGACCGCCGGGGCAGCCTATGTTTGATCGCCCCGCTGCAGGCGAGCGTGCTGTCCTGGTGCAGATCGATCTGGGCCAGGACGCCATTGAAGAGCGCCTGGCCGAACTGGTCTTGCTGGCGCAAAGTGCCGGAGCGACGGTTGAAACCGTTATTCGCGCCAAGCGCCGTGCGCCGGATCCCGCATTGTTTGTCGGCAAGGGAAAGGCACAGGAAATTGCCGACTTGCTGGCAGGTCACGAAGCGGATCTGGTGATTTTCAATCACGCCTTGAGTCCGGGCCAGCAGCGCAACCTCGAGCGAGTGCTGCAGTGCCGGGTGGTCGACCGCACGGCGCTGATCCTTGATATTTTTGCCCTGCGGGCGCGCAGCCACGAGGGCAAGCTGCAGGTTGAACTGGCCCAGCTTGAGCATCTGGCCACACGCCTGATTCGCGGCTGGACTCACCTTGAGCGTCAGAAAGGCGGTGTCGGCTTGCGGGGCCCGGGCGAAACCCAGCTCGAGACCGACCGGCGGCTCATCGGCGCACGGGTCAAGACCCTGCGGGGGCGGCTCGAAAAGCTTGAGAGCCAGCGACGGGTCCGGCGGCGCGCGCGCGAGCGCCGTGATGTGTTGTCCGTGTCGATCGTCGGCTACACCAACGCAGGTAAATCGACCCTGTTCAATGCGCTGACCAAAGCCGGTGCCTACGCGGCAAACCAGCTTTTTGCCACGCTGGATACCACCTCCCGCCGCTTGTTTTTGGGTGAGGTGGGGAACATTGTGCTGTCGGACACGGTCGGATTCATTCGAGATCTGCCACATAGTCTTGTGGCAGCTTTTCATGCCACGCTGGAAGAGACCGTCAATGCCGATTTGCTGGTGCATGTGGTCGACTCCGGCAGCGACGACCGGGACGCGCAAATCGCGGCGGTCAATACGGTTCTGGGTGAGATCGGCGCGGGAGACATTCCGCAGATTCTGGTCTGGAACAAGATTGACGGCAGCGGTACGCCGGCCCGGTTCGAGCGTGATGGCTGTGATAGAATCGGCCGCGTTTTTGCAAGCGCCAAGACAGGAGAGGGGCTTGATTTGCTACGACTGGCGCTGGCTGAGGAAGCGGAGCGCTTTGCCGCAGGCCTGAGGGCTGATGATTCTGATCGTCAGCCGTCTTCTCATTTCGATCCACTCCATTCCTAATGGAAACACTCATGTCGCTGAATGATCCTCGCTGGGGTAACCAGGGGAACGATCAGGAACGGGACCGCCCGAAAGACGGCCCCCCTGACCTTGATGAACTATGGCGTGACGTCAATCGTCGCCTCGGAGGCCTTTTTGGGCGTCGTGGCGGTGGTGGCGGTAACGGCAATGGCGGAGGCGGTGGTGGTATGCCGTCGCTGAGCCCGCGTCAGTTCGGTGGTGGGCTTGGCGCACTGATCGTGCTGGTCCTGCTGGTCTGGGCTGCGAGTGGTTTCTATATCGTCGATGCCAACCAGCGCGGTGTCGTGCTGCGATTCGGCGATTACAACGAAACCACCGAACCGGGCCTGCATTTGCGTTTGCCGTTCCCGATCGAAAGCCATGAACTGGTCGATGTGACCGGCGTGCGCACGATCGAAGTCGGCTACCGCGGCGCCGAGCGCAACAAGGTACTGCGCGAAGCGCTGATGCTGACCGATGACGAGAACATCATCAACATCCAGTTCGCGGTTCAGTACATTTTGAAGAGCCCGGAAGACTATCTGTTCAATAACCGTAATCCGGACGAGGCGGTTGCCCAGGCTGCCGAGACGGCGGTACGCCAGATTGTCGGCCGCAACCGCATGGACTTCGTACTGTACGAAGGCCGTGAAGAAATCGCGGTGCGCGCCAAGGATCTGATGCAGGAAATCGTCGACCGGTATCAGACGGGTATTCAGATCAGTCAGGTCACGATGCGTAACGCGCAGCCGCCCGAGCAGGTGCAGGCGGCGTTTGATGATGCCGTCAAGGCCGGTCAGGACCGTGTGCGCCAGACCAACGAAGGTCAGGCCTACGCCAACGATGTGATCCCGAAGGCGCGCGGTACGGCGTCCCGCCTGGCCGAAGAGGCTGAAGGTTATGCGGCACGTGTGGTGGCAAACGCCGAGGGTGAGGCGAGCCGCTTCTCCCAGGTGTTGGCCGAGTACCGCAAGGCGCCCAAGGTGACGCGTGACCGCATGTATATCGAGACCATGCAGGACATGTACTCCAATACCACCAAGGTCATGGTGGATACGAAGGGCAGTGGAAACCTGATGCTGATGCCGCTGGATAAATTGATTCAGTCTTCAGGCGCCAGTGAAGCGGCGCGTGCGGAAGCCAGAAACGCGACCAGCGTTGTCGCCGGAACCGATACGCCACGATCCGCCGCCATCGGTGACGATGCGCGCAGCCGGGATTTCCTTCGTAACAGCCGTGAGTTGGGAGGCCGTTGATGCGTGAGCGTACACCGATCCTTTTGGGGGCTGTGCTCTTTGCCGTGGCCCTCGTTTCCATGTCGATGTTCACTGTCGATAAGCGCCAATTCGCCATCGTTCGCCAGTTCGGTGAGATCAAACGGGTGATCAAGGAGCCGGGCCTGAATTTCAAGGTGCCGCTGGTTCAGAACGTCACCTTCTTCGAAAAGCGCATCCTGACCATGGATACGCCCGAGCCGGAGCGTTTCATCACCTCCGAGAAGAAAAACGTGCTGGTTGATCTGTTCGTCAAGTGGCGCATCTCTGATCCGCAGCTCTATCTCGAGTCCGTCGGTGGTGATGAACGACGTGCAATTACGCGTCTGGAGCAGACCGTCAACTCCGGTCTGCGCGAAGAGTTTGGTAAGCGCACCGTGCATGAGGTGGTCTCTGGCCAGCGCGACGACATCATGGAGCAGATGCGTGCCAAAGCCGACCAGGACTCCCGAAAAATCGGCGTTCAGATTCTGGACGTGCGACTGAAGCGGGTTGATCTGCCGACCGAAGTGTCCGAGTCGGTGTATGCCCGGATGGAAGCCGAGCGTAAGCGTGTTGCCAACGAATTGCGCTCCGAAGGCGCTGCCGCAGCCGAGAAGATTCGTGCTGATGCAGATCGCCAGCGTGAAATCATCGTCGCCAATGCCTATCGTGATTCGCAGCGCGTCAAGGGTGACGGCGACGCCAAGGCGACCGCAATTTACGCCGAATCATTCGGTGCTGATCCTGAGTTCTATGCCTTTTACCGCAGCTTGCAGGCTTATCGCCAAAGCTTTGCTGACAAGGGCGATGTCCTGGTGGTCGAGCCTAGCAGCGACTTCTTCAAGTACTTGAAAGGTGGCGGCACGCTTCGGAAAAGCCCGACGGAATGAAATCCACCCTGATTACGGCCTTCGCCCTCATGTTGTTGATTGAGGGCGTGTTACCGTTCGTCTCGCCCGCACGCTGGCGTGAGGTGTTTCGGAAAGCCGTTCTCATGGAGGATGGGCAGATTCGGTTCATCGGATTGAGCTCGATGTTGATCGGGCTCATTCTTCTTATTGTTTTCAATGACTAAACGGCACGCGTGATGCGCTGGGTACTGCCAGAATATTTTCAGGATGTCCTGCCGCCAGAGGCGGACAAGCTCGAGCACCTGCGTCGGAAGTTGCTGGATGCATTCCGTTTGCACGGCTATCAATTGGTCGTTCCACCGCTGGTGGAATATCTTGACTCGCTCCTGACCGGCGCGGGACAGGATCTGCGGCTGCGGACCTTCAAACTGGTCGATCAGCTGTCGGGCCGTACCTTGGGTGTGCGCGCCGATATGACGCCGCAGGTGGCACGTATTGACGCGCACCTGCTCAACCGTCAGGGCGTGAGCCGTCTGTGCTATTGCGGCGCAGTGGCTCACACGTTGCCCGCTACGCTCACGGCAAGCCGCGAGCCGATCCAGATCGGCGCGGAGCTCTATGGGCACGCGGGTATCGAAGCGGACATCGAGATCATTCGATTGCTTGCCGAGGTGCTGCGCATTGCCGAAGTGCCGACCTCACGGATTGATCTGGGGCATGTCGGTTTGTTCCGCGCGCTGGTCGGTCGGGCATCGATGGATGATGACGCGGTGCGCGATCTGTTCGGCCTGTTGCAAGCCAAGGATGTCCCGACTCTGACCGAGCGACTGGCGCCGCTGGACGCGACCGTGCGTTCGGCCCTGCTCGCGCTGCCCAGACTGTATGGCGACGCCTCGGTGCTGGTCGAAGCGCGCAAGGTCTTGCCGGACTGGCCCGAAGTCGTGACCGCGCTCGATGAGCTCGATCGCATTGCCGCGGCCTTGCCCGGCTTGCCGATCAGTGTGGATCTGGCCGATTTGCGCGGCTATCACTATCACAGCGGTGTCGTGTTCGCGGCCTACGGTGGCCATTCGCCGAGCGCACTCGCGCTGGGTGGGCGCTACGATGCGGTTGGCAAGGCGTTTGGACGCGGCCGACCGGCCACCGGATTCAGCCTCGATTTGCGCGAGCTGGTGCAGCGTCTGCCGGCGCCGGATCTGCCTGGTGCGATTCTCGCGCCGGCCAGCGGTCCGGCCGGATTGAATGAAGCCGTGCGTGACCTGCGTGCGCGCGGCGAAATTGTCGTCGAGACTCTGCCGGGCCACGATGGCTCGTGGGGTGAGACTGGGTGTGACCGTCAAATGGTATGGCACGACGAGCAGTGGCTGGTCGTATCGCTCGAGGGAGAGGGTGCAGCACATGGGTAAGAACGTAGTTGTTATCGGCACGCAATGGGGCGACGAAGGCAAGGGCAAGATCGTCGACTGGCTGACCGACCACGCGCAAGGCGTTGTTCGTTTCCAGGGAGGCCACAACGCGGGCCATACCCTCGTGATCGGCGACCAGAAAACCGTCCTGCACCTGATTCCGTCGGGCATCCTGCGCGAAGGCGTGGCGTGCTACATCGGTAACGGTGTGGTGGTCTCGCCCGAGGCGCTGTTCAAGGAAATCGACAAGCTCGAAGCGGTGGGCGTCAATGTCAGTGAGCGTCTTCGTATTTCCGAAGCCTGCCCGTTGATCATGCCTTACCACCAGGCGCTGGATGTCGCCCGCGAAACGGCGCGCGGTACCAACAAGATCGGCACCACGGGGCGGGGTATCGGCCCGGCCTACGAAGACAAGGTTGCTCGCCGCGGCCTGCGTATTCAGGATTTGATGCGTCCGAAGCGTTTTGCCGAACAGCTGGCCGAGCTGCTCGACTATCACAACTTCATGCTGACCCAGTATTACCGGGCTGCACCGGTGGACTTCCAGCAGACGCTGGACGCCTCGCTGGCCATGGCGGCACGTCTCGAGGCGCTGGTCGCCGATGTGCCGCGCGCGCTCTATGATGCGCATCGTGATGGTTCCAACCTGCTGTTCGAAGGCGCGCAGGGCACCTTGCTGGACATCGACCACGGCACCTATCCGTTCGTCACCTCCAGTAACTGTGTCGCTGGCGCAGCGGCGGCGGGTGCAGGAGTTGGTCCGAGCATGCTGCATTACGTGCTCGGCATCACCAAGGCTTACACCACGCGCGTTGGCTCGGGTCCGTTCCCGACCGAGCTGTACGACGCCGAGAGCAAGCTCGACCCGGTGGGCAAGCATCTGGCCACCAAGGGCAATGAGTTCGGTTCGACCACCGGCCGCGCACGTCGTTGCGGCTGGTTCGACGCCGCCGCGCTCAAGCGCTCCATTCAGATCAACGGGGTGTCCGGGCTGTGCGTGACCAAGCTCGACGTGCTCGATGGCGTTGAAGAGGTCAAGCTGTGCACGGGCTATCAGCTCAATGGCAAGCTGTCAGACATACTTCCGGTCGGCGCCGAGGAAACCGCGCGTTGCGTGCCGGTGTACGAAACGCTGCCGGGCTGGAAAGAAAGCACGGTTGGCGTCAAGGATTACGATGCCTTGCCGGCGACTGCCCGCGCATACCTGAAACGCATCGAGGAAGTGTGTGCCGTGCCGGTGGACATGATCTCTACCGGTCCGGATCGCGACCAGACCATCGTTTTGCGTCATCCGTTCAAGTAATCTGTGTGGCGTAGCGGCGAGGAAGCCTCGCCGCTACGCGATGCGTCAGTCCGGTCGTCGGGTTTTGAGCCGTGTGAACGAAAAAGAGCCGACCTTTCGGTCGGCTCTTTTTGAAACTGGTGCCCAGAAGAGGACTCGAACCTCCACATCCGTAAGAATACTAGCACCTGAAGCTAGCGCGTCTACCAATTCCGCCATCTGGGCAAGAGCGGAAATTATAGCCTCAGGAAAAAAAAGTGCAATTGTTATTTCAAGAAAAGCAGGGCTGGCGTTCAGTCTCTCTTTACCCGGCCGGGAAAAAGAAAAAGCCAGTCAGAAATCTGACTGGCTTTCCCGGATTTGGTGCCCAGAAGAGGACTCGAACCTCCACATCCGTAAGGATACTAGCACCTGAAGCTAGCGCGTCTACCAATTCCGCCATCTGGGCGAGCCGCGCATTATATCTGTTAGAAAAAGGTTGTCAATGAATCGACCCACAAAAAAAACAAAACCCAAGGTCAGCAAGGCTGAAGAAGCGCCCGTGCGCAAGTCGAAGCGCAAACTCAGCGCGATCCGCCGTGCCGATCCGTTCTTTGCGCGTGAGACTGAGCGATACGATTACCCCTTGCCCAGTCGCGAGTACGTGCTCCAGATCCTGACCGAGGCCGGCCACCCGATGCAGTTGCCGCAGCTGGCCGAAGCGCTGGATATCCGCGCCGAAGAGATGCCGTTTTTTGAGCGTCGGGTGCGTGCCATGGAGCGCGAAGGCGAGCTGGTGCGCAACAGGCGCGACGCCTATCTCATCCCGGACAAGGCGGCGCTGATTCGCGGCCGGGTAGAGGGGCACCCCGATGGCTTCGGTTTCCTCATTCCTGACGACGGCTCGGGCGATGTATTTCTTGGCCCTCGCCAGATGCGCGAAGTGCTGCATGGCGATCGCGCCATTGTGCGTGTCTCGGGCATGGATCGACGCGGCCGGCCGGAAGGGCAGATCGTCGAGGTGCTCGAACGTGCCAATACGCGCGTCGTCGGCCGTGTGGTCAGCGAGCACGGCGTGCTTGTCGTGGTGCCCGAGAATCGGCGCATTGCGCGCGACATCCTGCTCGCACCGGGGGGGCGCAAGAAAAAGGTCGAGGCCGGCGAGGTGGTGGTCGTCGAGCTTGTCGAGCAGCCCAGCAAGCACGCGCCGCCGGTCGGCCGCCTGGTCGAGACGCTGGGGCGCTACGCCGATCCGGGCATGGAGGTCGAAGTCGCGCTGCGCAAGCACGAGCTGCCCTTCGAGTTCTCGAGCGAAACCAAGGCGCAGGCGCGCCTGCTGCCCAAAACCGTGCGCAAGAAGGACATGGCGGGGCGGGAGGACATTCGTCACTTGCCGCTGGTCACCATCGACGGCGAGACCGCCAAGGACTTCGATGATGCCGTGTATTGCGAGCGGGTCGGCCGGGGTTTTCGTTTGCTGGTGGCGATTGCGGACGTCTCGCACTATGTCGAACCTGGCTCGGCGCTGGATTCGGACGCGATTGATCGCGGCAATTCGGTGTATTTTCCGCGCCGTGTGATTCCCATGCTGCCGGAGAAGCTCTCCAACGGCCTGTGTTCGCTCAATCCGGAAGTCGACCGCCTGTGCATGGTCTGCGACATGAGCATTTCGCCGACCGGCGCGATCAAGCAGTACCGCTTTTATCCTGCGGTGATGTTCTCGCACGCGCGACTGACCTACAACCAGGTCGCCGCGGCGATCTATGAGAACGACGCCGAGGTTCGTAAAGCACTTGCCGATCGCCTGCCGCAGCTCGAAAACCTCGATCAGCTCTTCCGCGTGCTGCTCAAGGCACGTGCCAAGCGCGGTGCCATCGATTTTGAGACCACCGAAACACGGATGATCTTCAACGACGAAGGCAAGATCGACCGCATCGTGCCCGAGGTGCGCAATGACGCGCATCGCGTCATCGAAGAGTGCATGCTGGCGGCCAACGTTTGCGCGTCCGATTTCTTGCAGGCCAATCATCATCCGGCCTTGTATCGGGTCCATGAGAGCCCCAAGCCGGAGAAAATCGAGCAGCTTCGCAGCTTCCTCGGCGAGTTCGGTCTGCAGTTGGGCGGCGGTGATGACCCCACGGCCAAGGACTATGCGGCGCTGCTGAGCAAGGTGAAAGATCGACCGGACATGCCGCTGTTGCAGACGGTGATGTTGCGTTCCTTGCGCCAGGCCATCTACAGCCCCGACAACGTCGGCCACTTCGGCCTGGCCTACGAGGCTTACACGCACTTCACCTCGCCGATTCGGCGCTACCCCGATCTGCTGGTGCATCGGGCGATCAAGGCCGTGCTGACGGGGCAGCAATATCGCCCGGGCGACTGGGATCAGATCGGCTTGCACTGCTCGCAGACCGAGCGCCGTGCCGACGAAGCCTCACGCGATGTCGAGTCCTGGCTGAAGTGTTTTTACATGCAGGATCGGGTCGGTGAGGTGTTCACCGGCAGCGTGTCCTCGGTGGTACCCTTCGGCCTCTTCGTCGCGCTGGACAATGTGTTCATCGAGGGTCTGGTACACATCTCCGAGCTGGGCGAAGACTATTTCCACTACGACGAGTCGCGTCACGAGCTGCTCGGTGAGCGCAGCGGCAAGCGTTTTCGCTTGTCGGACCGCATCACGGTGCAGCTGATGCGCGTCGATATGGAAACCACCAAGATCGATTTCCGCCTGGTGACCGAGGCTTCCTCCGGCGCCGGTGCGAGCAAACCCAAGAAAGGCAAACGACGTGGCTAATCCTTCCGGGCGCGAGACCCGCTTCATTTTTGGCTTCCATGCAGTGCGTTCACGCCTGCGCAATGATCCGGAAGGCGTGGTCGAAATCCACGTCGCCGCGCAGCGCAATGATGGCCGTGTGCGGGATCTGCTTGCCCTGGCCGAGACGCAGAACGTTCGCGTGATTCCGACCGATGCCGGCCGTCTCGACGGCATGGCCGGCGGCGCGGTGCATCAGGGTGTGGTGGCGCGGGTCGACGCGCGTCACAAGGTGCTGCAGCTCGATGACATCCTCGACACACTCGAAGGCCCGGCGCTGCTGCTGGTGCTCGACGGTGTGACCGATCCGCACAACCTGGGCGCCTGCCTGCGGGTGGCCGATGCGGCTGGTGCGCAGGCGGTGATTGCGCCCAAGGATCGCTCGGCCAGCCTCAACGCCACGGCCATCAAGGTGGCCAGCGGCGCCGCCGATACCGTGCCCTATGTGACGGTCACCAATCTGTCACGCGCGCTGCGTCAGATGCAGGACGCCGGCGTGTGGATCATCGGCGCGGCGGGGGAGGCCACGCAAGACCTTTACGCAGTCGACCAGACCGGGCCGGTTGCCTGGGTGCTGGGCGCTGAAGGCGACGGTCTGCGCCGCCTGACACGCGATACCTGCGATGTGCTCGCACGTATCCCGATGTATGGCTCGGTCGATAGCCTGAACGTGTCGGTGGCCAGCGGCATCTGCTTGTTCGAAGCGGCGAGGCAGCGTCACGCTTGATGCGAATCAACTAATCTCGCTCGTTTCCGATTTCGGCTTGCATTACGTTGACGTCAACGGTAAAAGTGACGGCTTGCCGATACGGCCCCGTATGGTGTCGTAGGGCAATCCAGCCACCGATGCAGCATAGAGGGAGAGGTCGACATGAGCGCTGTCACTGAATTTCTGAAGGCCCGGGATTTCCTGCTGGCCAATCGCACGGACTACGACGCGGCCTATGCCGGGTTCCAATGGCCGCAGTTGAGCGAGTTCAACTGGGCCATAGACTACTTCGACGCCATGGCCAGAAACAACGACACACCGGCCCTGTGGATTGTCGAGCAGGACGGCAGTGAGTCGAAGCGCAGCTTTGCGCAGATGTCGGCGCGCTCCAATCAGGTGGCCAACTGGCTGCGCGCGCAAGGCGTTTCGCGCGGCGATCGCATCCTGATCATGCTGGGCAACGAAGTGCCGCTGTGGGAAACCATGCTGGCCGCCATCAAGCTGGGCGCGGTAGTGATCCCTGCGACCACGCTGCTCACCCCCGACGACCTGGATGACCGAATTGAGCGTGGTGAGGTCAGGCACGCAGTCATCGGTCATGCGCATGTCGATAAGTTCGACGGCAAAACCGGCTTTACCCGAATTGCCGTCGGTGCGCCGTGTGCGGGCTGGTTGTCGTATGAAGACGCTTTTGCCGCAGACGAGGCCTTTGTCGCCGATGGCGTCACCCGCGTCACCGACCCGCTGTTGCTCTACTTCACCTCCGGCACCACCTCTAAGCCCAAGCTGGTGCAGCACAGCCACGAGTCCTATCCGATCGGCCACTTGTCGACCATGTTCTGGATCGGTCTGCAGCAGGGTGACCGGCACATGAACATCAGCTCGCCGGGCTGGGCCAAGCATGCCTGGAGCTGCTTCTTCGCGCCGTGGAACGCGGGCGCGACGGTGTTTCTCTACAACTACACCCGCTTCGACGCAAAAGCGCTGCTCGATGTGCTGGTCAAGTACGAGATCAATACCTTGTGTGCGCCGCCGACCGTGTGGCGCATGCTCATCCAGCAGAATCTGACTGCTTACAAAACCTCGCTGCGTGAGTTGATCGGCGCCGGCGAACCGCTCAACCCGGAAGTGATCGAGCAGGTCGAAAAAGCCTGGGGCATCACCATTCGCGACGGTTTTGGCCAAACCGAAACCACTGCCCAGATCGGCAACCCGCCGGGTCAGCGGCTCAAGCCGGGCTCCATGGGGCGGCCGTTGCCGGGCTACAAGATTGCGCTCATCGATAGCGAGGGCAAGCCGGCCGAGGAGGGCGAAGTCTGCCTGGATCTGTCCGCCCGCCCCATGGGCCTGATGCTGTGCTACGCCGGTGACGAAGCCAAAACCGCCGACGTGATGCGCGACGGCTTCTATCACACAGGGGACGTGGCGCAGATCGATACCGAGGGTTACATCACCTACGTTGGACGCGCTGATGACGTGTTCAAGGCCTCCGACTACCGGATCAGCCCGTTTGAGCTCGAAAGCGTGCTCATCGAGCACCCCGCCGTGGCCGAGGCGGCCGTGGTGCCCAGCCCCGATCCGGTGCGTCTGGCGGTGCCCAAGGCCTTTGTGATTCTGGTCGAAGGACAGACGCCGAGCGCTGAGCTGGCGCGCGACATCTTTGCCTTTACGCGGGAGAATCTGGCGCCCTACAAGCGCATCCGTCGCCTGGAGTTTGCTGATTTGCCGAAGACCATTTCGGGCAAGATCCGGCGGGTCGAACTGCGCAAACAGGAAGAGGGGCGTGGCGACAAGGGGGCGCTGGAGTTCTTCGAGGACGACTTCCCCGACCTCAAGTAAGGGCGCCCCTCCCGGCAATTGACGCAGTGCGATAGACACCGCGCCCACTGTCGGGAGAAGCTGATACAATGCCGCCGTGGCGGGTCTCCTCGCATTGCAGCGCGGTGAACCTGGTCAGGGCCGGAAGGCAGCAGCCACAGCCGTTCCCTGCAAGTGCCGAGGGTCAGGCTCGCCACCCTGAATACAAAAACGCCGATCCGTAAGGGTCGGCGTTTTTCTTTGCGCAGCGGCGCTCAGGCCAGTGCGGTGTCGAGCACCATCATTACGCAAAAGCCGATCAGCAGGCCCTTCGATGCTGCGCCTTCGTGGCCGCTGCGATGCGATTCGGGGATGATCTCGTGGCTCACCACCAGCAGCATCGCGCCGGCTGCCAGTGCCAGGCCCCAGGGCAGCGCGACGGCCGAGACCTGGATCAGGCTGGCGCCGACGACAGCGGCCACCGGTTCGACCAGGCCCGAGACGGCGCCCACCAGTGCTGCCGTTCCGGCCCGGTAGCCTGCACCGCGCAAGGCCAGTGCTACCACCAAGCCCTCCGGAATGTCCTGAATGGCGATGCCCATCGCGAGTGCGGCCGCGCCGGCGCCGTCTTTGGCCGCCGCCACGCCGATCGCCAGGCCTTCGGGCAGATTGTGCAAGGCAATGGCAAACACGAACAGCCACACGCGGGCCAGCGCCTCGGTGTCGACGCCTTCGGTGCCATTCAGGAAGTGTTCATGGGGCAAGCGCCCGTCAAGCCACAACAGCGCACCGCCGCCAGCGAGTATGCCGACCGCCATCACGCCGCCGGCAATCCACGGGTCATTCCAGAGTTCGCGCGCCGCATCCAGCCCGGGGAGCACCAGCGAGAATGCGGTC
>JBFIJC010000016.1:0-27549 GCA_041600915.1 Nitrogeniibacter sp.
ATGACGCTTCGGGGGTAGGGGGTAGTGCGTCCAGAAGCCCAAAAAACACCCCATTCCTACCCGCGTGGGCTGCACACACTGACCGGTCACGCGTTTGACATAGAAAAGCAGAGCTTCGTCGGGGACGATGAAATTTCCGGGCTAGATCAACTGGCTGGACAGGTACTCGGTGGCGGCAATGGCGGGGCAGAGAACCCGATGATGGATATCGTCAAGGGCCTGATCCAGAACAGCGAGGGCGGCTTGCCTGGCTTGCTGTCGCGCCTGCAGTCGGGTGGATTGGGCGGCGAGGTGGCGTCCTGGTTAGGGCAGGGTGAAAATCAGCCGGTTGGCGCGGAGGCGCTGAGTCAGGCAATTGGCCCGGATGTGCTGGCCCAGGTGGCGAGTCAGGCCGGGATGAGCCAACCGGAAGCTGCCTCAGGTTTGGCAGGTTCTTTGCCGCAACTGATCGACATGCTTTCGCCGAATGGTCAGGTTGATGACAACTCGGAGATGCTTCAGCAGGGTTTGTCGATGCTTGGCGGGCTGTTCGGGAATCGCTGATTCTGCGGGGCTCACCGGAATAAAAACGCGCTTCAGGGCGCGTTTTTCTTTTGGGTGAGTCAGGCTTTGACGGGTTGTGCGGCGCGCTCGAGATCGTTTGCGCTGTCGACCCGAAGGCCGTCGGGTAAATGCAGTGTGCGCGTGGGGAAGGCGATCTGTGCTCCGTGCTTGTCGATGATGTCTGCAACCTTGAGCAGGACGTCCTGTTTAACACGATGAAACTCAACCCACTTCGTGGTGTGGGTAAAGGTGTACACAAAGAAATCGACCGAAGAGGCATTGAAGGTGTTGAAGTGCACGATCATGGTCTGGTCGTCGGCAATATCCGGGTGCTCGATCAGCATTTGCCGGACGTCGTCGGTAATTACCTGCATTTTGTCGAGGTCGTCATAGCGGATGCCGACGGTTTCGTTGATGCGGCGATGGGTCATACGGGCCGGGTTTTCGACCGAAATCTGGGTGAAGATGGCATTGGGGACGTACAAGGGCCGTTTGTCGAAGCGCCGGATACGTGTCAGCCGCCAGCCGATGTCTTCGACCGTGCCTTCGATGTCTTTGTCGGGGGAGCGGATCCAGTCCCCGATCGCAAAGGGGCGGTCCAGATAGACCATCAGCGCGCCAAAAAAATTGGCCAGCAAGTCTTTGGCCGCAAAGCCAATGGCGATGCCGCCAACGCCGCCGAACGCGAGCACGCCGGAGATGCTGAAGCCCAGCGATTGCAGGGCGATCAGCAAGGTGGTGATGATGACTGTGACGCGCAAGAGTTTGCCGACAGCGGCGACGGTGGAGATGTCGGCCGGTTGTCCGAGCGCTTCACCGCGCGCGACGATGGCCTGCTCGGTGTTGTGGATCAGTCGGGTGAGGGTCCAGGCGATCAGCGCAATGACGCCGACTTTTCGCACCGGGTCGACGGCATCGAAGATCGGTGCGTCGGTATGTTGTCCGACCATGTCGGCCGCAAAGGCAATCCCGATCAGCCAGACCAGCATCCGCAGCGGTCGGCCGAGCGCTTCGAGTGCTGCGTCATCCCAGACCAGGCTGGTGGTGCGGGCGGCTGCGATCAGGCGATTGAGGACGCGGCCAATCACGAAGTTGGCCACCACCACCGCCAGAACGACGAGAAAGACTTGGGACGTCAGACTGCTCTGCGCGGCGTCGACGCCCATAGAGGTCAGCCAGCGAGTCAGGTAATCCATAGGTAAGCGTTATGCGATCGAGGAGTGGGGCGGCCGTTTGGGTGCCGGCCGTATGCGTGTGCCGCTTGCCATACAAATCAAAACGGGGGTGCTGCCTCCCTGGTGGAAGGCGGCACCCCCGGATGATAACAGGCTGCCTGCGTGCGGGCTTCAGGCGACGCCGCGCACCACCATGACGGAAATCCCGACTTTCTTGAGCAGCTTTTCCGCGACGCTGCCGAGCAGCAGGCGTTGCACACCGCGGCGGCCATGTGAACCAACGACCAGCAGGTCAGCGCCCACATCGGAGACGGTCTTGACGATTTGATCGGAGGTTGAGTGATTCTCGGAAACGAGCAGTCGGCCTTCCGGCTTGGCGCCGGCCGCAGTGGCGGCGGCGACTGCGCTGTCGAGCACGCTCTGTCCTTCGGTGATCAGTGCTTTCTGAACGGCGTCGCGGCTGGCCAGCGTGACGCGGTTGAAATGCGAGAACAGTGCCTCGTCAACGGCATGCACCACGGTCAGGCGGGAACCGTTGGCGACTGCCAAGGCTGCCCCTTCTTCAATGGCGCGCTGTGAGGTGGGGCTGTCGTCAACGGCAACGATGATGTGTTTGTACATCTGGGGCCTCGAATTGGGTGGGTTTCGGGGTGGAAGTATTGGTGCTGTGCAGCGTAACACTGAGAAGGCTTCTACCGTTATCGGCGTTTTCCCCAAGGTGGCATTGCCGACTTCGGGCGGCCCAAAAAAAGAAAACCCCCGCCGAAGCGGGGGTTCTCAAAACACTAAGTGATGAATCTACTTAGTGGGTCGCGCCACCTGCACCACGGGGGGTACGGATGGACTCGACCATGTCCTGAATGTACTGCGGCGGTTCTGCCGTCATCTTGGCGACCATGATGGCCACGCCGAAGTTGACCAGCGCACCAATGGCACCGAAGGCGTTCGGCTGGATGCCGAGGAACCAGTTCGGGCCCATGTCACCCAGGAACTCAGTGCCCTTGATGAACAGGATGCCTTTGTGCTGGAACACGTACAGCATGGTGACCGAGATACCCGCGATCATGCCGGCAATCGCACCTTCCTTGTTCATGCGCTTGTAGAAGATGCCGAGCATCAGCGCCGGGAAGATGGATGCACCCGCCAGACCGAAGGCAATCGCCACAGTACCGGCAGCGAAGCCCGGGGGATTCAGACCGAGGTAGCCGGCAACCACAATGGCGCCTGCCATCGCGATACGACCTGCGCGCAGTTCGGACTTCTCCGAAATGCTCGGCATGAACACACCCTTGAGCAGGTCATGCGAGATGGCCGAAGAGATGGCCAGCAGCAGACCAGCAGCGGTGGAGAGTGCAGCGGCCAGACCACCGGCAGCGACCAGGGCAATCACCCAGTGCGGCAGGTTGGCGATTTCCGGGTTGGCCAGCACGATGATGTCGCGGTCGACCTTGACCATCTCGTTGCCTTTCCAGCCGAAGGATTCGGCTTTCTTGACCATTTCCGGGTTCTTGTCGTTGTAGTACTGGATGCGACCGTCGCCGTTCTTGTCTTCAAACTGAAGCAGGCCGGTTTTTTCCCAGTTCTTGAACCACTGCGGACGTGCTTCGTACGACAGGTTGCCTTCCGCCGAGCCGACTTCGCCCGTCTGGATGGTTGCGTGCAGGTTCAGGCGAGCCATTGCGCCGACCGCCGGAGCGGTGGTGTAGAGGATGGCGATGAACACCAGCGCCCAACCTGCGGACGAACGTGCGTCCTTGACCTTCGGCACGGTGAAGAAGCGAACGATCACGTGCGGCAGGCCGGCAGTACCGATCATCAGCGACATGGTGTAGACGAACATGTCGAGTCGGCCGGCAATGGTCTGGGTTGTGTATTCCTTGAAGCCCAGTTCAGTCACCACCAGATTCAGCTTGGCCAGCAATGTCATGCCGGAGCCGTCCGCCATCGTTGAGCCGAGGCCCAGCTGCGGCAGCGGGTTGCCGGTCAGGTTCATGGAGATGAAGATCGCCGGGATGGTGTAGGCGAAGATCAGAACCACGTACTGTGCGATCTGCGTGTAGGTGATGCCCTTCATGCCGCCCAGGGTGGCGTAGAAGAACACCAGCGCCATGCCGATGTACAGGCCGGTGTCGTAATCCACTTCCAGGAAGCGCGAGAACGCGACGCCGACGCCTTTCATCTGACCGATCACGTAGGTGATGGAAGCCAGGATCAGGCAGACGACGGCCACGATGCGAGCACCGTTGGAGTAGAAACGATCGCCGATGAATTCCGGCACCGTGAATTTGCCGAATTTCCGGAGGTACGGTGCCAGCAGCATGGCCAGCAACACGTAGCCGCCCGTCCAGCCCATCAGGAACAGCGAAGCGCCGTAACCGTTGTAGGCAATCAGACCGGCCATGGAGATGAACGAGGCTGCCGACATCCAGTCAGCGCCAGTGGCCATGCCGTTGGCGATCGGGTGAATGCCGCCGCCGGCGACATAGAATTCGCCGGTGCTACCAGCGCGTGCCCAGAAGGCGATACCGAGGTACAGGGCAAAGGTTGCCCCGACGACGATATAGGTCAGTGTTTTCAGATCCATTCGTCAGTCTCCTCAGTCTTCGTGAACGTCGTGTTCGCGGTCGATCTGCCCCATCCGGTGGGCGTAATAGAAAATCAGCGCCACGAAGATGTAGATCGAACCCTGCTGCGCGAACCAGAAACCGAGCGGGTAGCCGCCCAGCATGATGCTGTCGAGCATCGGCTGCAGGATGATGCCGAATCCGAAGGACACGACAAACCAGATAATGAGCACGGTGGTCAGCAGGCCGAGTGTGGCGCGCCAGTACGCGTCGCCTGACCCTTGTGGCTTCTCCATCGCCTATCTCCTCTCAAATATTATTGAATGCCACTTCCGGACCGAGTCCGATGGCGGTAGCCAGGGTGTTTTCTGGCGCCCTCCACCAGCACACCGGGTCAGTGAGTGGACAAACCACGCGCTGCCGGAAAGTGACGGGCAGATGGAGTATCGGGAGGAAAGCTTACAGAAACCTTAATGCGCTTTATCGAGGCATTAATTCGCTTGAGCGCGTCTCGCAGCTCACTCGCCGGACGACGGGAAGCGCGTGCGCGGCTCGCCCGGTGCGGATTCGCGCACCCAGTCGCGATCGAGGCGATTCATGTAGCTGACGTAGACACCGATGATGACCAGGTAGATCAGCAAGGAGCCCTGGGCGAAAAGATAGAAACCGACGGGGAAGCCGAGCAGCGTGAAGTGATTGAGTTCATCGGCGAAGTAGCCGGCAACAAAGGTGCTCAGGAACCAGACGCACAGCAGCGCGACGGTCAGCCGGATGTTGCGTTGCCAGTAAGCGCGTTGTGCGGGTCTCGGTTGCATCGGTCGCCTCCGGGGCGAGTATCGGATAGATCCGTGTGACGGGCAACGTTCCCGCGCGCGATTCGTGACGACGCGTCAGGCGAAGCAGCGACTTAGCCAGGGCAGCAGCCAAGGGGTGATCAGCGCTGTGACGAGTCCGTTGGTGGCCATGGCCAGCGCCGCAAAAGCGCCGGTTTCGCTACTGATCTGAAACGCGCGCGCGGTGCCGATGCCGTGGGCGGCCAGCCCCATTGCGAAACCCTGCACGGCGGGGTCGCGAGTGCCGATCAGGCGAAACAGGCCTTGCGCCACCATCGCGCCGAATATGCCCGTCATGATGACCAGCGCTGCGGTTAGCGAGGGGAGTCCGCCAAGCGCCTCGACCACGGCCATGGCGATTGGCGTGGTGACGCTCTTCGGGGCGAGGGAGATCAGCGAAGCCTCGCTGGCGCCGAGCAAAGCCCCCGTGCCCCAGGCCACGACGATGGCGGCCGTGGCGCCACAAAGCAGCGTGACGCCAAGCGGGATGGCCATGCTGCGTAATCGCTGGATCTGGCCATAGAGGGGGATGGCCAGCGCGACGGTGGCCGGTCCGAGCAGGAAGTGCACAAACTGCGCGCCATCAAAATAGGTGTCGTAGGTCGTGTCGGTGGCCCAAAGCACGCCAACCAGAACCAGGACGGCGATCAGCACCGGATTGACCAAGGGGTGTCCGCCGCTGCGCTTGTGAAGCTGCCAGGCGCCCAGGTAGGCCATCAAGGTGAGCGTCAGCCCGAGCAGTGGCGACGCAGACAGGTAGACCCACAGGCCGGTGAAGTCGTGGCGGATCATGAGCTGCGCCCACGGCGACGCTGAAGGACCGTCAGCACCAGGGCCGAGATGGCCAGCGCGGCAAGCGTGCTGATGATCAGCGCAGCGAGCAAGGCCAGCCATTCGCTGGCCAGCCGGTCGGCATGCAGCATGATGCCGGCACCCGCGGGGACAAACAGAAGTGAGAGGTGTCCGAGCAGGCCATTGGCGGTGTTTTCAAGGTCCTTGCCGGGGCCGCCGCGCAGAATCAGGGCGAGAAACAAAAGGGCCATGCCGAGCACCGGGCCAGGCAAGGGAAGCCCCAGGCCGCGTGCGATCACTTCGCCAAGCAGTTGAAAGACCAGTAGCAGCGTGATGGCGTTGAGCATGGGTGTCTCCCGCTCAGGCGAGCAGTATGTGGCCGATGGTACGCAAGCTGATGCCGACGGCGCCGCCGATGATCGCGATGCGCCACACGGCCGCGACGGGTTTGCCCGCCGAGATCAGCACGGCGATGCCGGGGATGTCGAGCGGATGTATCAGAAAGCCGGCGCTGGCATTGAGGCTGGCAACGCTGGCCGTGCCCGCGCGCAGCATCTCGTCCATCACACCCATCATGGCCGTGCCGCCGCCGATGAACTTGGTCAGTGTCGGCAGAATCAGTGCGGGGTCGATGCCGAGGATGATCAAGGCGGGCGCCAGCACGCCGGTGAGCACGTCGATAATGCCGCTGGCACGTAAACCTGCGACCGCCACCAGCGCCAGCACCAGCATGGGAATGGCGCCGATGGTGATTTTGAAAGCCTCGGCGCCCGCACGGTTGATCACGTCGAGCACGCCCTTGGCGTCTTCGGCGACGGGGTGGCGCAGGGTTTCGTCAATTGTGCCTTCCTGGTCGGAGAGGTGTTTTCCGAAAACGTGATACGTCACTGCCGCGGCCGTGAGGCCGCCCAGCAGCGACAGGAGGAGGGTGGTGCCAAAGGCCAGACCCATGGTGGACATGGGGATCAAGACGTTTGCCTGGCTCATCGCCATGACCATCGCCAGCGTGGCCGCAATATGGCGGGGCGAGCTGCCACGTTGGGCCATCATGGCCAGGGTGGCGACCGGGGCGGCAAAGCTGACGAAGTTGATCTGCAAGGCTGCAAATACGCCGAGCCCCGTCAGGCCCGCGGGGCGAAGTAGCGGCGCGAGCTTGCGGACCAGCCAGTCGAGTGCTCCGCGCGCTTCGAGCAGGCGCATCAGCGACAGCATGACGACCATGACGGGTAGCAGCACAAATAGTGCGAGTTCAACGCCCGCGCGTCCGGCGCGAAGCACGACATCTAGAATTTCGACCATATCGGGGCGTCCGGAGTGAGGCGCGTGTGACGGCAGATTTGTCACGCGTCGTTATGGCGCTCGGCGGCTTGCTCGTCAAGCTGACGACGGCCGCGTGAGATATGCGGCGGTGATGTGCGAGGGGGGCGCCCGAGTGTTTCGGAGAAAACGGGGCCCTCGTCGCGCATGTGCGCCGCAGGCGCCGCTTCAAGGCAGGCCGTATTCTACGCGATTGTCGCCGGCTCACCCGCGCCTGGGCGGTAGGCGTCCAGCCAGGCAGCAAGTTCGTCGGCCACCATTGGGCGTGCCAGCAGGTAGCCTTGCATTTCATCGCAGCCCAGGGCACGCAAGCGGTCGCGCTGGCTGGCCGTCTCGACGCCTTCGGCCAGGACCTTCATACCCAGTTGATGGCCGAGCGGGACGATCATTTCGGCAATTCGTCCGCCTTGTCCGTGTTCGAGCGTATGAATGAAAGAGCGGTCGATTTTCAGCCGGTTGGCCGGTAGTCGGTGCAGATAGGACAGGGACGAAAAGCCCGTGCCGAAGTCATCAATGGCAATCGCGACGCCACGGGCGCGGATGGCTTCGAGTAGCGTGCGGACCTGGTGGATGCCCAGGGCCGCGACGGATTCGGTTATTTCAAGCTCCAGACATTCGGGGGGGACGGACGCGGCGTCCAGCACACGGTCGAGGAGGGTGAGGAAGTTCGGTTGACGCAGTTGGACGGTGGAGACGTTAACCGACATGCGCAGACCGCTGTGGCCGTGCGCGTGAAGTGACTCCAGAACACGGATTGCCTGATGCAGAATCCATTCGCCAATAGGAAGAATCAGTGCGGTCTGTTCAGCCACCGGGATGAACTGGTCCGGCGACACATGCGTGCCATTTTCAGTTCGCCACCGTGTCAGGGCTTCGAGGCCGACGGTGCGCCCGGTAAGAAGGTCGAGCTGTGGCTGGAAGACGGGGTAGAGTTGATCGCCTTTTGCCAGCGCCCGGTGCAAGGCGATGCGCATGCGGTTGCGGTCATGTGTTTCGTTGGCGATGGATTCCGAGTAGTAAGCGTGGTGACCGAGCCCGGTGGTTTTTGCCCGTTTAAGCGCGATGTATGCGTTTTGAACACAGTCGGACCCGCTGCCCTGCACATCGCGCAAATGCACGATGCCGGTACTGACCGTCAGTGGGTGGTCGATCTGGTCGATATTGAAGGGCGTGCTGAACAGTCGGGCGATGGCGTCCGGCGTGAGCAGTTCGCGTCGGCCCAGCAGGCCGAACACATCGCCGGATACGCGAGCAATAAAACATCCGGGAAAGTCAGAGCTCAGTCGTTGAGCGATGGCGCGTAGCAGCTGGTCGCCGTAGGGGTGCCCGAGGAGATCGTTCACGGACGAGAATTGATCGATGTCGATCAGCGCGAACGCCTGCTCGTTGCGACCGGTGCTCTCGATGGCAGCATCGAGCTCGCGTAGCATGGCTGATCGGTTGGGCAGCTCGACCAGGCGATCAAAATAGGCTTGATTGCGCAAGGCGCTGACGAGCTGGATGTTCTGCGCGCACAGCGACATATTGGTGCAGAACATGTGCAGCAGATTTCGATCAAGCTCCCGGACCGGCTCACTGGAATCGATGAACACTGCGTAGGCGTGTTGGTCTGGTGTTTCAAAAAACAGCGTGACACTGTGCGGTTCGATGAGGTTGCGACCTTCGGTCAGGCTTTGCCGCAAGGCCGAGGTAATGCGGGGGTCTTCGATCGTGTCGAACGGTTTGTTGCTCAGTTCGCTGAAACGGCCTGCAGCAGCGATGATTTCAAGTTCAGCAATATGGCCGTCCCCGGCCGGCCCCTGCGGGGAGCAGGCGCAGACCAAGCCTTCTGCCGGTACGCCGATGAGGCTGGCAATCTGAATGATGATGCCCTCGGCAAAACTCTGCAGCCCGGGCCGAGTCATCACATCGTTGCTGGCCGCAATGACCTTCTCCAGCCCTCGGCGGCTCGCGTCAAGGCGGCGCAGTTGCTCGTATGAGCGCAAGGCAGCCGTCACGGTGGTGAACAGCTTGTTGCGGGTCAGCTCATTCTTGGTTTTGTAGTCATTGATGTCGTAGCGGCTGATCGCTTCCATCTCCGGTGCCTGGCCGGGCTGCCCGGTGCGCAGCACAATACGCAGGTTGGTCAGTGCCAGCTCTTCGCGAATCGCGCTGACAATGCGCAGCCCCGCGTCGGGCGTTTCCATGACGACATCAAGCAGCACGACGGCAATGTCCTGCTCACGGCGAAGAACCGACAGGGCCTCGGCGCCCGAGTGGGCATGGAGAAACTCAACCGGGCGGCCCAGAATGGGGATGCCCTTGAGCGCAAAACGCGTGGCTTCGTGAACGTCGGCGTCATCGTCCACCACCAGGATTCGCCATGGCGGTTGTGATGGCGCTAGCGCACCGCATTTGGGCAGAATTTCGTCCGCAAAGACGAACTGCTCTTCCCTGTCCGCCATTCCTTATTTCCCCAGAGTTTGGCTGTCCGAGGAATTAACGTGCGAAGTCAGACTTTCTTTAGGGGCGTGGCATCAGGTTGTGGTGATATTTTTGGCGCCGGCTCAGCGAGGTATCGCGTAGTAGATGGTGAGCACGCTGCCGATGGTAATAACCATGCGTCGCAGCCAAATGGCTGGCAAACGCTGGGCCAGTCGTGCCCCGATATAGCCGCCTGCGACCGCCGTGATCAGCATGATCCAGGTGTGGGGCCAGCTCACCGCGCCAGCGATCACAAACGTGCCAACAGCAACGCTGTAGATGACCGCTGACAGCCAGTTCTTCAGCGCGTTGATTTCGTTCAGATCGGTGTGCCCCTGAATCGCCAGTGCCGCGATCATGACAATGCCCATGCCCGCACCGAAAAAACCGCCGTAAACCGACACCAGAAACTGAAACACGGTGCCGCCCATGCCGTGACTCGGGGCAGTGGTGCCGCGCATGCGGGCCAGCAAGCGCGACAGCGATCCGCTCAGCGCAAACAGCAGGGTAGCAATACCAAGCAACCACGGGATCAGCTGGGTAAATACTCTGTCTTGCACCGTGAGCAGCAGCATCCCGCCCAGCAATCCGCCCAGGAACGCGACGATCGATAGTGGAAGCAGTCTGTTGCGATATTTATACAAGGCGTCACGGCTTGCCAGCGCCCCCGCCAGACTCGCCGGCCAAAGGGCGACCGCGTTGCTGGCGTTGGCCATGATGGGGGGCACACCAACGGCCAAGAGCGCCGGGAAGGAAAAGAAGGTGCCACCGCCAGCGACCGAGTTCATGGCACCGGCCATGAAGGCCGCGATAGCAATCAAGGAAATTTCGCTAGCGGTCATGGCTACGGCTGGTCGTGTTGGGGGACGAAATCGTGGACGCAGGTGAGTCGTGCGCCGCTAGTCAAAGGTGATGCCGTTAGCGGTTCTGGGCTTGATCGCTGCAGTTGATTCCGGCAGTGGTGAGGCCAAAATGGCGGGCGCCGGAAGTATCCCAATCGTTCAAACTGGATTAGCGAATCGTGCGAGTCAGAGCGTCAAAATCGAGCGTTCGAATGGGAACGCTGGAGCTCAAAGGACACTCCGGAGCCGGCGTCCAGATCCTGTCGCGGAGCTTTAGTTATTTTGTGAGCAATGGACACTCGAGCAGCCGAAACCCAAAATCTTGGCTGCGGTCTGTCGAGTATCCCTCAGTGTTACCAGCAAGCTTGAACCGTGCCGCCGGTGGCTCCTTTGACGCCAGTTTCAGTGAGCGATAGCGTGCCGCACGTGTCGCCGGCCTGGCTCCCCGCGGGGGTTGCATTGAGCGTAAAAGTGGTTTGGGTCGCCGCCGCAATGGTGAGATTGTATGTTGCTGCGCCGCCATCGATCGGGCACTGGGCAGGGTAGAACGCTGCCGCCGGCGCGCCCGTGTTTGCGCCGCCTGTCGCCAGACCCAGGTAGGACTGGTTTGTCGAGAAACGACGCTCCATGGCAGCTGCCATGCCGACCAAGGCGCCAGCGCAATCATTGCGCTTGGAGCGCAACACGTACTGGGTGTAGTTCGGGTAGGCGATCGCGGCAAGAATGCCGATGATGGCGACAACGATCATCACCTCAATCAGCGTGAAGCCGCGCGATCCACGGCGCGGGAAGGGTTGGCCCTGTTGGTTCATTGCCCACTCCCGTTGCCAAAAAGATGCAGTTCGACGACGACAACATTTCCCTGACCGTCGGCGTTCGTTTCCATGGCGATCTGCTTTCCAACCCAAGTCGAAGAGACTGGCGAATAGGCGAGACTGCGATCGTCGGCGGTCACTTTCGTCGCCGTGGTGATCTTGAGCTTTCGATCGCCGACGACGATGGTGGATGTCGCCGGGCTGACCGCTTTGATGATCCCGATTTCCTCGAGAGGGCGCTCCTGAGCGTTGGCGCCCACGCTCAAAAGCCCGAACAGGCTGACCAGGGTCAGGCGACGCATAAATGTCTGGATGTTCATGGCCGGTTTTCCTTATTGCAGTTGTCGCCACGAAATACGGCGACTCCCGTCGGATTGTTGAGTGCTCTTGTCGATGGTGCCTGTCGAGGTCGAGCCGTACTTGTGGGTTTTGCCCCCGGCGTCGCGCACCTGGCCCAGGCTCTTGATCATGCCGCCGACCACGCGACGGCCACTGACGACCTTGTTGTTGTACTCGTTGCTACTGCCGTAGGTGCCATCCCTCGACAGGTCGAATACGCTATGTTCGGTCCGCGCGCCGGTGTAGGGGGCCAGCTCGATAATCCAGCTCGAGCCGCCGCCGGCGCAGGCGTCGTCGTCGGGAATGGAGCTTACATAGATGATGCGATCTTTCCAGATGATTGGATCGGTGAGGATGCGTTCGCCTGCCTTGATATTGGTCGGCGGGACGAGATCCACCAGGAAACCGCGTTGATTCACTGTTGGCGTGTTCTGCGAGAACTGACGAATCTCCCAGACGTTGCCGTTGAAGGATTGCGATCCTTCGTAGGTGATGCTTTGTACCAGCAAGTCGCTCCGCGCGACTTTGGACGCCGTGCTGACGCTTCCGCAGCCCGTGCCAGAGACGCCGATGCCGCACTCGTCTTGCACGCCATAGAGTGTTTGCTTGCTCAGATCGGTGTTGTCGCCCGACTCGAAGTACTTGCCCGTGCCGAAATAGACCATCAGGCCTTGTTTCGGATGCTTGCTGACCTGCACCTTGGAGGTAACCGGCTGCGCTTGGGCGGGGCTGCCGCCGTCGGTTGCCTTGAATAGCGGCTTGCCGCCGAAAGCGACTTTCCAGTTGCTGTTGTTGCTGCCGGTGAAGTCGAACTTCCAGATGTTACCGTGCAAGTCGCCTGCGTAGATCAGGTCAATCGAACCGTTCTGGTCGCTGTCGATGGCCACGGGCGTTGCCAGGCCGTTCGGGGTTGTCGCGCTTCCGATGCCGGTGTCGATTTTCTTGATCAGAGCGCCGGTGCTGATATTGACGACGAACAACTGGGCTTTTTGGGACGTGCTGTTGTAGCCGTTTCCGAAGACGGCGACCCAGTCACCGCTTTCCGTACGACCAATTGAAGCCTGGCCGAGCGTAAAGCCGAGTTCTCCGAAGCCGGTGGTGGTGTCATTGACCTCCCACATCACGTCGGAAGCACCGAAACCATGCGCATTCTCGACATTGAGCGCGAAGTACCCTTTTCCGCCGGCTGCAGTGGAGCCGACCAGCACGGTTTTCCAGGTGCTGCCAATAAGTGCATCGCCAACTTTTGGCGCGCCATCAACGTAGTAGCGGTGGGTGTATTTCGGGTCGGCCAGCGTGGGCAGGCCAGACATGATCGTGTTGGGGATATAGCCAAACAGCTCTTTGCCAGTGTCGCTGTCAAGACCGCGGAAAATACCGTCATTGGCGCCAAAGAAGAGCGCGCCCTTGCGGTTGAGGAAGTTCGATGAGAGCCGTCTGGCGATGTAAGAGCTTCGTTCGGTTGCGCTCAGCGATCCGGCCAGGCTGTATCCATAATCTTCATGTTTTACGAAGGCCGGGTCGGAGTTGACCACATCGCCCATGATGCTTTTACGGGTGCGGAAGGGGCCGCTGTTTGACGCTTCTTTGGCCTGATCGCCGCGTACCCATTCGAGCAAGGTCGAGTCGTTGTTGAGGGCGGTTTTCTGGCTTGTCGCCAGCGAGGACCAAGCAAGGGGGATGCCCAGACCATTGGTTGGATTGATGGTGTAGAGGTTGCGCGTCAAGAAGGCTGGAATCTGCTTGCTTGCCTGCCAGGTCGGCGTGGTGTCCGGATCGCCTGTGTTGACGTCGATCTTGTAGGCCAGCATGTCGCCCGTCCAGGTGCCGCTGTCAAAGCGAGCCTGGAAGAGGAGCGTATTGGTGCTCAGCCGGGTGGAGTTGGCTGCGACGGTGGCGGCCGAACTGGTCCGTGCGTTAATGGTTGCAAGCGTCGCCGCGAGGGCGTTGGCGAAGGTCTGCGGATCTTTCGCGCTGAAGAACTCGCCGCGGCCGTTGAGGCTGGCATGCAACAAGTCATCGATCTTGGCCGGGTTGGTTGCGTTGGGGTCGGGCCAGCCGGGGTCAGTTTTGGTCAAAATTGCGGCGAAGGCGGTGCTGGGGGTGATGGTGCCTTCAACGCCAAGACCAACGCCAAACGTGACCATGTGCTGCCAGAAGGCCGGGTCATCTGTGCTGACCGGAACGTTGTTGGTCAGGTCGGTACGCAGGTCGCGGTTCCAGTAGTACATGGCGATATCCGCCAGGCTGTTGCTCCAAGTGTCCTGGAAAGGACCAACTGGCGTGTACTGGTAGCTCGCGCTATTGGGCCCGGTAATGGTGGGGCCGCTGCTGCCGTCATTGTTCAGCCGAGCGTTAGCGGTCGAGGCCGTGCTGGAGTTCCAGTAACCGTCGGTTGTCAGAATGGTGAAGTTTTGTCGGCACGACAAATCCTTGCCGCCCGAAATGCCAGGGGTGGTGCTGGCGGCGCCACGGCTGTCTTGCCATTCATAGTAGTCACCCGCCGCGTCGAGCGCGCGGCGCAAAGGGGTGCTACCCGTCGGTTGCTGCACAAAAAGCCAGTCAAAAAATTGCTTCCGGTTGTTGGTGACCGTGCCGAACGTGTCTTTGTCGCTAAAGTCGCGAACGCCGCGCTCAAGCGTTGAGGTCGATAGACCATCTACGCTTGCACTGCTCTTGTTGATCCGGCCGTAGCCGACTCGCAGACCGGTGCCTTGCTGTGCAAACGCACGGCTGACACCTGCCTTGGCGGCGGACATGCGGTTTCGGTAATACGAATACCAGTTTGCGAAGTTTGTTCGCTCATCGGCACCGCCGACGCCGGAAGTCGCACTGACAGAGACTTTCGTGTAGCAATCGTCGTCCGTGGCCGTGCCGTTACAGTTGTTGTTTCCCGCATTAAAGACATAGTAGAAGGCCGCTTGGGCGCTATCCGAATACTCGTTCGAGTACCCGGCGTAATACCACGTGGGTCGGAAGGCGGAGCTGAGGTTGACCGTGTTGGTGCCTCGGCTGCTTGAGTAACCGTCTTTCCATGCCGAGGTGAAGTTCGAGTTGCCGAGACTGACGCCATCCTGATCCAGGGGCGGCAGGTAGGTGGCGGCAGGGTCGTAATAAATCTTGTTGTAGTAACTCGATTTGGCCCGTTTGGTGTTGTGGAATGAATAGATGTCATCCGGCATGAACGACCAGGCCATGGAGCCCGAGTCATCCAGTACGAACATGATGTTTGGCTCGACCGTACCTCCCAGGTAGAGCGGCACCTGCGAAATCGCCAGCGAAGCTGACAAGGCCTGGCCGGGCAGGCCGAGTGTGCACGCGGCAATCACTGCGGCGGCGAGGGGAGCCAGTGCTTTGGGCGGTGTAGTGTTCATGGCAACACCTTTCAGAGTGGCGCGCGCGGTGCTCATTGCATCACCGTCGAGCGCAGGATGACGGTACTGGTGCCGCTGGCACCGGTGGAACGGGCGGTGATGTCGAAAATGGCAACGTCAGGTGGTCGTAATTCAAGTGAAGGGGATGAATAAACGCCTGGGCGTTCTTCGATCCAATAGGCTGGGGGCTCGGCAAGGCTTGGGAGTATCGGTGAGCCATTGGGATTTGTTCCGGAGGTGATGCTGGTGAGCTTTCCTCCATCAACCCAAGCACGTGTGTTGCCGGCAATAACCCAGTTGGCAGCGACGGACTCATTTGGGGCGGGATTGGCAGGAAAAGAAAAATATCCGTTTCCATTGAGCGCAGCAGTACCAAGCGCTTCAATTTCGCCCGCCCGAAGTGCCATTTCGGCCACCTGGGCGGCCAGATCCTTGTCGCGGAGGTTGCCTGCCATACGCTCTTCGAGCGAGGTGGTTTGCATCGCTGTAAGGCCGAGCATGGTCATTACGAGCAAAAAAATGAGGCCAACAATCAGTGCGGAGCCAGACTGTCTGGATCGGTCGTTATTTGAGTGGTTTCGTGGCGTCATGGCGGAACCTTTAGAATCGGTTGCGCAAGGCAATCGTGGTCGACACTGTTGAATACATACGGCGGTCAGGGGCCGTGCTTGTCACGCCGTTAAAGGTCATCGGCATTGGCGCGGATACCGCGTTGTCGTCTGGACTGGCAAGCAGAAGCTCAAACTGAATGGCGATTACATCAGCCCAGTCGTCAGCAGTCATGGCGGTGACCGGAACGTAGTTGGCGACCACCCGAGAATTCGGCCCGGGCGGGACACCGCCAGCCGGGAGGCCAAGCATGGCGCGCATGGCCACCACGCCTTCAATCATTTCGCCGCCATTGACATAGAGCGATTGGATTGGTTGCCCTTGCCGGTTAAGCCTGGCAGACGGTGCAAGATAGAAACTCTGGATTTGAAGACGCATGACCCGAGCGTCAGTGTTATAAGTTGCGCCACCGGCCAAGTCGTCGCTCGAGTTGTAAATCGTGGCGGCTTGGTGCTCCAGCGTTACGTTGTTTCCGGAGGCCGGTACGTTGCTGACACGAAAAATATCGGCATTGCGGCAGTTCGCAACAATCAGCGCTTCTCCTTGGCGATAGCCGAGCGCATTGGAATCAATGACGAGGGGGGCTCCGCTGGCTGCCGGCGTTACCAGGTTTGCAGAGGCGCCAGAACCAAAAATGATGGTTATGACTTCGGTGCCATTGACGCCGGTTTGGCCGAAACTGGCCACGACATCTGTGCCTGTGGGGGGGTGGACATAGGCACTAACAGCGGTGGTTTGGTTGAAGTCAATTGCCGGGATGATGGCCGTGGATTTTGGAGTTACACCACCGTAAGCTTCACTACTACCCTCTGGCACCATGTAGGCGCAGCCGAGGTGGCCCGCCTGCCGAAAACTGCGCTGCAGGAATTCGATGGCAAACCGGCCGTTTTCCTGAATGCGGGCGAGCTCTTCGTTGTAGCGATAGGTTTGCTTGTTGTTGATAAACAGCGTCACCATGCCACCGATGAGCAGCAGACTGATCAGCATGCCGATCATCAGTTCAATCAGTGACGCGCCACGTTGGTTGGCGAGGCGACGATGGCGCTCAAAAGGCGAGATAGGGGCGATTGGGCTCATGATCGGGTGCTCATTCGCTTGAGACAATTTGAATTGACTGTGCTTGGCGGCCGGCAGTGGCCTCATTTGCCTCGTTCCACGTAACAGTGACTACAAAAAACGGGCCTCCGTCACATGCCGCTGGGTTGGCCGGATTGCTCACTGTGCACACAGCCCCAATGCCTTGCGGCAGTTGTGAGGCAACAATGGTTTGCCATCCGTTGACCAGCGTGGTGCCAAAAGCACCGAACGGGGAACCATTGAATTGCGTTCGGCTCGCCCGTATCCGCTCTTGCATGTCGTACGTCAGGGTGACCGCCTTTGAGCGGAGCTGCGCCGTTTGATTGAACTTGAGGGAGCTGATCTGCAGCCCGGCAAGTCCGAGCAATCCGATCGACAGCACCACCATGGCAATCAGCGCTTCAATAAGCGAAAAACCGCGCTGTTGCATATCCCGTCGTGAATATTTCTTTGGATTCATGGGCACCCCTGAATCGTGATTGCGGCATGGCCTGTTCGTCTTACGGTTAGTTGCCGCAGCCGCGTGTCGCCTGATACGCAGCTTGGTGGGTGAAGTGCGAGGTCAAAATCGGCCGCCGTTTGATTGACCCGGACCCCAAAGGAGTCATAGCCGATTGCGTTTGCTACGTCGATACCGCTCATGGCAACTTGAGTGAAACCTTCATGAACCCGGAGCCTACCTGCTGCACAGTTGGCTCCTGTGTGTACGCACCATCCGTTGCCGTAGCCACCGGGGTTGGGCGTGACGGTGACCGTGACTCCCCGTTTGACGGCCTCACTTCGCGCCAACGAGAGGGAAGACAGCACCTCATTTGCCTGGGTTGTCACCCGGTTGTCTTCAATCATGCGGGTAAAGCTCGGCGCAGCGATCGCGGCAAGAATTGCCATGATGGCCAGGGTGATCATTAGCTCGATGAGAGTGAATCCGCGATTCATGGTCGTTGTCCGTAGGATCTGACCTGACTCTAGAGCCCGCAAAGGCGGCTAGCGACCGGCAGACGCTAGGATGCGGGTTCGAGGGGATGAACGGTGGGTGAGGATAATGATTGCAAGTTTTGCAAAGCCCCGATAAAATTTGCGCCCTTTGCTGCTGTAGCTCAGTCGGTAGAGCAACTGATTCGTAATCAGTAGGTCACCAGTTCGATTCCGGTCAGCAGCACCAGTGCATTCAATGGCTTAGAGGGGAGGCCCTCTAAGCCATTTTTACTTGTGTAGACACAATGTAGACAAGACTTCGAGCTTGGGTGGTCTAAGTGCGGCACTCAGCGGCCGTGTAGGCTCCCCATTTTGAACTAGCGGCGTTCTGGTTGCCGACCCCCTCCCCGCGCTGATCGCGGTAGGCTTCCCTCACAGAGGGACGACCATTGTTGAGCGTTGAAATCCAACAGGTTCTTTGCCATGTCTACCGTGTGTGATTGTCAGGCTTAGCGTTAGGACTGGTCGAGCAGATGTCCTCCGGCGTTGAGGTTGGTGTGGGCCGTGGGGAGCCGGTGCAAAGCTGTAATCATTCGTCGCTCGCACAGAAAAAGTTTGCATGACATGCGTTTTGGGCTTGGTGGGGCTATGCTAAGGTTGAAAGGTGTATCCGACGGACAGAGGTTCAGCGAGCCATCTTAACGTTGGCTTGGCGATGCAAAGCGTAGTTGTTGGTCACGTTGACGTCGTGGCAGTGGGTCGCTAAGCCAAAAAGTTTTCGCTCTCAGTTCAAAAAGGCGTTTCCAGAAGCCGGGGGGGTGGGGGGCTGTTTGTTGAAAGCCCATCTATTGACTTTGGCGTTTTTTTGTGTAGAAATTTCGATCGTTATAGTTTGCTGCATGTTGGTTTAGAAATGCTGTACCGATCAAAACCAAGTGTAAGAAGGGCAACATGAGTCGATACCGGATAACGCCGGAAATTGTTGAACGATTAAAGCCACTTTCGAACGTAACAAGCGGCGTGATAACAGAGTTCTTGGCGGCGCTGGAATCGAAGGCTCTAGTCTCTACTTCCATCGAAGACGATACAAAGCGTTTGTCTGCAGAAATTCCAGGCTTAATGACTTTTTCGGATGGAGAGCGGTTGGAGTTATGTAATGCTCTCGTTGGGGTGCATTACCTCAGGTCTACCCCCGGCATGACAAGCGAGGAGTACTTCGCTGATATTAGAGAGGCTGCGGAGAGCGCAGAGTATCAGGAAAAGGAAATATCGACACTGTTGAGCAACGTTGAGTTAGTTGTCAGCTCTAGGGTTTTGAGGGCTTCAATTAAGGCATGGGCATTGCTCAGCGATGAAGAGCGAATCTATCTTAACGGTCGCGTACTTACCGATGTGCGCCCAGTTTTTGGTGATGACGACTGTAATACACTCCTAGCGTCTGTCGTTCTTCATACATTAAAGATAGCAACGCAGGTAGATGGCCGACCCAAAAATATCCATGTGGCTCTTGATACGGATGATTTAGTTGACCTGCGTAGAGCGATAGACCGTGCTCTGGATAAGGCTAAAGTCTTGGGCGAACAGTTATCAGCAACAGCCCTTGCTCCCGTTGTTGGCACTAGTAGTCAAAGAAAATGAATCCATTTCCTCTAAGCGTTCAGAGTGAAGGCTGTTCAACGCACACTAGGCGGTATGCCGGGGTAGGCGATTTTTGCTATTTAGGTGAGACTGGTCAAGCAATAGATCAGCCTCCAAGGTCGCGCAGCGAATCTAGCAGCTTAATTAATAGAGCTGCGGTTATTACAAAAAATCTTCTCGGGTTCTCCGAGCCTCAGATTACATTATCAATGTCAGCGGGCTTTGTTTCTGAGCGATTGGAAAAAGATCTGTGCCTCGCTGATCTGCTACGTTGTTACGTCGAATATCAAAATTGCTTCACCATTTATGAAATTGAGCGTCAGAATTCGGGATTTTTGCGCGCTTGGAAATCTATAGAGTTGCTAGAGGCCCGGCAAGCTTTTTTGAGCCTTGACGAATTTCACAAAATTCATATTAAGCCTGATCGACGCAGTCGTGCTCCAGAGTTACCCAGTATAAGGAAGGATTTTTCTCCATCGGACGAATTGTGTCGGTTTGTTCTTCTTGCTGAGGAAAAGGTTCCGAAGGAAGGCAAGATTTCAAATTTGACGGAAAGTGAAGTGCGGGATCGTAGAGATCACATTGTCAATGCCGCATGTGGGTTGTTCCAAGCAATCGCGGATAGCATCCAGCGGCAAGGAAAAACTCGCTTTCAGGTTGGTGAAGAAGGTCGATTCGAAGATGCGGTAGCAAAAGCACTGCTTTTCAGAATCCGGGTTGGGGTTTACGGTCAGGCCGCTTTTTTGGAGAATTTATTTTCTGAATTTTCTTCAAGCAGTGTTTCCGGTAGGGGATGGCGATTGAGTATAGAAGACCCTGATGCCCTCGTATTGGTCACGTTGGAGACGCGGGAGAATAGAATGCCGATGCGTTCGCCCAGGGCAAGAGCTATTCCCATTCGTTTGAAAATGACGCAGTTTCCTGAGAGTTAATGACAGTCTTTAGAATTGCTCATCTTACTGACCTTCATTTCGGCCGTGTTTCAAATTGGGAAAACACTTTGGAATCGGCCGAATCAGGGATTGAGCGAGTTAAGGAACTGCTTCGGTACTCGTTTGATCGGCGCGATGGGAGAAGGCCGATTTTTTACCCGTCGACGTTTAACCCGGATGTCGCTTTAGGTGTTTCCAATTGGCTAGCACAGGAACTGCCGTATCTAGATGTAGTCCTTGTTACTGGCGATTTAGCCACGACTGGCGATGAAGCCGACCTGGAACTCGCGCTTAAGTTTTTCTGCGGTCAGATCCCCTCCGAATGGGCGCCGGTGCCAGTGTCGGTTGATGTCACGAATTCTGGGGTGCCTTTAATTATGCTTCCAGGAAATCATGATCGATTTGAAAATTTTCAACCACGCTCGCAGCGATTTGAGACTGTTTTTGGAAAGCATTGGGATCTAGGGAGGAGTTATTCGTTTCCTGTAGTTCCACCAATAGGTGAATGTGGTCGTGTTAGGTTGTCGAATTTCCATATCGACGGTAGCTACCTTGGAATTCTTTGTGCGGATTTATCCCTAGAGTCGGCATCCTCTGGCAGGGGGAAATACGGATTTATTGGGCAAGGGCAAGCTGCGCCAAAAATAATTGAGGAACTCGTTGCGGGAACGAATGCTGCCCGTGCCGAACTTTCGGAAATGGGGGTGCCGTTTGGTATTGTTTGGGCGGTTCATTTTCCGCCGGCATTCCCTCTGATACCAGAAAATTTGTCGCTGCTTCAATCTGACGACCTTTTGAAATCTGCTGCGGATTGCAAAGTTTCTCATATCCTATGTGGGCACACCCATAAAACACTTAAGTATGAATCCAGCCAGCAAGCTGGTTTAGTAACGATCATATGTTCAGGGGCAAGTGCTGGCATCAGCGCTCATGGGAAGTATGCGGTTACAGTATTAGAGATTGAGGTGACTCAGTCGGGGGAGACTCTCATATCACCGCAGGCCTTTTCTTGGAACGACAACGACTTTGTTCCTGATGATGTGTTTCCTGAGCATCCATAATGCCGAACGCCAACAATTCGAACGCCAACAATTCGAACGCCAACAATTCCTAGTTCGTGCATCCAATTCCCCGTACAGTTGTTGACAGAACTCCAAGGGCCTTCGGCCGGGGCTTCGCCCCCCTCGGCGGGCGCCGCGTCTAACGCTTCGTCACCTTTTTTTCGCTTCGTCTGAATCGTCCAGATGTGCAGGCGGGTCGTGAAAACAACGTTTCCCGCTTGAACGCCGAACACCCGTTCGCCAATTGGCTCACCGTACCGACCTGGCCGATCGTCATGGCACTTGACCAACGACACGGGTAGTTCTTTTCGGGAAACCTGTGGTCCGCCAAGCAGTTCGACAAAGGTGGCCCAGTCGGCCGTGTCGGCCGCCTTGGCCAGCGCTTCCACCAAAGGGTGTCCGTTCCCGACATTAGGTGCGCGGCGTAGCTCACGCCACAGACCAACGGGAGGCCCGCCTATTTGGTCGAACTGATGGATGCCCCAAGTAGAGGCCCAGGCTGAGACACGATTGGCCTGATTGGTAGGACTGTTGCCATCGGCGCCCGGTTCGAGCCCATAGCCGTCGATGTTTTTCGACACGTACTTGGCAACATAGGCCGTCGCGTTTCCTTTCGACCGGTCAATGTTTTCCACCTGGAAGCGATGTTTGGCCGCTCCCGGTTCATTGGGTGAGTCCGCGAGGGCATGCTCCCGAACCGTCGCAATCATTGCGTCTCGAGACGGGGCGTCGATAAAAAGGAGGATGTGCCAATGCGGTGTGCCGTCGTGGTGGGGTTCGGTGATTCGAAAACCGTAAGGTCGAATGCCTTGCCGGTGCCACTTGGAACGGATCCGGCTCCAAAGGCCGGTTAGGTATGACTGGGCCTCTCGTGGGGTGATGCTAGGGTCATGGTTGAGACTGGGTTTTCCAGAGGCGCCCGAGTGAGCATGCATTCTCGACGGACACGTGACCGTCAGGAGTACGGCCTCGTGCCCATTCTTTTCCGCCAGGACATCGAAGCCATAGATTCGCACCATGAGCTCTGAGCGACGATTGGCCGGGTTGGTGAGCGATCGCATTGCGACGCTATCCAAGTCGATCTCTTCATCGAGCTCATTCACTGCTACGAGCATCTTCAGCATTTCGCGATTACGGAGGCGCTGTTGTTGGTGGCGCTTCAATGTTGCGTCGCTGACGTAGATACCAGCGAACCTATGGACCAGGTGCAGGCGGATGGCTTCGGCCTCCAATGCTCGTCCGTGAATGGCGCGCAATTTGCGACGCCACCAAGCATCGTCGGTCAAGCGCGCGATTGAACTCATGGGCAAATGTTGGCCCTCTGTTGGGCCGACGGATGTTGGTCCAAACGTTGCTCCAACGAGCTTGGTTTGCTGGTCCGTGATTTTGGGGCTCATGCTCCTACGTCGGGGTTGATGACCTACGTAGCCGGAACCCTCATTCGAAGGCGCCATGGCCTTTTGCCCTACATAGGAGCTCAGGCCAACGGGTGGATGAACGTCAAAGCGCTTACATACCCGCATGAGCCACTTGGCCGCATGAAGATGGTTGGATGCGTTGCGAAGTACATCTCGGCACGTCGAGGCGATTTGCCTCGCTTGGGAAACTAGATCGTCGTCACTGGCGCTGGGATCTATGGCAAGGCGTTCAAGCCGGTCGGCGATTCCAAGGAGAAACTGGTTTGCTTCTTGTTCCCCGCGTGATTCCCATCGGTCCCGGTAAGAGCGGGCCACGGGCATCTGAAAAGAGTCCGGAATAAGCGCGAGTTTTTGCCTGCGCCAGTACCGGTCCCATCCATCCGATTTTTCGAGATCCCAAAGGAAGCGTTCAGCGTCGCCGACGCTTGTAGCCGCGTCCCGTAGCGCCGGAAAGTTCAGCACGACTTACGCGTCGCTTGTGGAGTGGCGAGTCTGAGAGGTTATGTATGCATTCAGATCTTCTTGGCGGTAGCGAATCGCCCGCGCACCGATACGTACGAACGGAATGCGTGCGCCGGCCCAACGGTCTTTATCGAGGAACGCCTTGCTGACGCCGAGAAATTTGGCGGCTTGCTTCGTGCAGAGTAGGGCGTTGTTCATCGTTCTTCCTTGTTTGTTTGGTGCTTCAAGGATGAACAAAGGTGCCGATGTCGAAAAGATCGTGAGCCCGGCTGACGTACTACGTCAGCCGGGCTCACGTGTTGTGTTGGCTTTACCTACGCGAAGCCTGTGAATGCGATGTAGACCAAGTAGCCGAACGCGACAAATGCTATTGCTGCGGATGTGCGGGGCTCTTGCGTAGGTGGCATTTTCCGTTCAAGCGCCGTCCCTGCGACGGCGAAGAAAGAAAGGATGAGCCCCAGGAAAGCGACAAGCGCTGCGAAATAGGCGGCCTCTCCGTCAAACGTGGCGAGAACGGTCATCCCGAGCCCAATGGCAAATCCGAATGCGACGCAGGTCGCCGAGCTTGCAAGCTGGCGAAGGCGATCCGCACTATGGCGAGAGACCCTTTCCAAGCGCGTCGCAGGGAGAGAGGATGCAATTGCTATGTTTCGAATTGCGCAAAGAAGGGTGAGCATCATGAATATGACGAGAACCGCGCGGGTCGGCATGAAGTCGGTCAAGAGCTTGCCCAACGCGGCACCATTCAGCTTGATCCCAATCGTTTCAGCCTGAGCGAAGGCGTTTGCGAAAAAACCGATGAAAACGCCAGTGGTGCCAAAGAAGGTGGCGTCTTTCTTGAGTTCGGCGACTTGTGCGCGAAGTGCGCCTTTCAAGGATTCAAGCATCTCGCTACGTAGTTCCATTGTGGTTGATGTCGGCCGGCTGGAAAGTCAGTTACGACCTGCTGAGCTCTTGAGAATCCGGCTGAGCCCTTCCTTGAGGGTTCGATGGCGGTTGTCGTCGGAGAGGTGTTTGACAACGGCTGGATAGGCCTTGCAGAAGCGTTTTGTTGCCTCGGCATAAGAGGGATGGTTGCCGGCCAAGTAGAAGTCCCGAAGTGCGCGAATCGCCTTGTGCGTCGGGCCATGTCTCGCTATTCCGCCTTTTTGGCTGTGAAGGCTGATTTTTGAAGAGACCGGCTTTGTTTGTATCGTGCCGAAAGGTGAGCCCACATTGAGCGCTTCCGCGTAAGCGCCAGCTTCCAGGGCGGCGCTTGTCCAGGGGGTAACGTTAAAGAGCATGCGCCAATTGTGTTCGGAGTCGGAGTCTTCGTTGGTTAGCTCAATCGAATACTGGCGCTCGGTGACCACGGCTTCATTCAGGAGTGCGAGCGAGAACGTCGCGAAGAGCTCCGCCCAACTCTCGATGGGCTCAAAGATGTCCAGGCACGCAAGTAGTGGCCTGGCTTCGGATGCGGAAAGGTAGCGCGCCGGTGCCTCGGGGGCTTCGTCGTTGCCCAGGTCGTGTTCGATGGCGAAGTCATGTGCGATCGCTTTCTGTAGTTCAGGACTCTCCAGCATGATGTTGACTTGGGTGAGCATCCTGTCGAGATCGTCACGGCTTCGTCCCTGAAGGATGCCGCGCATGCGGGGCGCGAGGCCGATGGTCTCCGCTGTGGTCACTTGAGGGTAATCACCGTTCAGGGGGTCAGTTGCTTCCAGGCCAAGAGTAAGCATTCTTAGTTCCGGTGTTTATGCATAAATTGGGAATGCCCGAGAATCATGGCAATTCGCTGCGGATAGTCGCGACGCGGCTCGCTTAACACAAAGGTTGCAGGTGCCAACGCGTACCAAAATCATGGAATCATAGCGTCGCGCCGCTTGAGGCGGCGGCGCACGTCTCTTTGAGCGGGCTCGTTACCTGACTAACCAGCTTTTCTGTGGAGTTCGATGAGTGTTGCCGACTCTGAGCGCCCGGTGGCCCGATCGAGGAAGTCGGAGATTTTCTGCATCGGTGCGCGAAGCCGCTCGAGATCCGAGACGATGTAGCCGGCCGTCACGTCGTTGCGCATCTTGTGATTGACCAGTCGCTTGATGGCATAGGGCGGAATGTCGAGGCTTTCGGCGACGGTAATGAAGGTGCGGCGTAGGTCGTGGAGCGTGAAGCTCACGTTTGAGGCGGCAACGACTTTGGCAATCTGGCGTTTGGGTTCGACGATGTAGCCGTGTTTTCCGTCACCTGCAAAAACATAGCCATTGCGGGCGATGGCCGCGCGACGCTCGAGCAGGGCGAGGGCACTGCTTGAGAGCGGCAGGACGTGCGGCACGTGGTTTTTGGTGTCCGCAATCGCAATGGAACGGTCTTTAAAATCCACACGGTCCCATGTCAGTTGCGCCGCCTCCTGGCGGCGTAGGCCGGTGTAAAGCAGAAACTCCAGGTAGTCCGCGATGCATTGCGCTTCGTTGTGCTCGTCTGCTCGGATCTGCTCGAGGGCGGCAAACCACGGATCGAGCTCCCACACTTTTATGACCGTCTGGCGCCGCTCGGTGCGATACCAGGCGCGCGTTTGCGTCAGGCGAAGCACGGGGTTTTCGGTGATGAGGGCGCGACCGAAGGCGTCTTCATATTGCGCAATGGCGAAATTGAACAGCGAGCGCAAAAAGCGCATGGAGAGGTTCGCGTAGGCTTCGCCGCGCGTCTCGCCAAGTTCGTGATGAAGCTTGAGCACAACGGCCTTGGTGATGCCGACGAAGGGACGCGACTTCCACGCACCGAACGCCACTTCGACCAGGCGCCGGTAGTCATAGAGCGTGCGCTCTTTCAAGTTGCGCTGTTTGACGAAGTCGTCAAAGACTTGTTCAAGCGTCAGCGTGCGCATCCGCTCGCGTTCGCGCTCTGCAATCGGGTTGTGTCCGACGGCCAGTTGCCCCAGGAGCTTGAGTGCCTCTTTGCGCGCCTGCTCGCAGGTGAGCTCGCCATAGCGGCCGATGGTCATGCGCCGCACTTTGCCGTCGACGCGCTTTTCGACGATGAATGCGCGCGCGCCGCTGGCCATGATGCGAAGGCCAAAACCCTTGAGCTTCGCGTCGCGTAAAAAGACCTGGCCGGACTCTGGAAGCGGGGTCTTGTCGACGGTCGTTTTGGTGATGTTGACCGACTGATTGTGGGTTCGTGTAGACGCCATGTAGACAAATTCCGTCAAACAGCGAGAAACGCTGAAAAACGCAATCTACCAAAAAACGATATAAAAACAAGGTCTTGTACAACAATGTCCAACAACGTACAATTTGGTAAAACTGCGATTTCACTAATTCGTAATCAGTAGGTCACCAGTTCGATTCCGGTCAGCAGCACCAGACACCATAAGGCCTCAGAGGGTTAAACCTCTGGGGCCTTTGTCTTTGGCGCTCTGCCTTCGTGATGCGCGGAGCGTGGTCTCGCAGCGTCGGCTGCGTCTTTCTTGCGCCTCGCTGTGACATCGCTCACGCTTCGCGTATTGCATAAGTGGTCGCGCGCTTGGCTGTTCGGCACGCCGCAATGTTGGTGTGGCGCCCCGTCATTATCTCTTCCGCTACACTTCTCCCGCGTCGTTCGATAGGGGGATGTTTGTGCGTGGATTGTTGATGATCGGTTTGTGTGCGATGCCGTTGGTTCTAGAGGCGGCTGAGCCTTTTGAGCGCGTGGATTTGTCGATCGGGATGTATCGGATCAACGCCGAGGTGGCAGAGACGCCGGGGCGGCGGGCGCAGGGGCTGATGCGGCGGGAGCGTCTCTTGGCGCATGAAGGCATGGTGTTCGTGTTTCCGGAGCAGCGGGCGCACTGCATGTGGATGCGCAATACGCCGTTGCCTTTGTCGGTGGCGTTTATTGATGCGTCGGGGCGGATCATCAATATCGCGCAGATGCAGCCGCTGTCGGAAGATAATCATTGCGCCACGCAACCGGCGCGGTATGCGCTTGAGATGAACAAGGGCTGGTTTGCCGATAAAGGCGTCGTGCCGGGCGCCAAGGTGGTTGGCCTGGAGGCTTTGCCGCCCCCTCGTTGAGCCAGCGTTCGCAGAATTGGGGCTGTTTTTCGCCCTTTCTTCCGCCGTGAGATTGCTCGCTCGGGTCTGATAATGCTCACATCCGCTGCTCCGCGAGGGCAGCCTGTGTGGCCTGATCGGAGAGTGGCGTGGCCGAAGAGAGTGATCTCGAGAAGACAGAACAGGCGACACCACGACGCCTGGAGCAAGCGCGCGAGGAAGGGCAGGTCCCTCAGTCGCGCGAGCTATCGACTTTTCTGGTCATGATGGCGGGTGTGGCGGGCTTGTGGGTGATGGGCCAGTGGGTCGCCGGGCGCATTGTGGCGCTGGTCAAGGGCGGGCTGAGCTTCGAGCCCGAATTGGCGCGCGATAC